>JAKAKP010000119.1 GCA_021813445.1 Deltaproteobacteria bacterium
AGCCAGGCGGGCTATCCCTTCCGGGCCAATGACCTGAGCCTGGAGACCTGGCTGCTGTTGGGCGTGGTGCGCCGGATTTTTGCAGAGTGCCAGCGAGGTAACAATGGCCAAAGACAGCTCGAAAACGGGATTTACCAGTGAATTAGCGAATTTTCGGGCCAGCCAGGAAGAGCTGCTGCATCTCAGTCGGGAATACAGCCGGGAACGGCTGGCGGCCTGGAATGACGAAATTAAGCAGATGCAGGAGAGCTGGACCGCGTTTTCCGGGGATTGGCAAGGCTCCCTGGAGCAGATGTCCGGGGTGGCCCAGGCCAACTTCTCGGACCTGGCGGCCCAGGGGTCGGCCATGGGCAGCTCTCTGAGCCAGAGTCTGCGGAAGGCCCTGGGAGAGATTTCCGGCGATCTGGAGGATTGGAGCAAAAATTTTCTCCAGACCCTGGAGAAAGTGGGCCAGACCTGGCTGGGCTTTTTTGGAGGAGGAGGCGGCGGCTTATTCTCTTTCCTGACCGGCGGCCTGGGGTTTGGCGGCCTGTTCCACCAGGGAGGGATCGTCTCCGCCCACCAGGGTTTGGCGGTCTCTCCGGGGGCCTGGGGCAGCGACGAGCAGTTGATCCTGGCCCAGACCGGGGAGGGCATCCTGCCCCGGGAGGCCATGACCCGGCTGGGGGAGAAGAACTTCGAAGCCCTGCGGTCCGGACGGCTCGATCTGGCCTCTCCGGGAACCGCGCCCCGCTACGACTTTTCCATCCAGGTGCAGAGCCTGGATGCCGCGGGCGTCAACCGCCTGGACTGGGGCCGTCTGGTGCAACGCCAGATCCTCCCCTTGCTCCAGAAAGAAATGGATCGCCGCTGGTAAGACCAAGTCGCCATCGCCAAACCAGGGGTGGACACCTGGGTCCGCCCCTACCAAAAAATTCTTTGATGGCCACTTGTTATTAAAGAGGTGCCCATGGCCAACGCCAAATTGGAATGGACCCCCGCGGGGAGCAGCCGCCAGAGCTATACCCTGCCGGTCAACTTCTCCTGGGATTATCAAGAGATGGTCCAGGATGAGACCGACCGGGAGCGGGCCCTGGACGGCACTTTGCGGAGCTATGTCCGGAGCCTGAAACAGCGCTGGGTGTTGAAGTTCCAATATATTTCCACGGCCCAGAAGGACCAGCTCGCGGCCATCAAGCAGGCGCAGGCGGACATCGGTTTCTTCCGGGACGCGGCTGGGACCAAGACCTTCACCGGCGCCTGGACCAGTGATTTGGACTTCCGGGAAACAGCCCCGGGGCTCTGGTCCGGGAGCATGGTGCTGGAAGAGATATGATTGGAGGAAGCTTTCAGCGGTCAGCTTTCAGTTAGAAAATTTAACTATTATTGCCATAACTCCGGTTTACATAAGCCTTAGGGAACAAAAAGGCATTAAAGTCCCCCCTCCCTTGAGGGGAGGGGGTTAGGGGGAGGGTGGCGTCTTGCGGCGGCGCTGGTTCAAGACGCCACCCCCACCCCACCCCTCCCCCCTCGCAGGGGGAGGGAGTTCTTTTCGCTTAGGAATGTCTCAAGAGAAAGGCAATATTGTTTTTCGGAGCTAAGGCAATAGGCATTAAAAATTTTAGTTTTTGATCTTTAGCTGACATTTCATCCCTTTACTCAAGGCAGGTTTATGAGAACCAGTAGCGGGGAATATCTTCATGAAGAGAGCCGCGACCGCGGGGCCAGGCCCCGGGTGAAGGCGGTGCTTTATCCCTTTGACCTGGATTACGGCCTGGCCGCCGGTTCCGGGGAGTTTATCAATACGGCCTATGGCGGCGAAGCGGGAAAGCTGGCGCTGGCAGCAGGTTCCTACAGCACCGCGTCCTGGACCTCCCCGGTGTTGCATGCCTTTTCCCCCTATCTCAATGAGGTGGCGGCCTTCTGGGAGGACCAGGCCGGGGAGATGGCAACCCGGGTCTTTTTGCGGACTGCGGCCAGCGCCGGCGAAATCGCCAATGCCTCTTATCTGCCTTTAAGCCAGGGCGCGGAGTACAATCTGCTCCCCTATTTCCAGGTAAAAGTGGAGTTCACGGGCAGCGGGGAGCAGGTGACTTCCGGTTATGTGGCCGCTCTCCGCTTTGAAGGCCGCCTGAGCCTGCCGGAAGGGGAGATCCTGGACCCTGGTGCGGTGCGGGTGGAGTTGGCCCGGGATTTCAGCGAGCTGCGCACCGGCGATCTGACCCTGGTCCTGGACAACCGCCGGGGGCAATGGCTGGCCGGCGCGGCAAATTCCTATCTTCTGGGTCTGGCCTCCAGTCAAAAAAAGCTGGCCCTCTATCACGGCTGGGATCTGCCCGGCGGCCAGGTGGAGTGGCAGTTGGCTTATCAGGGAGAGTTGGAGGGCCTGGCCGGTATGGCCCACGCCTGGAAGGGAGAACACCGGGTGAGTCTCAAAAGCCAGGATTGGACGGCGGCCCGGCTGCAAACCCTCCTGGGTGCGCCCACCATTGCCGGCGTGCGGCAGCCTTTTATGCGCGGTCCTTACCGGGCGACAGCGGAACTGACGGAGACCGTGGACGCCCAGGTGGGGGAGCCGGTGAAAAGCGGCTCCGGCAGCGCGGTCCTGAAGGTGATCGGTACCTACCGCGGTGAGTACGTCCAGGAATATCTGCTGCAGGCCGAAGGCAGCGGCGAGGTGGGCGGGGTGAATTTCCGCTGGTCGGTGAACCAGGGGCAGAGCTGGCGGGAGACCGGCTGCACCACTGCGGGCGCGGGCAATCCGGTGGCGTTGGAGAACGGCCTGGCGGTCTATTGGGATTCCGGCTCCGGCACCGACCTGGCCTCCGGAGATCAATGGACCTTCACGGCCCAGCCGCCGGTGTACCACTACCAGGTTGACGGCGGCCCCTTTACCTCCATCATCGCGGTCTACCTGAACGGCGCCGCCACCCAAGACCGGGTGGCGGCAGATCCGGAAACGGGCCTGATCACCATCACCGGCCGCTCCGCCCAGGTGGAGGCCCGGTTGATCAAGGACGCTACCACCCACCCGGTGGATATCATTACCGATATCCTGGCCGCGGCGGGGTTGGGCTCGGCCTTGCAGCAAGATACTTTCGATCTGGCCAAAAGCCTCACCCCCAGCTATGCCATCGGCGTCTGCTTTGAGAATGTGACCGCGGCCCAGGCCCTCCGGGAAATCCTGAAACGCTGCCTCTACGACCTCTGGGTGGACTTCGGGGAGATCCGGATCAAGGCCTATTTGGGAGAAGAATGAATTGTTTTACGTCTTTGCGTGAAATTTTTCCTCACGCCAAGACGCAAAGACGCAAAGAGAAAGCAAAGGGGAAATAATGGGGCGGATTGAATGGGCCCGGGCGTCCCAGTTCAACTGGGTCTTCGATAATATGGGGGGGACCCCCCTGCAGGAGGTGGCCGCCGGCAACTGGAGCGGCGCCACCGCGCTGGTGGGGGCGGATGGCCGGATCATCATTGCCAGCCCCAACCCCGGCGGCGGCCAGGTCCTCCTGGTCCGGGGAGTGTGGCTGGCCGCGACCGGTTTCCCCTGGGACGGCTTCTGGGCCGACCCCATATCCGGGGACCTCACCAACTATTACCTGGACGGGTCTTTCACCAACCAGGGGAGCACCACCAGCATCACCCTGGGCATGGCCCTGGCCCCGGGCACGTCGGTCCAGGTCTATTACCTCTATTTGACCGGGGAAAAGTCAGCAAAATATGAGCCTCTGAACAACTACCCCTGCGTCCGCCGGGCCTATCGGGCCCGGGATGACTATACCTATGATTTCGCAGTGGACCGGATCCTGGACCTCATGGTCTTCCTGCACCTGGCGGGCCGGGAGCAGGGCCGGGACCTGCAGCCCCTGATCCAATTCCTCTGGGACGCGTTCTACCCCCGGGAGGAAAGCCGCAATTCCCCCCTGATTTTTGACTCCTTTGAGCGCCAGGAGTGGAACCGGGGCGCTTACCTGCTCTACCGGGATGCCACCACTGGCGCGGCCGCTTTCCAGGTCTTTGAAATCTCCCAGGCCCCCGGCTCCTCCAACCGGGAGCTGCACATCCTCGCGGAGTTAACCGGCGTCACGGATGCGGCCTGGTGCGGCTACGGCCTGGATTGGTCCTTGCAGTCCCTCCCTTTCAGCGCCATGGACCGGGTGCAGCTTAAATTACGGGGGCCGGGGGAGACCCGGCGGGTCCATAATCTCACCAAAGTGGGCAGCGGCAGCGCCAGCCTGGTCATTACCGGAGATTACGCCCGCCAGGAAAAACGCAAGTTTGTGGTGCAGGTGCAAAGCGGCGGGGAAGTGGGCGCGGCCACTTGCCGTTGGTCCCGGGACGGGGGCAGCACCTGGGAAGCCAGCGGGGTGATCACCGGGGACCGGGACCACCCCATAGACTTATGGGGCGGCATCCAGGTTTATTGGGAAGGCGGCAGCGGCACTGACCTGGTGGCCGGCGACACCTGGCAATTCTGGGGCGGCGACCCGGCCGTGCACCCCCGCCGCCTGCTGGTGTCCTTGAATGATTCCGCGGATGCGGACCCGGACCCCTGGGGGCCGCAGCATGTTTTTGTCCATGCCCTGCCGGACCGCTATCCCGAAACCACGGCCTTTGAGATTCCCTTCGCCCAGTTCTGGCGCCGGGACAACCTCATCGACGACGGCGACCGGGTGCGGGCCATGTGGGGCGGCTGGTATGCCGCGACGCCGGATGACAGCGACATCACCATCGGCGACTGGGAAGAGACCCTGGTCATCTTGGGAGAGACTTATTACACCCAGAGGCTCATCACCTGGGACCTCTCTCCTTATGTCACCGCGTTTGGCGCCTGGGTGGGGATCGACCCCCAGCGCTGTAATTCCACCGGGCAGACTAACGTTAATTTCCTCATCAAGCCGGTGGTCTCCGGGGCCAACTACCTGAACCTGCGGGTCAAGGTCAAGGACGCCCAGGGCAGCTATTTCCATAAAGACGTGACCATTCAGGTAGGTTCCTGGCAGCGGGTGACGGTGAACCTGGGGGAGATGAGCCTGGAGTCCGGGAGTTCTCCCCTGACTCACCCCCTGCAGGTGGTGGATCTGGGCCTGGCAGCCACGCCTCCCAGCAATGGCGCGTTTTATCTCACGGACCTCAAGTTCGGGGATCACCTCACCTTTGCCGGAGCCCAGCGCCTGCGGCTCCTGGAATTTAAGATGGAGCAGCAGGGTCTGGCGGAGCATGAATGGTGGCTGGATGAGGTGGGCCTGAACCTGGTGGCCGGGGACCCCTACCCCTTCGCCCCCCGGTTGGCCATCTCCCTCACCCCCTATGGCCAGAACCTCTGGCGGGGCCCCACCCTGGTGCACTACGCCCAGCCCCTGGCCCCCTATCTGGTTGGGGCTCTGACTCTCTGCCAGAACTACCTCAACCTGCACCGGGATGCTCAGGATGCCTTCCAGAGCCGCTATGGCGGGATCAAAGGCCCCCTGCTGCCGGTGCATACCCGCAATGACGTGGAAAACATCGCCCTGTGCGGCGAAGAGGATTTTACCCACTTTTCCTGGTGGCTTAAATACCGCAATTATGGTTTGGTGAGCGGGGCCTGGCACTTCAACGCCGCGCTCACCGACGCCTCCGGCCACGGCCACACCCTGACCTGGAGCAGCGGCGCGCCCGTTTACGCCGCTGGGGTCTGCCAGCCGGGAAACACCGCGGTGAGCTTTGACGGTATGGCCCATGCCAGCCTGGCCAGCAACTCCCTGTTTGAGCCGGGCTTACAATCCTTTTCCCTGACCCTGGTTATCAAGGGCTCGCCGCAAGGAAGCGCCTATTGCTGGCTGGTGGACAAGATGGGGACGGACGGTTGGGTCATCCAGACCAAGGAGGCCGGGAGCACGGCCTTGCAGTTGCGGGTGACCACCAGCGCCGGAGACTCCTACGCCGATATCGCCGGGGTCCTGGACGGCAACTGGCATATGCTCACCTGGATGATCTCCCCCACAGACGGCAAGATTTATAAGATCAAGGACGGCGTCCTGTTAGGCAACGATGACCTGGCCACGGGCAACGGCCTGCTCAACACCGCCAATTTAAATATCGGCACCGGCGGGGTCTTTTCCCTGGATTACTGCAAGTATGAGCGCCGGCTGCTGCCGGCGGCGGAGTATCAAAATACCTGGAACATCGTCCAGGGTGCGGTCAACGGCAGCGCCTATCCCGAAGTGGGCTGCGGCCTGGGGCAATACTGGGCCGTTATGCGGCTGGCCCAGTATTACTTCATCAGCAGCGACTCCCAGGCCTGGACTTTTCTGGACAACTGGCTTAACTGGCTGGATAATTTTATCCAGGCCGACGGCTCGGGCTGGAAGTTCCCCCAGGGCTTTGGCGAATACGGCTTTGCCTACGGTTCCCCCTACGACCCGGGCATGGCCGCATCTCTGGTTTTGAGCTGTCTCTATATTTATTTGCGTAACGGCGATGCCCGGGCTGGCCTCTGGGCCCGGCGCCTCCTGGATGACCTCCGGGCCAACCGGGGGGACCAGGATTTCGGCGGTTATAAAAGCGATTACCATTACGCCTGGCTCAACGGCCTGGTGCTCCAGGCCTTCGGCCTGGCGGTCAACGGAGCCGCGGGCCAGGCCTACCCCTTTCCTTCCACCTCCCAGGATGGGGCGCATTTTGACGCCCTCATCTCCTGGGCCTTCAGTCATACCGGGGACAGCAAGCCCAATGTCCTCAACTCCGACCTGATTCCTTTCACGGTCAGCGAGGCCGCGGATGTCTGGGACTACGTCCCCAATTACCTGTGCCTGGCGCAGATGGGCTCCCTGGAGGCCGTAATCTGCATGTTGGGCGGAGCCCTGGAATACGCCAAACACCAGGGGGATTGGGACTGGTTCCAGTGCCTCCTGCGCTTTATTCTCCTGGATAACCTGGTGGAACTGGCTGCGGGACAACTCCGCTCCCTGACCCTGAGCTACGACCTGGAAGGGGTGAAAAACCTGGTGCGCCTGCGGTACGCCGACTACAACCAGGACAACAGCCAGTACGCCGAAGCCCGGGATGACGCGGCCATCGCCGCCTGGGGCGAACAGGCCACGGACCTGGATTGCCGTTATGGCGAGCCGGTGATTCTGGAAAACCCCGAATTTGCCCAGTTGCTGGCCTCCCGGCTGCTGCAGCGCCTGGCCAACCCCTGGGAGCTGGCGGCGGCGGAAACCTGGCTGGAAGGCGCTAGGATCGAGCTGGGAGATACGGTGGCGGTGTCCTCGGACTTCCATGGCCTGGACCGCGCCGAGTATTGGGTCACCGGCAAAGACCTGGACCTGGGACGCCGCACCACGCACCTGGCCCTGGCTCGCCCCTTCAACCCCGCCAGCGCCTGGGCCGTGGACCAATCCGGCACCGGCTACGATAACTTTGCCATCGACCAGGACAGCTCTTATGACGCCAATTGGTCGTCCCGGGCCTATGGAGGTTGATTTGGGGGAAAAGGGAAAACGGGGAAATGGGAAAAAAGAGTACCTGCAATGTTGATCTTTCCCCCTTTCGCCTTTTCACCTTTTTCCCTCATCTTCTCCATATTTTTCATAACAATTCGGAGGTTAAACCATGTCCTTGATCCACCTCCCCCAAAGCAAGTGGGGCAGCGGCACGGGCCGCCAAGTCATCTTGAAAAGTGATTTCGAGAAGGTCGAGGAGGCGGTGCTGGATGGATTGCAACTGACCCTGGCCCCGGCCCTGGAGTATGTGGATACGGCCAGTATCAGGGTCAATGCCACCGCCGACTGCAAGGCCCGGGTAATGCTCTGCGGCTTTCCTTCGCCATTGCATCCGGGGCAGTGGCTCACCGGCGGCCTGGCGGACGGCCGCTACCGGGAAAACTCTACGGCCGTGGTGCTGAATTGCGCCACTGCCAGCAGCCTTTGGGGCAGCGAGAAGGCCAATCAATGGTACTGCGTCTATGCCCTGGCGGGGGCGGCCGACACCTGCTTCACCCTCAAGGCCATGCCGGTAATGCGGGTCTCGTCCCAGGCGGCGCAGGTCATCACTTTAAGGAATAACGGCAATACCGGAGACATCGGCTACGGTTTCAGCGCCGACGAACTGGCGGGCGGTAAAATCCTGGTGCTCAGCGGCGCCTCCCGGGGCCTGGTGCGCCTCATTACCGCCAACAACAGCGACAACGGCACCGCCGGCACCGTCACTTATGGCGGCGACGCCCTGACCTTGGCCCAGGGGGACTGGTTCGTAGTCCTGCCCAACACCAATTTCCGCGGCCTGGGGATGGTCCTGAACGGCAGCGACAATAATCTCCTCCCCTTTTACCAGGAGGGCGACCGCTACACCTATGTCACCCCCCGTCAGGCGGCCAGCGGGGCCATCAACGGCTACACCTTATTTGATCTGGGGCTCCTGGTCCCGCCCACCGCCCGGCTGCTTAAGGGTTATGCGGCCGCGGCCGGGGGTGCGGACCTGAAGCTGGCCCTGTCCTATGACGGCAGCAACCCGGCCCTGATTCTCCATGGCCCGCCGCCGTCTGCGGATTTCCAGGGGGTGCGGGGGGCCCTGCCCTTTACTTGCCGGCTGTTGGCAGGCAGCCGCGTTTATCTCAACAACGAAAACACCGCCAATCAGGTGGTGAACATCACGGGCTGGGAGGAGTGAGCATGCTGGCAGGAAAAAAGACTTACATCAGTGCGGTGGTTTTGGCCCTGGGCACCTTTGCCAGGACCATGGGCTGGATTGACCAGGGCCAATACGACCTGATCATGGGGCTGGCCGGCGCCATGGGCCTGGCTGCCCTCCGGGCCGGGGTGGCCAAATCTTAAAGGCGGTTTTCAGTTTTCGGTTTTCGGAAACAGTTGTTCATGAGCTCTTAGCTCACCCGTAAATTATGAAAAGTTACCGGCAGTTAACCTTGAACTTTGAACCTTGAACTTTGAACTTTTCAGGACAGAGGGTCGTAAGATATGTCCTTTCAGGATTTGGGGGAACACGCCAACACCCTGGTCTCCCTGGTGGGCCTCTTTGCGGGGGTGAGCGCCTTTCTTCTCTGGCGGCTGCTGACCCGCATGGAAAAGAAGCTGGATGAGCTCCACCGGCTCTGCTGCGACTGCCGCCAGGAACTGGGGGAGCGTTTCCTTAGCCGCTATGAGCACGAAGGTGAGCATCAGGACCTGTGGCAGGCCGTGAACCACCACGCCCACGACCTGCGGGGGCGGGTGGTGAGGTAAGTGGATTAATAATCATCCTCCCAGATAGGCCTCCCGGACCCGGGGGTGGTGCTTCAATTCGCAGCTGGGGCCAAACAGGGAGATTTCCCCGGTTTCCAGGATATAGGCGCGGTGGGCCACCTCCAGGGCCAGGTGGGCGTTCTGCTCCACCAGCAGGATGGTGGCCCCCTGCCGGTTGAGGCGCTGAATGACCCGGAAAATCTCCCGGACCAGCATGGGGGCCAGGCCCATGGAGGGTTCGTCCAGCAGCAGGAGGCGGCCCCGGCTCATCAGGGCCCGGCCCACGGCCAGCATCTGCTGCTCCCCGCCGGAAAGGGTATTGCCCCATTGCTGCCGCCGTTCCGCCAGCCGGGGGAAAAGTTCCAGGACTTCTTCCAGGTCATGGGCGATCCCGGCATCGGTGCGGGCGTAGGCGGCCAGGCGCAGGTTTTCCAGGACCGTCAGGTTGCCGAAGATGCCCCGGCCTTCGGGCACGTGGGCAATGCCCCCCTGGGTCCGGAGATGGGCCGGGAGGCGGAGTAAATCTTCCCCCGCGAAGGTGATGCTCCCCCGGGCCGCGGGCAGCAGCCCGGAAATGGCCCGCAGGATCGTGGTCTTGCCCGCGCCGTTGGCGCCGATGAGGGTGACGATCTCCCCCTCCCCCACGGCAAAGGAGACCCCCCGCACGGCGTTGATGCGCTCATAGGCGATCCAGAGATCGGTTACTGCCAGTAGGGGTATGTTGCTCATCTATTTGTATATATTTCTTTTTTGAGAACCATTGATATATAGCCGCAGGGTTAAAAGGGGAAAAGGGGAAGAGGGAGAAAGGGGAAAGGCAAAATCTTTCTTTAGCCTTTTCCCCCTTTCCCCTTTTTCCTTTTTACCCCCCTCACTGACCCACAATCACAGACCTGGATGCGGAGTTTTCCATTTCTTCCTCCACCAGCGCCCCATCCTGGCCCAGATACGCCGCCAGCACCTTGGGGTGTTGTTGAATTTCCCGGGGCGGGCCGGAGGCGATGGTCTCCCCGAAGTCCAGCACCTTGACCCACTGGCAGAGATTTTGTACGACCCGCATCTGATGTTCGATGAGGATGATGGTCAGGGAAAATTCCTCTTTAATTTCCAAAATGAGGCGGATGAGTTCCTGGGTCTCGCTCTGGTTCATGCCCGCCGCGGGCTCGTCAAGGAGCAGCAGCCGGGGCTCGCTGATCAGGGCCCGGGCCATCTCCACGCGGCGCTGCTCCCCATAGGGCAGATTCCGGGCCGGAGCCCCGGCATAACGGGAGAGATTAAAGCGGGCCAACAGGGCCTCGGCCCGCTGCCGCTGCCGTTCCTCTTCCCGCCGGAAATTGCGGCTGCGCCCCACCGCGTCCAGGAGACTGTAAGCATGCCGGGCATAAGCCCCCAGGCGCACGTTGTCCAGGACGCTCAACTCCTTAAAGAGGCGGATGTTCTGAAAGGTGCGGGCAATGCCCCGGGAACTGATGCGGTGGCTGCGCCAATGGGTGATGTCTTGTCCCTGGAACTTGATAACCCCTTCATGCACCTTGAAGACCCCGGTGATCAGGTTGAAGATGGTGGTCTTGCCCGCGCCGTTGGGGCCGATGAGGCCCACCAGTTCCCCTGCTTTGACCTCCAGGGAAAACTTGGTAAGAGCGCACAAGCCGCCGAAGTTGTGGGAGAGGTTAGTGATTTCAAGTAACGGCATAATTACTTTAAATACCAATTCGTTTTCAAAATTGTTTTTCGTAGGGGCGAACCTTGGGTTCGCCCTGGGCGCGCTGGGCGAACCCAAGGTTTGCCCCTACCTGTTATTGCATCTCGATTAATTTAGATTAATCTAGGCTGGCCCCTAGCGGCCGGCAGCGGCGTGTACGGCACGCCCTATAGTCCTGGCCCCTGACCCCTGCTCACTGCTCACTGCTCACTGCTCACTGCTCACTGCTCACCGCCCGCTCCTTGAACCACTTCCATTCCTTAAACCCCATGATCCCCTGGGGCCGGAAGATCATCAACAACACCAGGAGCAGCGGCCCCACCACCCAGCGCCACAGGCCCAGGGGCCGCAGCACCTCCATGAGCAGAGTGAAAATGGTGGCCCCCAAGAGCGAGCCGGTGAGGCTGCCCACGCCCCCCAGGTAGACCATGACCAGCATGTCCGTGGATTTGAGGATGGAAAAGCTCCGGGGGTTGATAAATTGCAGCAGGTGGGCGAAGAGCCCCCCGGCCACCCCCGCGAAAAACGCGGAGACGAGAAAAGCATAGAGCTTGACTCTACGGGTGTCCACCCCCGTGAGGTTGGCGGCCACCTCGTCTTCCCGGATGGCGGTGATGCCCCGGCCGAAATTGGAGTAGACCAGGCGACGCAGGACCATCACCGTAATCAGCACCCAGGCCGCCACCCAAAAGAGGTTGGTGAGGCGGGGCATGCCCAGAAACCCTCTGGGGCCTCCCACGACTTCCAGGTTCTCCAGCACGCTTTTGACGATCATGTTGAAGGCCAGGGTGACGATGGCCAGATAATCCCCCCGGGTCCGGAAGGAGGGAAAAGCCACCACCAGCCCGGCCACCGCGGCCGCCAGGCCCCCCGCCACCAAGACGGCCGGGAACGTCCAAAAGGCCCAGGCCCGGGGCAGGAACCAGACGGTGATGATGGAGGCCGCGTAGGCGCCGATGCCCATGAACCCGGCGTGGCCCACGGAGAATTCCCCCATGTAGCCGTTCACCAGGTTCAGACTCAGGGTGAGGATCATGTTGATCCCCAGGTACATGAGGATCTGCACCACGTAAGGGTTGAGCAAACCGGACGCGGGGAGAAGCCAGGACAGGACGAGGAGCAGGACCGCTCCCAGCCAGGTTAACAGTTTCTTTCGCTTTTCTGAAATTACCATGCAATAGTTGCCAGTGGTCAGTGGTCAGTGGCCAGATATTGGGCGGCCACCAGCCGCCACAATCCTAGGTGCGCGACACCCCCGACTGCTAAAACCCAAAACATTCAATAACTTATTGAAATGTAGGGGCGAACCCAAGGTTCGCCCCTACGAAAAAATATGTTTGATGAGTAATCGATTTGAAAGTGCTCTATTTAAGACATAGTAATGCGGCGTGCACGGTACGCCCTATATTACTGATCACTGACCACTGGCCACTGACCACTGCTACACTCTCTCAAAAATCGGTCTTCCCAACAGTCCCGTGGGCTTGAAGACTAAAAGCAGGAGCAGGAGCGAAAAAGCCACGAAGTCCCGGTAGGTGGAGGAAGGCAGGATCATGGGGGTGAAGATTTCCACCGCGCCCAGGATAAAACCCCCCAGCATGGCGCCCCGGATGTTGCCGATGCCTCCCACCACCGCGGCGATGAAGGCCCACCAGCCGATGCGGACGCCCATGTAAGGGTCCAGGACCGGGTAGGCCAGGCCGTACATCAATCCCCCGGCGGCGGCAATGGCGGAGCCGATGGCAAAGGTCAGGGAAATCACCCGGTCCACCGGCACCCCCATTAAGGGGACGATTTGCCGGTTATAGGAAATGGCCCGCATGGCCATACCCAGTAGGGTGTGGCCCACCAGCAGGTCCAGCAGGACCATCAGCACCGCGGCCCCCAGGATGATCAGAATTTGTAGAGGGGTGATGGTGAGGCCCGCTATTTCCCAGGCGCCAACGCTGATCAGGGTGGGGAAATGCCGGGGCTCCGGGCCCAGCAGTCCCAGGGTGAAATTCTCCAGAAAGAGCCCCACCCCCAAGGCGGTGATCACCGCGGAGACCCGGGGCGCCTGGCGCAGGGGCCGGTAGGCCAGGCGTTCGATGGTCACCCCCAACAGCGCGGTGAGCACCATGCTGAAGCACATGGCGCCCACAAAGACCACCACCGCGGGCAGGCCCAGGTGCAGCCCCAGCAAAAAGGCCGCGGCCGCCAGGCTCAGGTAGGCCCCCACCATGAAGATGTCGCCGTGGGCAAAGTTGATCAGGGTGAGGATGCCGTAGACCATGGTGTAACCCAGGGCGATGAGGGCATAGACGCTCCCCAGTTGCAGGGCGTTGAGGATGTTCTGACCTAAAATCTGGAGCATAAATTCTGTCGATTTAAGGGGTGGAGGAAGACAGTAATCAGTTATTCAGTGATCAGTAATCATTGGCTTGGGAAATACTGATCACTGATTACTGATCACTGATTACTTGACAAATTTACCTTTTTCCCTCCAAGGCCCTTCTACGGCTGCACCGTCGCGTGGTATTTGAACTTGCCGTCCTTGATCTGCAAAATCACTGCGCTCTTGGTGGGATCGCCGGTGCCAGCGCACTCCATCTTCCCGGTTACCCCGTCAAATTCGCGAATAGAAGCCAGGGCGTCCCGCACCTTTTGCCGATCCAGGCTTTGGGCCTGGGTCACCGCGGCCAAGAGCAGCCGGGTGGCGTCATAGGTCAAGGCCGCCACGTCGTCAGGCTTTTTGCCATACTTGGCCTCATATTCCTTGATAAACTTCTGGGCGGTGGCCGTGGCGATATCCGGGGCATAATGGGTGCTGAAGTAACTGCCTTCCAGGTCCTTGCCCCCCAAGGTCAGGAGTTCCTGGCTGCCCCAGGCGTCAGAGCCGATTAAAGGGCAAGTCAACCCCAGACGATGCGCCTGCTCGGCCTGGAGGGGCACATCATTGTAATAGTTGGGCAGAAAGAGGACATCGGGGTTGGCGGCCTTGATGGTGGTTATTTGGGAGGAAAAGTCTTTATCATCTTTACTGTATGACTCAAAGGCCACCACCTTGCCCCCCCCGGCCTCGAAGAATTTCTTGAAAAATTCGGCTTGGCCCTTGCTGGCCTCCGCAGACACTTCGTACAGGACGGCCGCAGTCCTGGCTTTGAGATTCTCCCGGGCGAACTTGGCCATGACCCGGCCCTGGAAACTGTCGATAAAACAGGCCCGGAAGACGTATTTCTTGCCTTCCGTGGTCTTGGGGTTGGTGGACCAGGGAGAGATCATGATCACGCCTGCGTCTTCACAGATACGGGCCGCGGGGATGGCATTGCCCGAGGCATTGGGACCGATGATGGCCAGGACGTTGTCCTGGCTGATAAGCTTCTGGGCCACGGCCGCGGCCGACTCCGCCTTATTTTCGTTGTCCTCGATGAATAGCTTCAGGGGGAATTTCTTCTCCCCCACCTGCACACCCCCGGATTGATTCACCTGAGCGGCCAGGAGATCGACCGCCTTTTTACAGGAGTCGCCCACTGTGGGTATACTGCCGGTAAGTTCAGCGTTGACGCCGACGCGGACGGCGTTTTCCTCCTTGGAGGCGCAGCCGGTCATCAGCAAGCTTACCGCCAGTAACGCGGTTGCAGCCCCTCTCAGCAAAAACATGTAGCGCTCCTTTCGGTGGTGAGGACGGCCCGGGGTCTCTGGTCTTTCACTCGATAAACCGTGAAATTAAGTGTGCGGGCGGAAATGATCTAACCCGTTCTTTCTTGACGGTACTAGCACTCTATCAAACCGGCTCCGGCTCCGTCAACCGCACCTGCAGCCTATTCGTTTGTAGAGCTTTCAGATTTCAGATTAAGAAGATAAACAATTTGCCAAAAGATAACCGCAGATAGCGGGGACAGCTCCTCTCTATGGTTGCACCGAGGCATAATAAGTAAACTTGCCGCCCTTGATCAGTAAGATGACCGCGCTCTTCACCGGGTCGCAGAGGTTTCTAAAGTTCATCTGGCCGGTGACGCCTTCGAATTTCTGGATGGAGGCCAGGGCGTCCCGCACCTTTTGCCGATCCAGGGCCCCGGCCTGGGTGATGGCTGCGCAGAGCAATTTGCAGCCATCGTAGGTCAGGGCCGCGACATCATCGGGCTTTTTGCCGTACTTGGCCTCATAGTCCTTGATGAAGCGCTGGGCCTTGGGGGTGGCGATGTCCGGGGCGTAATGGGTGCTGAAATAGGAGCCTTCCAGGTCCTTGGCCCCCAGGTGCAAAAGTTCCTCGCTGCCCCAGGAATCGGAGCCGATAAAGGGGCAGGTCAGCCCCAGGCGCCGGGCCTGCTGGGCCTGGAGTGGGACCTCGTTGTAATAGTTGGGTAAAAACAAGACATCCGGATTGGCGGCCTTAATGGTGGTAAGCTGCGAGGAGAAGTCTTTGTCGTCCTTGGTGTAGGAGGTGAAGGCCACCACCTTGCCCCCTGCGGCCTCGAAGAATTTTTTGAAAAATTCGGCAATGCCCTTGTTGTATTCCGAAGCCACGTCGTAGAGGACCGCAGCGGTCTGGGCCTTGAGGTTGTCCCGGGCGAACTTGGCCATCACCTGGCCCTGGAAATCGTCGACGAAACAGGCGCGGAAGGCGAATTTCTTGCCTTCCGTGGTTTTGGGGTTGGTGGACCAGGGAGTGATCATGATCACCCCCGCGTCTTCACAGATGCGGGCCGCGGGAATGGCGTTGCCCGAGGCATTGGGGCCGATGACGGCCAAGACGTTATTTTGGCTGATGAGCTTCTGGGCCACGGCCGCGGCCGACTCGGCCTTGTCTTCATTGTCTTCGATAAAGAGTTTCAGGGGGTACTTCTTGTTCCCCACCTGCACGCCCCCGGCTTCATTCACTTGGGCGGCCAGGAGTTCCGCCGCCTTTTTGCAGGAGTCGCCCACCGTCGGCTTACTGCCGGTGAGCTCGGCGTTGACGCCGACGCGGATGGCGTTTTCCTCTTTGGAGGCGCAGCCAGCCAGCAGCCAGCCAAAGGCCAACAATACGATCAGCATCCACCTGAGCCCCTTCATGCTTCGCTCCTTTCCGCCGGGAATCGGCATCCCGGGCCGACAGCCTCGCCAGGATCCCAGTTGCTTGCAGCCCTAGCACTCTATCAAACCGGCTCCGGCCCCGTCAACTGCAAAGGAGGAATCGGCAGAGGGCATAAAGGTTAGGCCCTGCCGCGATATTTTTCTTGTCAAATACTGCGGTTATTGCCAAATTAAACAAAAATCCGCGTCCCGGTCAGGCGGGACCAAAGGAGGGGTTATCCAGAAAAAGAAGATACTGCGGCAGACGCACCTTTTCTCGGGAGTGGCGGAATCCGATCTGGAGGTCCTGGCGGAATTAGCGGTAAATCGCCCATTTCCCCGGCAAGCCACCATTTTCTGGGAGAGGAAGGAACCCCAGGGCTTTTACCTGCTGGTTAGCGGCCTGGTCAAACTGGTGAAAAGCTCTCCGGACGGTAAGGAATACATCATCCGCCTGGTGCAGCCTGGAGAGACTTTCGGGGAGGCGGTGGTCTTTGCCGAAACCCCTTATCCGGCCACGGCCATCGCCCTGGAAGATTGCCAGACTCTCTTTTTCCCGGGCAAGCCCTTTCTGCAATATCTGGCGGCTTCCCCGGCCCTGGCCCGCAATATGCTAGCGACCCTGAGCCGGTTGCTTTATCACTTGACCAAGCAACTGGAAGATGTCTCCCTCAAGGAAGTATCGGCGCGGCTGGCTCGCTATCTCCTGGAAAGATGCACCGAAACTAACGGCCGCATTGCCCCGGGACTTGCCTTTGAATTACCCACCACCAAAACTCACCTGGCCGCCTACCTGGGCACTATCAGTGAAACCTTATCCCGTACTTTGGCCCGCTTCAAAAGTTTAGGAGCCATTGAGGTGGAGAAGGGCAAGATTACTATCAATGATCCCCAACTCTTACAGAATATGGCGAAGGGAAGTAAATCGTGAGTTATAGAGTTTATTCCTGAACTCCATCCATACAGTTATGGAAAAAATTACACAAAGGTTGAAAAAATATTAAAGTTCCTAAAAATATCTTGACAAAATAATTAGTGGTTAAATATAAATTACACTTATAGATACTGCTACTACTGACGCATCTCGGTATTTTAATTAAAAATAAAGAAAGGAAAGAGTTTCATGGTCAGCGAGGTTCTGAAACTGACGGCTCAGATTGTAATTTCCCATGCCTCAATGAGTGAACTCAGCCCCAAGGAGTTGGTGGAGGAGATTAAAGATATATATAGTATTTTGTCCTCCTTGGAAGGCGAAATTTCTCTGGTCGAGGCCGCTCCTGCCCCGGAGAAAGGTAAGGAGGAAGTTGTAGTGAAAAAGCCCTCCATCCCGTTGGAGGACATTGTCAAAGAAAAATACGTCGTCTGTCTGGAATGCGGGAAGAAGATGCGGACCTTAAAGGCCCATCTGCGCAAGGCCCATAAGTTGACGCCCAAGGAATACTACCGGCAATACAGCCTCGATCCTAAGAAGTTTCCCCTGGTCTGCAAGGAATATTCGGAGCAGCGCCGCAAGCTGGCCAAAGAGAAGGGCCTGGGGGAGCGTGGTTTTCGCCGCAAGGCTAAAGCCTGAGCGCCGAAGCCGCCATGGCCGTTAAATAATAAAAAGGGGACCATCTCGGGTCCCCTTTCTTAATTTAGGGCAAGCTTGCCTTTTGCCGACAAAAGGAAGGGCTTTCCAGCCCTCCCTTAATATTAAGGCTTGCAGGGTGAGGAGCGGCAGGCGGGCCAAGCCAAATTTCCCAAATTTCTCAGCCTCCTGCGCCGCCACTCCTATCCCAGATATTTACGACGCCGCCTTTACTTCCGGGTGTTCCGCCAGCCAGGCGGCCCGGAGTTCTGGTTTCATCGGGCTGGGGCCTAGTTTATAGGCCCGCTCAGCCATCTCCTGGGCGATAGCCGCAAATTTCGGCCCCTCCGAGGAGGCCAGGTTGAACATCTCCACCCGTTCCGGCTCCATACCGAGCTGGGGAAAGTCCTTTTTCAGTTTGTTCACCCGTTTTCTGGCCCGGATGTTGCCCTTCAAATAATGGCATTCCCCCTCCAGGCAACCGGCCACAAAGACCGCGTCCGCGCCGCCTTCAAAGGCCTTGAGGAGGTGGAGGATGTCCACCCGGCCGGTGCAGGGCATCAAGATGACTTTGATCTCCGGGGGATATTGCAAACGCATCGAACCTGCCAGGTCCGCCGCGGTATATGCTCAGTAGCGGCAGCAGAAGCCGATGATCTTCGGAGCAAAGGGTACAGTCATAATTCTCTCCTTTCTTTAACCCGCGGCCAGAGCCGTTTCCTGGGCGATGATCTGGGCATCAGTATAGTGTTTCAAGGTGATGGCCTTGGCCGGGCATTCGGAGACGCAGACCCCGCAGCCCTGGCACTTGGCCGGATCGATATAGGCCGCGTCGACTTGGTAGTCGATGATCGGCACGTTGTAGGGGCAAGTGCGCACGCAAGTGAGGCAGACCGCACACTTGTCTTGGTCCACCGAGGCCACCACTCCGCCCACGGAGACCTTGTCCAGGGCCAGGAAGGTGGCGGCCCGGCCCGCCGCGGCTTTCGCCTGGGCGATGGACTCGTCAATGGGCTTGGGATAGTGGGCCAGCCCGGCCAGGAAGATGCCGTCCGTGGGGAAATCCACCGGCCGCAGCTTGGCGTGGGCCTCATTAAAGAAGCCTTCCGCGTTCCGGGGCAACTTGAAGAGCTCGCCCAGATCCTCGATGGGATTGGGCAGCACGGCGCTGGCCAGGGTGAGCACGTCCGGTTTGAGGATCACCGGCATACCCAGGATGGGGTCGTTCACCGTCACCTGGAGGCCGCCGTCGGCAGCTTTCTCCACTTTGGGCTTGCTTTCCAGGTCATAGCGGATGAACATCACGCCCTTTTCCCGGGCTTCCTTGTAGAGCAATTCCCGGACCCCGTAAGTGCGGAGATCCCGGTAGAGGATGAAGACATCCAGGTCCGGATTGAGCTTCTTCATCTCAATGGCGCTCTCCACGGAGTGGGTGCAACAGAGACGGCTGCAGTAAGGCCGGTCCGGTTCCCGGGAGCCCACGCACTGGATGAAGACTGCCTGCTTGGCCTGGGTGATCTTGGCATCATTGGCGGCGATGAGCTTATCCACTTCCAACCCGGTATAGACGTTGGGGTGCTCGCCGTAGAGATATTCAGCGGGGGAAAGAGCCTTGCCGCCGGTGGCCATCACGGTCACTCCGTGCTCCAGGTCCTTATTCCCCTGGGGGGTGGTCACGGTGGAGCGGTAATTGCCGATAAACCCGCTGGTTTCCGTGACCGTGGAGTTGAACATGATCTCGATGTTGGGATTCTTGGTGACATCCTCAATCAGCTCTTCCAGGTAGCCCCGGTAGTTGTAGCCCCGGGAGCTGACCACCAGGTTCCAGGCGTTGCCGCCCAGCTTGTCGCCCTTCTCCACCAGATAGGCCTGGAAGCCCATGTTGGCGATGGAACGGGCCGCTTCCATGCCGGCCACGCCGCCGCCGACGACCAGTGCGGCCTTGGTGACCGGGAACTCCATCTTATGGAGGGGCTCCAGGTTGACCAGGCGGGCCACAACGCCCCGCACCAGGTCCTTGGCCTTTTCCAGGGCTTTTTCCGGCTCGTGCATATGCACCCAGGAGTCCTGGTCCCGGATGTTGGCCATCTCGAAGAGGTAGGGATTGAGGCCCGCCTCCCGGATGGTCTCCATGAACATGGGTGCGTGGGTCCGGGGGCTGCAAGAGGCCACCATCACCCGGTTCAGGTTCTGCTCTTTGATGGCGTCGAGAATCTTGGCCTGGGTATCCGCGGAGCAGGTAAACAGGTTTTGGTCCACATAGGTCACATACGGCAGGGTCTGGGCGTATTCCACCAGTTTGGGGATATTGATCACCCCGCCGATGTTAATGCCGCAGTTGCAAATGAAGACGCCGATGCGGGGTTCCTGGCCGCTGACGTCTTTTTCCGGGGGCAGGACCTGCACCTTCATATCCTTGCCCCGGGCCGCAGCCAGCAGTTCTCCGGCGTCCGCGGCTGCACCGGAGGCCTCCATAACCGATTGGGGAATGTCCTTGGGGCCTTGGAAGACGCCGCAGACATAGACTCCGGGCTTGCTGGTGCTCACGGGCGTAAAGGGGGAAGTCTGGGCAAAGCGGGTGTTGGGATCGACCCCCACCCCCAGGGTCTTGGCGACTTTCAGGGCATCCGGCGAGGACTCCAGGCCCACGGAGAGGACCACCATGTTGAAGTCTTCATTCTGCACTTCCCCGTTTTCCGACAGGTAACGGATGCGGACGTCGTCGGAGCCGGGCACCTGGTCGATGGTGTGGATCCGGGAGCGGACGAAGCGAATGCCGTGTTCGTCCTGGGCCCGCCAGTAATATTTCTCGAACTCTTTGCCGTGGGTGCGCATGTCCATGAAAAAGATGGCGGTGTCCAGGGGTTCCTTGCTGTGTTCCTTGGCGATTACCGCCTGTTTGATGGCATACATGCAGCACACCGCGGAGCAGTAGCTGTTGTCGCAGTGGTTCAGGTCCCGGGAGCCCACGCACTGGAGCCAGGCGATCTTCTTGGGTTCCGCGTGGTCCGAGGGCCGGATCAGGTGGCCGGCATAGGGGCCTGACGCGGAGAGAATCCGCTCGAACTCCAGGCTGGTCACCACCCCGGGGTAATTGGCGTAATGGTAAGCCCCGTACTTGGTAGGGTCATAGGTCTGGAAGCCCGGGGCCATGACCACCGCGCCCACGTTCAGCACCCGCTTCTGCGGACCCTGGTCATGGGCCACGGCCTTGGCCTGGCAGGCCACCACGCACTGGAGACACTCGGAGCAGACGCCGCAGTTGACGCAGCGGGCCGCTTCCGCCACCGCCTCTTCTTCCTGGTAACCCAGGTTAATTTCCTTGAAACCCTTGATCCATTCTTCCACCGGGAGGTGGGGCATCAGGGCCCGGTGCTTCTTTTCCATGTCTTTCTGGATCTCGCTCCAGTGGCCTTCCTCTTTGGGGATGGGACGCAGCGGCGCTTGCCGGTCCGCTTTCAGGTCCCGGCCCGTGAGGAAGCGCTCCACGGAGAGGGCCGCTTCCCGGCCCGCGGCCACCGCGCCGATGGCGATCCAGGGGCCGGTGACCACGTCCCCGCCGGCAAAGACGCCGTCCCGGCTGGTGGCCATGGTCTCGGCGTCGGCCTTGATCAGGCCCCGGGGGGTGAGCTCGATCCCGTCTTCAGGGGTGATGAACTTGAGGTTGGCCTTCTGGCCGATGGACATGATGACCACGTCCGCTTCCCGGGTAGTGGTCTTGTCTTCAAAGTAGGTGGGGGCAAAGCGGCCCTGCTCGTCGAAGACCCGCTCCACCGCCTTCATTTCAAAGCCGGTGACCTTGCCGCCACTGGCCAGAATCTGCTTCACGCCCCAGTGGGTGACGATCTCGATGCCTTCCTGCTCCGCTTCTTCCACTTCCCAGGGGGAAGCGGGCATCTCTTCCCGGGACTCCAGGCAAATGATAGTCACCTGGGACGCACCCTGGCGCCGGGCGGTGCGGGCCACGTCCATGGCCACGTTGCCGCCGCCGATGACCAGGGTCCGCTTGCCCTTGACCGGATTGGCGCCGGTGGAAGACGCTTCTTTGAGATATTCCACACCCCAGAGCACGCCCTGGGCGTCGGCTCCGGGCACCGGCAAACGGACGGAGTCTTGGCAACCCACGCCCAGGAAGACCGCCCGGAAACCGTCCCGGGTGAGGAGGTCGTTAATGGTCTGGCCCGGGCCGATGGGGGTGTTGAACCGGAATTCCACGCCCAGGCGCTTCAGGTAATCCACCTCCCGCTGGAGCACCTCCCGGGGCAGGCGGTATTCGGGAATGCCATAGCGCAGCCAGCCGCCGGCTTCCGGCGCGGCCTCGAAAATCACGGCTTTGTAACCCTTCAGGGCCAGATGATAGGCACAGCTCAGGCCGGAGGGACCCGCGCCGACGATGGCCACTGCCTCGTCCCGCTTGTCGATCTCGGGCACCGGCAAGGCGTCCCAATCCACGGAATCCGCCACGAACCGCTTCAGGTTGCAGATGGCGATGGGCTCTTCCACTTCCTGGCGGCGGCAGTCGCTCTCGCAGGGATGGGGGCAGATGCGGCCGATGGTGCCGGGCAGCGGCAGCCGGTCCATGATCAGCGCCAGGGCTTCCGGGTATTTCTTGGCCTTGATGAGCTGCACGTAGCCCTGGGCGCTGAGATTGGCCGGACAGGCCCGGACGCAGGGAGCCCGGTCGTATTTCTTAATGGCGAAAGTGGCGGGGATGGCCTGGGGATAGAGGCGATAAATCGCCTTGGCTTCGTTGAGCGCGATATTGAATTCGTTGGGCACCCCCACCGGGCAGACCTCGGTGCAAGCCCCGCAGCCGGTGCACTTGGCCGGGTCGATGTAGCGCGCCTCCTGCTCCAGGGTCACCTGGAAATTGCCGGGCTCGCCGCTGATGTCCGCAACCTCGGACAGAGTGCTGATCTCAATGTTTAAGTGGCGGCCGCATTCCACCAGTTTGGGGGAAATAATGCACATGGAACAATCGTTGGTGGGGAAGGTCTTGTCCAACTGGGCCATGACGCCGCCGATGGCCGACTTTTTTTCCACCAGATGGACATAGAAACCGGCATTCGCCAGATCCAGGGCGGCCTGCACTCCGGCGATGCCCGCTCCCACCACCATTACCTTACCAACCGGATCTTTAGCCTGTGCCTTTTTGGCCATAAAAATTACCCTCACTGATTTGTATATCTACAAAATTTTGTACAGATTTTGTGAATTTACCCACTAGCCATATTAGAAAATATTCCCCTAGAAGTCAAGAAAGAATCAGACCAAACCGGAGGTCTCAAACGGGGGGTAAATTTCTGGGAATCCTTGATCAAATCTGGTTATCATCGGATTCCCGCAAGGAGTTGGAACGCCTCCCGATTTGGGGCAAAAAGTAACATGGCGCCATTTATTGTTACTTTTCTCCCCCCAGTTATGATTGATCTCTAATGCAGACCTCCTTTCCCGGGTTTTGACCTGGACACCGGAGTCCGGCTGTCCTAAATTTTCTAAAAGAGAAACCGAAAGGGGGCAAACGACATGGCCATCCAGGACAATCCGCCGGAAGTCAGGGGCTTGCTCGAGGTTTTGGGGCTGCTGGAAGAGCCTCTGGGCGTGCACTACACCCACTTGGAACCCCAGGGCGGGATTTCCCCCCAGCCTTATACCCTGCCCACCGCAGAAATGGAGGCCCGGGGGGAAGTGGATTGGGAAGCGACCTATGCCAACTTTTCCTGCGTCATCGGCAACATCTGGCGGGCCCGGAAAAAAGGGGTCCCGGCCCACTTCAACCAGTCGCGCTTCGGGTGCCTGGGAGGCGCTTTTTTTCTGGGTTACTTGAAGCCCCAACTGGAGCACATCGTGCATTATGTCTCAACCGGCGTGCCCGGCATTCTGGAAGGGGAATGCTACCTGGAATCCCCGGAAGTCACTCGCCAGTTTTATGAAACCATCGACCCCCGGCCGGCGCCGGCCCCGTTTTGCGTATTCAAGCCCTTGAGCCAGTTCACCGGGGACGAGGTGCCGGAGGTGGTGATCTTCTTTGCCCGGGCGGAGAGCATTTCCGGGCTCAACCAGCTGGCCACCTTTGTCACCAACGATTTCGAGGCGGTCTACTCCCCCTTCGGCGCGGGCTGCACCAACATTGTCACCTGGCCCATCAAGTACCTGCAATGGGGGCTGCTCAAGGCGGTGCTGGGAGGCTGGGACCCCTCGGACCGCCGCTTCCTCAAACCCGACGAGATCACCTTCGCCGTGCCCCAGGAGATGTTCCGGCGTATGGCCGGGCGCTGGCAGGAATCCTTTCTCACCAAATCGGCCTGGGCCACGGTGCGCAAAAAGATCGAACTGAGCCACAAGAAATGGGGAGAGGAGTAGGGTGCGTTCTAGAAGCCATTGCAAACCCCCAATTATCCAAATTTGTCATTCTGAGCGCCGCGAATCTCGTATTTTCGAGGCGTTGAGATCCTTCACTGCGTTCAGGATGACAGAAAAGGGTTTTTGCCATGGCTTCTAGGCACCTTTAATTGGCGTATATCAGCGTTCATCTCCGGTTAACTTTACGCCGCCGATGAACGCCGATATAGCCATAAGCGCTATGCCTGCCTGACATTCACGCCATTAATTATCTAAAATCCTTGCGGGAAATAATTTTTAGGTATTAAATAAATAGATGGGAAAATGACCATTGGTTCACCCCTTATCCCAGGTTTTCGTACCAATTCGCCTCCAAGATACCGAAATGCAGGGGCGAACCTCGTGTTCGCCCGCAATGGGGCGAATATGAGATTTACCCCCGCGAGAAATATGCGTTTGTGGGCAAATCGTTATCAATCGATTAAGCTTAGCGAGGAGATAGAAAGCTATGAGTGGATGTCCTTCCGGCGCCGATCCCAAGACCTGCGACGCCGACCCCAAATCCTGCTCCGGCTGTGCGCCGGGGCACCATGAGGCCGCGGATACCAGCGACCAGGATATCGCCCGCACCTTAAAACAGATCCGCCACAAAATCCTGGTCATGAGCGGCAAGGGCGGCGTGGGCAAAAGCAGCGTGGCCGTCAACCTGGCCCTGGCCCTGGCCCGCCGGGGCCTGAGAGTGGGCCTGATGGACGTGGACCTTCACGGTCCCAATGTGCTGCGCATGCTGGGCCTGACCGAGCCCCTGGACCTGATGCACGCCCAGTTCAACCTGCCCCCGGACCTCTTCGATCACCTCCGGGTCATCTCCATCGAGATGCTCATGAAAAACCGGGAAATGGCGGTGATCTGGCGGGGCCCCTTGAAACACCAGCTCATCCGCCAGTTCTTGAGCGAAGTGCAATGGGGCGGCCTGGACTACCTGGTGATCGACGCGCCCCCGGGCACGGGCGATGAGCCCATGAGCGTGGCCCAGACCATCCCCGAGGCCCACGCCCTCATCGTCACCACCCCCCAGGAAATCTCCCTGGCGGACGTGCGCAAATCCATCAACTTCTGCCAGAAGATCAGCATGGACATCCTGGGACTGGTGGAAAACATGAGCGGCTACCGCTGCCCCCACTGCGGCGAGGCCATTCCTCTCTTTAAATCCGGGGGCGCCCAAAAGACGGCCCAGGCCGCCAAGGTCCCCTATCTCGGGGCGCTGCCCTTCGATCCCAAAGTGGTGGAGGCCGCGGACGGCGGCGAGCTGATGCAGTTGACGGAGAAAGAGAGCCACTTCTTCCAGGGCCTGCGGCCCATCGTGGACTATCTCCTGGAAACGCTGCCCCCCAACGCCCCCCGGGAACGGGAACCGGGGGTGCTGAAGTTCGCACTGCCTTTAGGCGACGGCAAGCTGGCGGCCAAGTTCGGCGAGGCCGACCAATTTGCCCTGCTCACCGTGAAAGACGGGGCCATTGTGGAGCAAGAAACCATCCCCACCCCGCCCCACGAGCCCGGGGGCATGCCGGAAATCCTGGAAGACCTGGGGATCACCCACGTCATCGCCGCGGGCCTGGGGGAAAAGGCCCAGGGGCTGTTGCAGCATAAAGGCATTGAGGTATTCCCGGGCCTCCCCAATGAAACCCCGGAAACGCTGGTGGCAAACTACCTGAAAGATCATCCCGCGCCCGGGCGCCAGTGCTGCGCCCCATGAAGTAGGGTGGTGTAATTAATAACAGTGAGCAGTGGCCAGTGTCCGGTTTTCACAGGCCACTGCTCACTGACCACTTTCTTCCCCCTCTCCTTCCTCCCAATAGAAAGCCAGCAGCAGGGCATCTTCCTGGGTATCGTCGTAGTAGCGGGGGCGGCGGCCCACTTGTCTGAAGCCGAAAGAGTGGTACAGCGACAGGGCCGGGTCGTTGGAGGGTCGCACTTCCAGCCAGGCCACCTGCGCGCCCAGGTCCCGGGCCTGGGTCATGGCGGTGGCAAGGAGGCGGCGGGCAACGCCCCGGCGGCGCTGCTCCGGGTGGACCGCCAGGTTGAGGATGTGCATCTCTTCGGCCACCACCCAGTAGATGAGGTAGCCCCAGACCTGCCAGGGCTGGGGGGGCGGAGGGCCGGCCACCAGGGGGTGGCTGAAGGAGTGCCCCAGCTCCGCCAGGAAGGACAGGCGGGACCAGGGGGTGAGGAAAGAAACTTTTTCGATGGCCCAGATGCCGCTGAGGTCCGTCAAGCCGGCTGGGCGGATTAAAAGTTCCGGCTCATTTATGGCGCAGAACCTCGCTGGCCACGGTAATCCCCTTCTGGCCGTATTGCTTCAAGACCAGCGCCACCTGCACCAGGTCTTTTTCCTCCCGCAGTTGGGACAGTTTCATGAGCATGGGCAGGTTCACGCCGGTGATCACTTCCACCTTGCCTTCCTTCAGAAACGAGAGGGTGAGGTTGGAGGGCGTGCCTCCCAGCATGTCAGTGAGGATGATTACGCCGTTACCGTTGTTCACCTGGCCTAGGGCCCGCTGGATCTGTTGCCGGCATTCTTCCGGGGAAGCGCTGGGGTCAAGGGACAGGGCCTGAATCCCCTCCTGGTGTCCCAGGATCAGGTCGCAGACATTCATCAGCGCTTCGGCCAGTTCCTTATGAGTAACGAGTAAAATACCGATCATGCGTAGTTCTCCTTAGGCGTCACTTCTCGATGATGCAGGGTGAAAGGAAAATTCATCTGCGCCAGGTGCTCCCCCAGGACATTGGCGATGACCACGGAGCGGTGTTGCCCGCCGGTGCAGCCGATGGCCAGGGTCAAGTGGGTTTTTCCTTCTTGCACAAACTGGGGTAACAGGAAGTCCAGGAATTGGAAAAGTTGCTGTAAGAAAGCCTGGGTTTCCTGCTTTTCCAGGACATAATCCCGCACCCGGCGGTCATTGCCGGTGAGGGGCTTTAAATCTTCCACGAAAAAGGGATTGGGCAAAAACCGCACATCCAGCACCAGGTCGGCCTCCGGGGGAATGCCGTTCTTGTAAGCAAAGGAAATCAGATGCAGGGCCAGGCGCTGCCGGGGGGTCAACTCCGAGTATTCCGCCTGGATCAACTCCCGCAATTGATGCGGATTGTAGAAAGAGCTGTCGATAATCCGATTGGCCAAGCGCCGGAGGCCGGCCAGGGAGCGGCGCTCTTCCTGCAAGGCATGGGAGATGCTTTCCCGGTCCGCCAGCGGGTGCTGGCGCCGGGTCTGGCTGAAGCGCCGGATTAGCGTGGCTTCATCGGCTTCCAGGAATATCAGGTGCAACTGATAACCCTGACGCTTCAGGCTGCGAAAGACCCGGGAGTAATTCTGCAGGAAACCCTCGGTGCGGATATCCATCACCAGGGCGATCTTACGGCCGTCCCGATCGCCCTGGGACTTTTCCCGCAAGAAGGGGGGCAGCAGGCGCAGCGGCAGGTTATCCACACAAAAATAGCCGATATCCTCCAGAGCCCGGAGTACAGTGCTCTTCCCTGAACCGGAGAAACCGGTAATGATCAAAATAGGAAAGGATGGCGGCGGAGATTTGGGGAGCTGAGGCTTTGGCACTGGCATCTGGCCCCTTGCCGGGGTCTCTCACCCTCGCCCGGTCTGGCTCCGCCCTCAAGGGACGGAAAGCGGGAGCGGCGATTTAAAATTCAGCGTCCTTTTCGCTAATCAATCTTAAGATATCCTCGGCCCCATCGGACATCATCAGGCTGTCCCGGAAAGTCTGGCTCATGAGCATGCGCGAGATCTTGGCCAGGGCCTTGAGGTGCAGGCCCGAGGCATTGGTGGGCGCCAGCAGCAGGAAGAAGAGATGGGAGGCCTTGCCGTCCATGGAGTCGAAATCCACCCCCTTGATGCTGCGCCCGAAGGCCAGGAGCATCTGGGAGAGCTGGGGGAGCTTACCGTGGGGTATGGCGATATTATCGCCGATGCCCGTGCTCCCCAGCCGCTCCCGTTCCTGCAGCACATCCACTACGTTTTGCAGGTTGATTTCGTTATGGCCCTGCACCAGAACCGAAGCCAACTCCTCCAATATTCCCCGCTTGTTGGCAGCCTGTAAATCAGGCAGGATACACTTGGGGTCCAGCAGATCGATGATTTTCATGGGGTCGGGGGACATTCTAAGTTAGATCTGGCTCCACCAGGACAAACTGCCCGTCCTGCCGCCGGTAGAGGATTCCTAAGGCTCCATTGGCCACATTGGTAAAGACCAAAAGGTTGTCGTTGCCGCTTTGCATCATCTCCAGGGCATCGGCAAGTTGCAGAGCAGGCACTTCCACCCTTTTGCGGCGGATGGGAGGCAGCTCCGGACTTTCTTCCGCGGCCGCCACCGGGGCTGCAGCCCGGCTCCGATCCCCTTTGACGTCTCTTAATTTCTCCCGCAACTTTTTGAGCTGCATATCGATCTTATCCATTACCAGATCGATGGCCGCGTACATATCGGCATTTTCATCCCGGCCTTTGATAATCCGGCCATTGCTATCAATGGTCACATCGGCCAGATGGCGGAATTTCTCCAATCCCAAAACTACATGGGCCTCCACCGGGCCGTCCAGATAGCGCTTAAACTTATTTAAGCGCTCGGTCACGTAATTTTTCAAGGCCTCTGAAGGCTCAATCTGCCTAAAAGTCACAGAAATCTGCATTACATCCTCCTAGATGGCTGACCCGGGGGGAAAAGTTTAGATCAAGTAGCGGAAGTTTCTGACAGGTCTTTGCGCCGGTATCCAGGCCGTTTGCGTTTGCTGGAGGGCAGCACCCCCAGCATGCCCCGATATTTGGCCACCGTTCTACGGGCGATAATCACGTTATCCCGGTGGAGAATATCGGCAATTTCCTGGTCACTCAGCGGGTTTTCGGGGTTTTCACCCTGGACTATCTGGCGAATCTTTTCCTTCACGCTTTCCGAAGCAATCTGATCTCCCAGAATCTGATTAATGCCGCTGTTAAAGAAATATTTCAGATCAAACACCCCCTGGGGGGTGTGAATATATTTGTTGGTGGTCACCCGGCTGATGGTGGACTCATGCATCTGCACATCTTCCGCGACCTGGCGCAGCGTCAGCGGTTTCAAGTGGGACAGGCCCTGGTCCAGAAACTCCCGCTGGAAGCGGATAATGCTTTCGGTGACTTTGTACAAGGTCTTCTGGCGTTGGTGGATACTGCGAATAAACCACAAGGCATTATCCAGATGCTTTTGAATGTAGCTTTTGACGTTTTCCGGCAGGTTCTCAGGGTTGCGCAGGGCCTCCAGATAGAAGGAATTGACCCGCAGCTTGGGGAGACCGTCTTCATTTAAACTGATGACATAGTCATTGCCGATCTTTTGCACGTGCACATCGGGGTTGATGTAATCCGCGTCTTCGGCATCGA
>JAKAKP010000065.1 GCA_021813445.1 Deltaproteobacteria bacterium
AAAATAGACTATGATCGTAGAATTAACGCAGTTGTATTTGCGGACGCAAGGGCGGACACATGGGTCCGCCCCTACATAAAATTGCCGTTAGATTGCAACTCGGTATAAGGTATTCTTTGGTGGCGCAAGCTTGCAGTTTTTTAGTGCAGCCTGGAAAGGCTGCGCCACCGGTTAAAGAACTTGTGGGTAATGGTGAGCCCTTCGAGGGGGGAGGGCGGGGTGGGGGTGGCGTCTTTTAGAGCGATTACACTCCTCCTATCCTCGACTCCCTTCAACCGCGGAAAGGGGGGAGTTTTAGTGGCAATAATTTTGTAGGTTATCCATGTGACAATACACTAGGGTTGGGGCGATCCGGATTCTTCGACGCTTCACTGCGTTCAGAAAACAGGAAAATTGATATTACTTGCTCTTCTCTATTTTCCCGGTCTCAGGCTCCGGGCAGGGACAGGGAGCGTTCTTATGTACCAGCCTCCCCAGCCTGGCGCAGTGCAAGGCCTGAAAAGTCCGGCAGGACCCGGCCCCATCCACGGCCTGCATCTTCGGGAAGGAGGCATGTTCACAGGAGAGGTCGCACCATTTCATAAGGTATTAAGTATTTCCTTCCTGGAGGCAGAGTTCCAATACTTCTTTTATCCGCGACATAAGCTCTTTCATGGTCTTCGCCTGGGTATAATAACTCTTAAGGGCGGGGACCGTAGCCACCAGATATCCGTCCTCATCCCTTTCGATCAGGACACTGAACCGGTATTTTTTCATGGATTGTCCGGCACATCTACTCCTTTTCCATTAAAGGTATTTTTGCAATTCTTCCCTGGATATGCCGCATTGTTTCAGAATCGCCAGGAGTGTCCCCATGGCCAATTCATCGTGAAGCGGAACCACGGTCTGAAATTTCCCTTTCTGCAAACTTATATGGCTGCCTCTCTGCCTGACAAAATGGAACCCCGCCTTTTTCAAAGCCTTAATCAAATCTTCACCGGATAATTTCGGCAGTTTAACCACCCACCGCCACCTCAAAGGGATAAAACATTACTTCTCCAGTGCTGGCCGGAAGGTCTTCCTCGCCAAAACTCTCCAAGTAAAGTTCCACGGCTTCCTTGAGGTTTTTCTGGGCCTCTTCAATGGTCTTTCCTTGACTCACCACGGCCAACTCAACACAGTGAGCCACATACCAGTTTTCTTCTTTAGTGATTAACGCAGTAAATTTTTTGGTCATTTTAAACCCCGGGACAGTTCATTATTTAATGATTTTGTCAATTGCGTCTTTGAGTGCCTTTTCAATTTGGTCAGGATTGACCTCGTCTTTATAATCAAATTTAAGAACCTTCTCCTCTATGATTTTATCATGCGTAATAACCTTCCTGACATTGAGTTCGATTGGGGCTGATCGAGAATCTTCTTTTTTGATGCCCTCTGAGCGTGCTTTGATAATTGCTGTAACCAAATCGATAACACTTTTGACAAGGGTTACCCCTGCTGTTCCAAGGGCCAGCCAAACAAGCAACTCCGGCCCACTCTCATGTTCCTCGAAGCCGACATCCCTGGAAGGACATTTTCGAAAGTAATCATCAATTAGATCATATTGCATGTGGCGAGTGTTGCCGATGGAAACACCCCCCTTGCGGTCTAATTTTAATGGAGATTGCTTCTCCATGCCCTTGCCGAGGCAAGGAAAAGCGATCCATTCGTCTGCGGAATTGTTTATTCCACCCCTCGTCCATTTTTACCCCTTCGCCTTTTTTGCCACCACCTCATACGCTTGCTCTAGCGCCGCGCCGATTTTTTCCTTGTCCGGCCCCCCCGCCTGGGCCAGGTCAGGTTTGCCGCCGCCGCTGCCGCCGATGGTGGGGGCCAATTCCTTGATGATTTCCCCCGCGGGGAAGCGCTTGGTCAGGTCCTTGGACACCAGGGCGATGAGCATGGCCTTGGCGCCCGCGGCGCTCCCCAGGACGACGATGCCGCTCTTCAGGCGGTCCTGGAGCTTCACCGCGAACTCCCGCAGCCCCTTGGGATCCGCCGCGTCCACCTGCAAGGCCAGGACCGGGACGCCGTCCACCTGGCGCACCTGCTCCAGCAGGTCCCCGGCCTGGGCCGAAGCCAGACGGCCTTTCAGGGCCTCCACTTCCTTTTCCAGTTCTTTCTGGCGCTTCAAGAGCTTTTCCAGGCGGCTCAACAAATCGCCGCGGCCGCCTTTGAGCAGGTTTGCAGCCTGGTCCAGTTCCCGGGCCATCTCCTGCATCAGGTGAATGGCCGCGGGGCCGCACACCGCCTCCAGACGGCGGATGCCCGCGGCCACGGAAGCTTCGGCCGTAATCTTGCACAGCCCCAGATCCCCGGTGCGCTTCACGTGGGTGCCGCCGCAGAGTTCCCGGCTGAGACCGGGGATGGCCACCACCCGGACCTCCTCGCCGTATTTCTCCTCGAACAGCGCCATAGTGCCGCTTTCCAGGGCGCCGGCCAGGGCCATCTTCGTGGTCTCCACCGCCTTATTTTCCGCCACCGCGGCGTTCAGGTCATGCTCAATTTTTTCTAATTCCTCGGGACTGATGGCCTGGAAATGGCTGAAGTCGAAGCGCAGCCGCTCCGGGGCCACCAGGGAGCCGGACTGCTTCACGTGGCTCCCCAGATGTTTCTGCAAGACCGCCTGGAGGATATGGGTGGCGGTGTGATGCCGGGCGATCTGGCTCCGCCGTTCCGCGTCCACCGAAAGAACGGCCGGGTCATTGACCTTGACCACCCCTTCCTCCACCTTGACCTGATGCACGAACAGATCGTTGGGCAGGCGCTGGGTACCGGTGACCCGGAGTTTGTAGCCGGGGCCGGTGATCCAGCCGGTGTCCCCCACCTGGCCGCCGGTTTCCCCGTAAAAGGGGGTGGCCGCGGTGACCACCTCTACTTCATCTCCCGCCTTCGCTTCCTCACCGTGGTCATCATGGCGGATCAGGGCCAGGATGGTGCTGTCGGCCTTGAGGGTGTCGTATCCCAGAAACTTGGTGGGTTCCCATTCCGCCAATTCTTGGTACACCGGGGGGACTTCCTCCCCCATACCCCCGCGCCAGGACTGGCGGGAAGCCTCCCGCTGGCGGCGCATGTGGGCTTCGAAACCCTCCACGTCCAGGCCCAGCCTCTCCTCCTTCAGTGCGTCCTGCACCAGGTCCAGGGGGAAGCCGTAGGTGTCGTAGAGTTTGAAGGCCACCTCCCCGGGCAGGACCTGCTTCTTTTTGGCCTTCAAAGCTTCCAGTTCCTCGGCCAGGAGTCTCAACCCGTGGTCCAGGGTGTCCGCAAAGCGTTCTTCCTCGCCGCTCACCACCTTGTCCAGGAACTGCCGGGCCTTTTTCAGCTCCGGATAAAAATCCCCCATAAGTTCCACGACCTTATCCCCCACCCGGGTCAGGAAGGGGCTCTTCAGGTTCAGCACCCGGCCGAAGCGGATGGCCCGGCGCATGATGCGCCGCAGCACGTAGCCCCGGCCTTCGTTCGAGGGCAGCACCCCGTCAGCGATGAGGAAGGTGGTGGCCCGGGAATGGTCGGCGATCACCCGGAAGGCCACGTTTTCCTGGGGGTTGGGGCCGTAGGCCCGGCCCGCCAGTTCCTCCACCCGGCCGATCACCGGCCGCAGGAGATCGCAGTCAAAATTGCTCTTCACGCCCTGGATCACCGCGCTCAGGCGCTCCAGGCCCATACCCGTGTCGATGCTGGGCTTGGGCAGGGGCTTTTGAGTGCCGTCCTGGCTGCGGTTGAACTGCATGAAGACGTTGTTCCAGATCTCCAGATAGCGGTCGCATTCGCACTTGCCGATGCCGCAGTCCGGGCCGCAGGCCATGGCTTCGCCCTGGTCGATGAGGATCTCGGAGCAGGGGCCGCAGGGGCCGGTGTCGCCCATGGCCCAAAAATTGTCCTTCTCCCCCAGCCCGACGATGCGCGCCGGCGGCAGGCCGGCGATCTTCTCCCAGAGGCGGGCGGCCTCGTCGTCTTCATGGTAGACCGTGGCCCAGAGGCGGTCTGCGGGGAACTTATAGACCTGGGTAAGGAGCTCCCAGGCCATCTCGATGGCCCCTTCCTTGAAATAATCCCCGAAGGAGAAGTTCCCCAGCATCTCGAAAAAGGTGTGGTGCCGGGCAGTAAAGCCCACGTTCTCCAGGTCGTTGTGTTTGCCCCCGGCCCGCACGCACTTCTGGCAACTAGCGGCCCGGCTGTAGGGGCGCACCTCTTCCCCCAGGAAGACCTTCTTGAACTGGTTCATCCCGGCGTTGGCGAAGAGCAGGGTGGGGTCCCCGTGGGGGATCAGCGAGGAGCTGACCACCCGGGTATGGCCGTGGTCTTCGAAGAAGCGCAAAAAGGCTTCCCGGATTTCACTGCTGGTCATGGAGCCTCTTCCTCCGTCAGGACGGAGGCTTTGGGGTTCAGGCCGTAAGCGGCTCGAATCTGGCGTTCCAGTTCGCCCGCTGCCTCCGGATGTTCTTTGAGATAGGTTTTGGCGTTCTCCCGGCCCTGGCCGATACGCTCGGACCCCAGGCTGTACCAGGCGCCGCTCTTGCTGATCAGGCCCTGCTCCGCGGCCAGGTCCAGCAGGTCCCCTTCCTTGGAGATGCCCGAGCCGAAGACGATGTCGAATTCCGCCTCCCGGAAAGGCGCGGCCAGCTTGTTTTTCACCACCCGCACCCGGGTGTGGTAGCCCACCACGTCGTTGCCTTCCTTGATGGCGCTGATGCGGCGGATGTCCATGCGCAGGGAGGCGTAGAACTTCAGGGCGTTGCCGCCGGTGGTGGTCTCGGGGTTGCCGAACATCACCCCGATCTTATGGCGGATCTGGTTGATGAAGATCACTGAAGTCTGGGTCTTGCCGATGGTGCCGGTGAGTTTGCGCAGGGCCTGGGACATGAGGCGGGCTTGCGACCCCATCTGGGCGTCACCCATCTCCCCTTCGATTTCCGAGCGGGGCACTAACGCGGCCACGGAGTCCACCACCACCATGTCCACGGCGTTGGAGCGCACCAGGATTTCGGCGATCTCCAGGGCCTGCTCCCCGGAATCCGGCTGGGAAATCAGCAGGTCTTCGGTTTTTACCCCCAATTTCCGGGCGTATTGCACGTCCAGGGCGTGCTCCGCGTCCACAAAAGCCGCGACTCCGCCCAGTTTCTGGGCCTCGGCAATGGCATGCAAGGCCAGGGTGGTCTTCCCCGAGGATTCTGGCCCGAAGATCTCCACGACCCTGCCCCGGGGGATGCCGCCGATCCCCAGGGCCAGGTCCAGGGAGATGCAGCCGCTGGGGATCACCGCCACATCGATCTTTTCCTCCGCGCCCAGGCGCATGATGGCCCCTCTGCCGTACGCCTTCTCGATCTGGCCCAGGGCCTGGTCCAACGCCTTGGCCTTCTCCGGTGCTCCTTGCTCAGCCATGTTATGTTCCTCTTCGTATGGGTTGGATTTATTGGATTTAGCTGTCAGCTTTCAGCGGTCAGCTTTCAGCTATTACCGAATTCAGTCAACAGTATTTGGTTGTAGGGGCGAACCTTGTGTTCGCCCGATCGCTCCAGGGCGAACACAAGGTTCGCCCCTACCGGGTGCTTT
>JAKAKP010000099.1 GCA_021813445.1 Deltaproteobacteria bacterium
GATCTTATCCTGAATCTCCTCCTTGGAAAGGTGGGCGATGCACTTGGTAACTTTTCCCATGACTGCCCCCTTGAAAATTTTTTGGGCAGTCTACCATATTACTCATTAGATGGCAACTTGGTATTAGGGGGATTTTGATGTTTACGATAAGCTCCACCGCTAAAAAGCTGACCTAATTCAAATGGTTACTAGTTTTGGGTAATGCTCCGCACTGCGGGGGGATAATGACCTTTAGTCCGTGTTTGGTGCGTAAGACGCACCCTACAAGACTGGTCCTTCACTCCCTCTCTTCTTCCTCGCCCGCATCGGCCTCCGGAGGCAGGAAGCCGCAGATGAGCAGGAAGGGGCAATACTTACAGGCCCCCTCGTCCTTCCCCTGGGGCGCGGGCGCGGGTTGAGGGCGGAAATCCCCCGCGGCCAGACGCCGCCCCAAGGCTGCCAGGCGCGCTTCCCAGGCGGCGATAACCTGGTCCCAGGCCCCGGCTTGTTTGGGGAAATCCTCGTGCTGCAAATGCTTCTCCCGGGCCGATTTCATGCCGATATAACCGGCCTTGAGCGGCGCCTCGCCTGGGGCCGCGTCCACCCGCCCCTGTTTGACCGCAGCCAGATAGCCGGGGAGCTGGAACTCTTCCAGGTCCTCAAAGACCTTCTGGGCCTTGGGGACTTCCCCGGTCTTGTAATCCCAGAGGACCAGCCCCTCGTCCCGGTGGTAATCGATGCGGTCGATGCGGCCCTTAAGCTTAAAAGGCCAGCCCGGCCCCTGGAGGTCCTGGAACCCCTCCTCCAGGGCCAGCCAGCGCCAGCCCTGGTGGAAACGCTCCCGTTCCAGGCGCAGCCATTCCCACAGCAGGCCCTCCTCCCCCAGCCAGCGGTCCCACTCCGCCTGCCAGTGGAGGTCGCCCAACCGGTCGTCCAGGAGGCGGCGGGCCGCAGCCGCCAACAGCTCCCGGGCCTGCGCCGCCTGTTCCGCACCCCAGCAATTATGGGCCTCGAGAATCTGCTTAAAATCCCCGGCAAAGCGGGCCAGCACCTTATGCAACCGGTCGCCCCGCTCCTGGGGGGAGAGCCCGGCCTCGATTTCCGGGAGTTCCCGGATAGCCAGGAGGACTTCCAGCAGGAAACGGCAGGGGCAGCCCAGGGCCGTCTGCGCCTGGGTCAGGGAAACCTCGGGGGGGAGCGGCATGGCGATGGGGGGCGCGGCCTCGTCCTCGTACATCGGCCCGGCTGCGGGGGCGAACGCGGCCCGCACCCCGGGGGAGCGTAGCCAGGCCGGATGGGGCCGGCTGAGGGGCGAAATCTCCTCCTCCCGCCAGGCCCCCAAATACATGGAGGTGGCCACGCATTCCTCCTGATCCACCAGCCGGGGACGGGTCAGGGTGATTCCGGGAGCCGCGGCCAGCAGGGCGTCGAAAGCCTCCCGGGCAAAGAGGTGCTGGCTTTGGTAAGTGCCTCCCAGGATTTTCTGCCTTTCCGGGGCGCTCAACAGGGGCAGGGGCCGGGGCGGCGGCGGGAAGACCCCGGAGTTCAGGCCCAGGCAGAGCACCTGGTCGAAATCCAGGCCCCGCATCTCCAGCAGGCCCATAACCTGGAGGCCCGCGTCCTGGAAGCCCTCGCCGGGCAATATGACCTCCCTGGCCCCCAGGGTCAGCCATTCCTGAAACTCCGCTATGGTCAGGGAGGAGGCAGCCAGGGTTCCTGCCAGGCCCTGGAGCAAATGGCAGATCTGGCTCCAAGGCCCCGTCTCCCTCTCCGCCAAGCCCTGGGGAAACCCCAAGAGCTGCCAGGCTTGGCTCAGCCGTGCGGCCCATTCCCGGCCGCTGGCCGGGGCCGGCCGCAGCATCTGCCAGGCCCGGTCCAGCACGGCCAGCACCTCTCGGGCCTCCTCTCCCAGGTCCGCCTGGGCCGCCAGCCGCTGCAACACCTCCCAGCCCCGGTCCCCCCGGTGCTCCCGGAAGCGGCGGTCCCACAAGGCCAGCTGCGGCTGCTGCGCCTGGAAGGGGTAATAGGGGGAAAGCAAGAGAGAGATCAAGTCGTGCCTACATTCGCCGCCGCTCAGGAATCTCAGGGGCAGCAGGGCCGCGTGCCACAGCGGCGTTTCTGCCAAGACCGGTCCCTGGGAAAAATTGTAGGCCCCGCCCTGGTCCGTTTGGGGCGGTCCCAGCAATTCCGCCAGCAGCCGCCGCAATTCCGGCAGGTAGCCGGCCAGGTCCAGGGCAGTGAGGGCCAGGCGGTGCAGGGGGATGCCCTCCTGGGCCAGGGCCACCAGGCGGGCCGCGGCCCATTCCAGCTCCTGGCCTTTATCGGGCAGGACCACGGCCTGCCGCACCACCTGGGGATGCCCCTGCAGCCCCAGAAGCACCACGGGAATGCGCCGGGCTACGGCCGCCAGGAAGGCCGCTTCCACCGGCGCTGGCGTCTCCAGGCCCACCACCTGCAGCTTCTCCGGCAGCTGCAGCCGGCCCGCGTCCAGGCCCCGGAGGAGATAATCGGGCCATGCGGCGGCGGTCAAGCAGCCTTCTTCCCGGCTGATTTCCTGGAAAATAGCCATTACTCGCCGCCGCCAGGCAATCAGAGGGGAATCATGGGCCTCGGGCTCCAGGGACAGGAGCCGGTGGCGGCAGAGCAGGGCATAGGCCTCGTCCAGGGCCTGGGCCCAGGCCAGGTCGGGAGCCAGGCCCTCCAGAGGGGGCCCCGCGTCCCAGGCCCGTTGCCAGAAGACCAGGCGTTGCAGGGGGGAAGCCGGGGTTTCCGGGAGCCACAGGGATTGGACGAGATCAGCCTGCCAGTGCCCCAGAGTAGCCAGGGGCAACGGCTCCCAGGCGGCCAGGCCCTGCTCCAGGCTGCGTTGCCGCTGCCGGTGCCACACCTGGCGGGCCAGGCGCTGGTGGGGCACCAGGGTCAGAACCCCGGGCGTAATCTTTTGAAGGAGGAAATCTTGTAATGCGGCGCTGGTGGCAAAAACCTGATGGGCCATGGATCTCGATTTAATCGTGGTCAGAAGAGGAATCTCGGTTGGCAGTATTATTCAAAAACTGCCTTAATTCATCTCCCTCTATCACCTCTTTCTCCAACAGGACCCGGGCCACCTTCTCCAGCGTCTCCCGCCGTTGCTCCAGGATCTCCGTGGCCCGGCGGTGGGCGCGTTCCACCAGGCTGGCAACTTCCTGGTCGATCTCCTGGGCCGTGGCCTCGCTGTAATCTTTGGTGCCCGGGGGCATAGCGGTTTCCAGGAAGAGAGGCCGCCGCTCCCGTTCAAAGGTGATGGGGCCCAGTTTGTCGCTCATGCCGTATTCCCGGATCATGGAACGCGCGATGTCTGTGGCCCGGTAGAGGTCGTTCTGGGCCCCGGTGGAGATCTCCTGGAAATGCAGCTCCTCCGCCACCCGGCCCCCCAGCATCACCGCCATGCGGTCCTCCAGCTCGGTTTTGGTCATCAGGTAGCGGTCCTCGGTGGGCAGTTGCATGGTGTAGCCCAAAGCGCCGATGCCCCGGGGAATGATGGAGACCCGGTGCACGGGGTCGGTGGTGGGCAGGGCCTCGGCCACCAGGGCGTGGCCGGTCTCGTGGTAGGCCACGATCTCCTTCTCCCGGGGGTTCATCATGCGGTTGCGCTTCTCCAGGCCCGCCACCACCCGGTCGATGGCCTCCTCGAAATCATCCATCTCCACTGCGGTCTTATTTTTCCGGGCCGCCAGCAGGGCCGCCTCGTTGACGATGTTGGCCAGGTCTGCGCCCACCATGCCGGGGGTGCGGGCCGCCAGGGTATGCAGGTTGACCTCCTCAGAAAGTAAGACCCTGCGGGTATGAATCGCCAGGATCTCTTCCCGGCCTTTCAAGGAGGGGCGGTCCACCAGGATGTGGCGGTCGAAGCGGCCGGGGCGGATCAAGGCCGGGTCCAGTATCTCCGGGCGGTTGGTGGCGGCCATGATGATCACCCCTTTGCGGGTGTCGAAGCCGTCCATCTCCGATAATAACTGGTTCAGGGTGTTTTCCCGTTCCTCCGGACCGCTCATGGGGCTCAAGCCCCGGGCCTTGCCCACCGCGTCCAACTCGTCGATGAAGATGATGCAGGGGGCCTTTTCCTGGGCCTGGGCAAAGAGGTCCCGGACCCGGGCCGCGCCCACGCCCACGAACATCTCCACGAAATCGGAGCCGCTCAGGCTCAAAAAGGGAACTCCGGCCTCACCGGCCACCGCCCGGGCCAACAGGGTCTTGCCGGTGCCCGGGGGCCCCACCACCAGCACCCCCTTGGGGATGTTGCCCCCCAGGGCCTGGAACTTGGCCGGGGTCTTTAAAAACTCGATGATCTCCTTGAGCTCTTCTTCCGCCTCTTCCACCCCGGCCACATCCTGGAAGGTGACCTTGGTTTCGTCCTCCACATAGACCTTGGCCTTGCTTTTGCCCACGGACATCAGGCCCCCGGCGCCGGTGCCGATTTTCCGGAAAAAGTAGACCCAGATGGCCACCAGCAGCAGCATGGGCAAAACCCAGGACAGGAGGGAAGTAACCCAGGTCCTTTCCTGGACGGCCCGATACTTGAGCCCCTGCTTCTCCAGGATCTTGATGAGGTCCGGGTCGTCCATGCGCACCGTGGAAAACTGGGGTTCCTTTTTGTACTGCTCCTTCAACTTTTCGGCCAACTTCGGATCTTTTCGGGCCTTGCTGAGATATTCAATGCCTGCGGGCAGGAGCTTGCCTTCGATCTTGTCCGTGCTGATCACCAGGTCATCTACGCCTTTGATCTCCACCAATTTGCGAAAGTCGCTGTAACTGATGCCTTCCTGCTTGGGGGCCGCCAAATATTGCTGCGCCAGCAACATGATCACCAGCAGCGCCAGAAAATACCACAGGGAAATCCGGGTATTCGGTCTGGTATCTTGTCCTGCCATGCTCACCTCGAAGCGATGCTTATGCCGCTATTTAACCTCTTAAAATATAATGGAGTTCACCCTGGTTGGCAAGGTGGACCGGGAGATTATCCGTTCCCGGGATGGCCTCCGGAGAGCACGGGGGAGAGATTATACTGAAACCCGAGGTAGGAGGAAGAGCCCCAGGCCCGCGCCCACGCCGTATTCCTGGGCCCCGGGGCACAAGTGCTTTACATTCCAGGCGCCAAAAGTTATCATGATTCGAAGACTATTTTTTGGAGGACCCCAGTGAAAGAAGCAGTGGAAAAAGCCCTGGAAAAAATCCGTCCCCTGTTGCAGCGGGACGGCGGCGATATCCAACTCGTGGAGATCACCGACGGCGTGGTGAAAGTGCGCCTCACCGGCGCCTGCAAAGGCTGCCCCATGTCCCAGATGACCCTGAAACAAGGGGTCGAACGGATGCTCCTGAAAGAAGTCCCCGGCCTGAAAGAAGTCCAGGCCGTGTAAGGATTTGTGGGGAAGGGGGCTAAGGGCCGCGGGCCCTTACCTCCTCCCCCACACCCCTTCCCCCAATCCCATACACTTTTTTAAAAAGGCACTTTTGCCTTTTAGAAAAATATATGCGGGTTGGGAGGGGGGCGTGGGGGGAGGGCAGGGACCTCAGGTCCCTGG
>JAKAKP010000017.1 GCA_021813445.1 Deltaproteobacteria bacterium
GATCTTATCCTGAATCTCCTCCTTGGAAAGGTGGGCGATGCACTTGGTAACTTTTCCCATGACTGCCCCCTTGAAAATTTTTTGGGCAGTCTACCATATTACTCATTAGATGGCAACTTGGTATAAGTCTCTAAAGAATAGTCGCCTTTGGAGGTGGCCAGCCCCGGGTCCGTATCCGTGGTCTCATGCCCTGAAGCCGTAATCTTGCGGGTTTCATAAAGATACTTCAAGACTTCCAGACTCCAGCCCGGATAGTGGGCCACCCCCCGGGCATCCTTGTTCTCCATGGCCTGCATATCCGGCCAGCGCTTGGACCAGTCGGTGCGCAGGGCCACAAAAGCCCCCTCCGGGACGGGGCCGTGGCGCTTTTCCCAGTCTTTAACGTCGCTCAGGCTGATGGTATAATCGGAGTTTTTAGCCACCTTCTCGTGCACATCAAGGACCACCAGAGGCAGGAGCATTTCTTTGACGCCGATCTGATCCACCGTGCGCCCGCCTTTGGCAAAGTGGGCCGGCGGGTCCACGTGGGTCCCCCACTGACCCACGTGCGTGAAGGACTGGGCAAAAAAGCCGCTCCCCAATTTTCCCTTCCCCGGTTCATGCCAGTACAGGGTTTCCCGCTTTTCGTCGGGGAAGCCCGGCCAATGGGGAATTCCCGGGGCGAAGGCGTGGGTGAGATCGATGAACTTTTTGGTCTTGATCACTTGCCAGGCATCGTTCAAGGTGAGCTTTTCCGCAGCCAGGCAGCAAGGTGCGCCAGCAAACATCAGCCACATCAGCACTAGCAACAGCCCCGTAATGCCCCTGATAATTTTCATCAGTTTCCCCCTTGCCTGAGAGAGCCCGGCGGCAGTCAGGGCGGCCTCTTATACGAGTTGCCGTAAAACGGCGGGGGTTTCGTAGGGGGGCACCCGTGTGTGCCCCCCAGGCGCGCGCAAAAACACCATCTTCCGATCACCAAAAAACAAGGTGATCATAGAAATACGACGCAGCGGAATTTGCGAGCGCGGGGGCGGACACCTGGGTCCGCCCCTACAGAAAATTTGACGTTAGGTTGCGACTTGATATTAATACCTTTTCTGAGGCGCCCTGCTTATTCTTTCACCAGGGCCGCGCTGATGACCTCCCGGCTCTCCGGGGAGACGGAGGTAAAGCGGAGGTGGGCTTCGTGGCTGTCGCCGGAGCCGGGCGACACGGCAATCACCTTGCCGTAGATCTTGCCGGGGACTTCTTGCCCCTGGGCGTCCAGGAGGTGGAGGCGCACGTCCTCCCAGGCCGTCAGCTCGCCCTCGAAATTGATGACCGCGCCGGTGTCGGAGAGTTGGGTGATCCAGGCGCGGCTGGTGGCTCCGGTGATGATCTTGTTTTTGATGTGGTAAATCTGCACCGGCAGGCTTTGGGCCAGGGGCGCCAGGGCCTCCCGCCGTTCCTGGAGGCGCAGGTTGTAAGGGCCGTGGATGGCCCTGACCTCATACAGGGTGGCCGGTTCCGGCACGCCTTTCATCTCCGCCCGGATGACCTCGCCCACCTCGACGATGTCTTTGATGCGCCAATGGGTAGCGGGGCCGATGAGCACCTGGCCGCCCACCGCGTAGGATTCGATGCGGGAGGCGAAATTCACGTCCGCGCCCACCACGCTGTATTTGGTGCGCTTTTCCGAGCCGATGTTGCCCACCACCACGGTGCCGGTGTTCACGGCGATGCCCATCTCCAGATAGGGCATGCCGTCCGCGGCGTTGGCGGCGTTGATGCCCTCCATGGCCCCCTGCATGGCCAGGGCGCAGGCCACGGCCCGGGCCGGATGGTCCTCCAGGGGCTCAGGCGCGCCGAAAAAGGCGAGGATGCCGTCGCCCATAATTTCATCGATCACCGCCCGGTAATCCAGGAGGATCTCGATCATTCTCTCCAGGTAGCGGTTGAGGAAGGTGATGACCTGCTCCGGGTCCATGTCCGCGGTGAGCGCGGTGAAGCCCCGGAGGTCGGAGAAGAGCAGCGTCACTTCCCGGGTCTCTCCCCCCAGGGCCAGGGCTTCTTCGGATTCCAGGAGCCGTTTCACCACTTCCTGGGTGACATAGCGGCCGAAGGTGTCCCGGATGAAGTCCCGCTTTTCCATGTAATCCGTGAGCTGCAGCCCCAATTCGTTGAAAGAGTGGGCCAACTGCCGGACTTCTTTGGCGCCGGTTTCCGGCACGGTGACGGAGAAATCCCCGTGGCCCAGGGCCGCGGTAGTCTGGGCCAGGACCCGCAAAGGTTTGGTAATGCCCCGGGACAGGAGGGTGATCACCACCCCCAGGAAGATCAAACCCACGAAGCCGATAATGATCAACCTTTGGCTCAGACGCCGCACGCCGGCGAACAATTCATTCTCCGGGAAGATGACCCCCAGGGTCAGGCCGGAGGTGCCTAAGGGGGTATAATACATCCAGGATTTTTCCCGGGAGACAAAGTCATTAACCGGCACAAAGCCATGGCCGCCCCGGATCATATCCCGGCCGATCTGCCGCAGCTGCGGGTCGTGTTCGCTTACGGCCAGGCTGAACATACTTTCCCGCATGATCAATTTTTCATTGGGATGGGTGAGGAGGCGCCCATTTTGGGAGACGAGAAAGGCGTAACCGGTCCGGTAGATTTTTACGGACCCCACCAGCTGTTCCAGGCCCATGAGGGAGATATCCGCGGTGGCCACCCCCCATACCTCTTTGCGCCCCTCTTTTTCCCGGTAAAAAGGCACCGAATAAGTGGCCATGACAATGTTGCCCGCGCCCTCGTCGAAATAGGGTTCACTCCACATGGGGCACCGGAGTTCCTTGGGGATTTGGTACCAATCCAAAAAGAAATAGCGGTAGGTGTCGTTCCCTAAATAGATGAGCTTGATCTTGCCTTGATCCCGGTAGACATATGGGGCGAAATAATAGCGCTTGGGGTCCACGGCAAAAGGTTCGAAAGAGACGGAAATGCCGTAAATTTCGGGATTATTAACCAGGGCCCGGTTCATCAGGCGCAACAGGTCTTTCTGGGAAAAGGGCTGCTCTTCCAGGATGGTGGCCAGAATGCGGGGAATCTTTTCCACCCCCTGCAAGGTGACCTCAATCTTGTTGCCGGTGGCCAGGGCCAGGTTCTTGGCGTTGGTCAACGCGTCTTTCATGATGGTGGCCTTGCCGGAATAGTAATTATAAGTCAAGGTCGCCACAAAAATTATGGCCGTGCTGGTGAGAATGAAGATGGTGAGACGGGTGGCCAGGCCGCTATTTTTCATGGGGGGACTCACAATTGTGGTAAAACTGGTGAAAATCCGGGATCTTTTCAATAAAGCCGTAGTTTTTCAGCTCCCGGGCCACCTTCTCGTAGGTGGCCTCCTCCAGAGTCCCCAGGGGGATTTTTCCTCCGGGGGGGAGGATGATGTCCTGCATGCGCTCCAGCATCCACTTCTGCTGCGGCCGGTTGGTGGGCAGATTGGCGGCGTTGACGTATTTCATGACGATATCCAGGGCTTCGTCTTGGTGGGCAAAGGCATACTGCCAGCCGGCAATGGAGGCCTGGACAAAATTAATACACCTGCGGGGGTCTTTCTGAAAAGTGGACTCCAGGCAGTAGATACCGTCTTCGGGAAAATTCAGGCCGTAGTCGGCCAGGAGAAAGGTGGTCAGTTCTTCGGGATTAATCCCGGCCTGGAGGATCCGGTAGTACTCGTTGTACCACATGGCCGAGGCGACATCCACGCCGCCCCGTAAGAACAGGTTCATGGTGGTGCCCTGCTGGAGGATTTTGACGGTCAGGTGTTGTTGCTGAAAAAAGGCCCGGGGCTGAATCTGAAACTCCTCCCCCCACAGGGCCACTTTTTTGCCGTTCATATCCGCCGGGACCTTGATGCCGCTGGACTTCCTGGCCACCAGCATGAGGGCCGAGCGTTGCACAATCTGGCCAATATTAATGATCTTGGAGCCTTTGGCCCTTCTCACAATGGCGGTAGTAAGAAACATAGTGCCGAAATCGGCCTTGCCCGCGGGCAATAATTCGGAAGGAGGGAAATCCGGCCCTCCCTGCAAAATTTTCACGTCCAGGCCCCGGGCGGCATAAAAGCCTTTGTCATGGGCGACGTAATAGCCGGCAAATTGGGATTGGGGGGCCCATTGGGGGATAAAGGTGACCTTGGCCCCGGCCGCGGCAGGAGCAGCCGGAAAAGGCGCGGTCAACAGGAACACCATCAGGATGGTGGAGAAAAAGCGGCGCATAATCTTTTTTCTGGGATTAATTATCCTTGATCCTGATCGTCATTTCCAGGGAAAATCCTTAGCCGGCGAAGCGGGTTGCAGACGCTGGAGCTTCGGCAGAGAGCAGGAGCTTGGGAACGAGGAGGCCTCGTCGCCCGCCTCCGTATCGCCCAGGCGAGACGCCTGTGCCATCAAGCAAAAGAACTTTTCAAAGCAGTTCCTCATGTACCATTGGCGCACACTTAAATTATGAAGGTGGGGCGGGCCTACGTGCCCGCCAAGCGCTCGGCGGCCAGGGACGGCCACCCCACCCACAAAGCATGAAAAGAATCGTAGGTGCGGGCGTCTCGCCCGCCCGGTATCCGCACAGGCTGGAAAGCCTGTGCTACCGCTCAGTAACTTTTCGAAGCAGTTCCTCATGAGCCATTGGCTCACCCATAAATTATGAAAAGTTACCGGCAGTTAACATTGAACATTGAACATTGAACTTTGAACTTTTCAGGACAGTCATATGAAAGCCGGGAGGCTTTTCGGAATAAGAAACTACCCCCTACCGATGGCCTTGAGAATAAAGGGGTAAATCTCCGGGTCCACGGAAGTGAAGCGGATTTGGGCGTCCTTCTCGTTCCCGGCACCAGCTTTAACGATGGTGACCTTGCCGAAGATCCTCTTGGGGATTTCCCGGCCGTTTTCGTCCAGGAGGAGGAGGCAGACGTCTTCCCATTCCCCCATTTCTCCTTCCAAGTGAATGGCGGCGGAAGTTTCGGAAAGATGGGTGATCCAGGCGTTCTCGGTTTCGCCGATGACGATTTTTTCAGAGATGCGCTGCAGGTGGACGGGGATCATGGCGGCCAGCGGCGTCAGGGTTTCATAGCGTTCCGGCAGGTGAATATTGTAAGGCTCCCCAATTCCCAACACCTCATACAGGGCGGTCTGGCCGGGAACCCCCTTCATTTTCACCATTAATGTTTCTCCCACTTTGATGTGGTCCCGCACCCGCAGGAAAGTGGTGGGGCCGATGAGCACCTGGCCGCCCACCGCAAAGGCTTCGATGCGGGAGGCGAGGTTCACATGGGCGCCGACGATGCTGTATTTGGTCCTTCTCTCCGAGCCGATGTTGCCCACCACCACCTCTCCGGTATTGACGGCAATGCCCATCTCCAGGTGAGGGAGGCCGTCGGCATGGTTCTGGGCGTTGACTTCCTCCATGGCCGCCTCCATGGCCAGGGCGCAGGCCACGGCCCTCACCGGATGGTCCTCCATGGGTTCGGGCGCGCCGAAAAAGGCCAGGATACCGTCGCCGAGGATCTCATCAATCACTGCGTGGTGATCCGTGAGAATTTCGATCATCCGGGCTAAATAGCGGTTGAGAAAAGTCACCACCTCTTCGGGCTCCATATCCGCGGTCAGGGCGGTGAAGCCCCGCAGGTCCGAGATGAGGATGGTCACTTCCCGGGTCTCGCCGCCCAATTCCAGGGCCTCTTCCGATTCCAGGAGGCGTTTGACCACTTCCTGGGTGACGTAGCGGCCGAAGGTGTCCCGGATAAAATCCCGCTTAGCGATATATTCCGTGAGCTGCTCTCCTAACTGGTTGAAGGATTGGGCCAGGTGGACCACTTCTTTGACCCCTTTTTCGGGAACGGCCACTGCGAAGTTGCCCTCCCCCACTTCCTTCACCCCTTTTTGCAGCCGCCGCAGGGGCCCGGAAATGGACGCGGCAAAATACAGGCCGAACAAGGCGGCCAGGAGAGAAAAAGACGCCCCGCCGACCAGGCCCCCGATCTTGGCCATCCGTTCCAGCTTCCGGGAATGCAGCTTGATGGAATGCTCCGCTTCCTGGATGATTTGCAGGGAGGCCTGGCGCATCTTCTTTTGGGTGGGGAGAAAGTATTCATCGATGTTGACGATGGCCGCGACCACGAAAGGCGTCCCGGGCACGTGAATCCGGACCGAGTAGCGTTGTCTTTCCTTCCCGTTTTTGTCAAAGAAATTGTAATAACCAGCGACCCGGTCTTCTTTGAAAGAACGCTTGATCATCTCCGTGGTTTGGGGATATTGTTTCTCCCAATCCAGTTGATTGTGGCCTTCCACCTTGGAGTCGGGGTGAAAGAGGATATAGCCGTGGCGGTCGTATAAATCGGTATAGCCTGCCGGGCCCTGGGCGGTATAGATGGTTTGGATGGCAAGGCGCCGGATTTTGGGGTCCCGGCGCAGCTCTTGGTAATTAAGGTTCTTCCGGCCAGCCAGCGCCAAGGATAGTTCCCGCGCCACGTCCTGAGCCTTGTCTTCAATGATATATTCGCCATAATTGGTGAGAATCTGCTTGGCCATTTGATAGTCGGCGGCGGTGATGGCCATCACCCCATCCTCGGCAAAGCGCAGGTTGCCCTGGGTAATTTTTTCCATCACCCAATTGGTCGCGGCCCACATGCCTAGAGTCAGCAGCAGAATCAAGCCCAGATACGACAGCAGAAGATGGGTGCGAATACTCATAGTCCGCCCTCAAAGACCAGGGATAGTTTGACTCCTGCAGGATAATACGCTTGTTCTCACTAGGGAGTACATTCTCCGGCATGTCAAGTAAAGAAAAAAAGACTGGTAAGTATGAGGAGATCTGGATTTTTTCTAGGCGGCCAGCCGGGGGCCATGGCTGGAAACAACAAAAAGGCCGCGGCTGCGGCCTTTGCGTCGACCAAACTAAGCAATCAAGGCATTAACTAGGAGACGATATCCCAGTTGCTCTCAAAGGTGTTATCGTAGAGGGTATAAAGATAACCCATCATCTTCCCGACCCCCGGGGGCACGCCCTCCTGGATGCGCCAGTAAGCGAGATAAATGGCCGGCAGCAGGCGGGGTTCTTTGGTCTCGGGGTCATCTTCGATGGTTTGCCAGGTTTCCCGTTTCTCCATGACCCGCCAGCGGGTGCCGTACTTTTTACTGCGTACTATTTGCCCGACGTTAGGGAGTCCCTTTTTCCGCAGGATTTCCTCATAGTCTTTCATTGCCGCCTCCTCGCATGAGCTGTTGGGCAATTCCTTAATTATCAGATAAGACGCGATTACTTGGGTGTCAAGGTCGCATTGCCGGGCATTGCCCCCTTTCCCAGAGGATTTGTTAATCCGGCCAGGACGCAGTAAGACGCGCCCTTAAGTTCAGCAGTTCCGCCTCGGACTGGAGGATGGCCCCCAGCCGCTGATCCAGTTCCCCCGCCCGGCTTGCTGGGCATGCTCCTGAATCATTGGGAGATTTTGAGACATAAATTCCTCCCCCCTTTCCCCACCGCCGGGCGCATCTTAAAATATAAATTATGATCAACCGGGACCTATCCCTGACCGCGGCCTGGAAGTTCATCATCCTAGTGGGGGTGGTCAGCCTGTTCAGTGACCTCACCTACGAGGGGGCCCGGTCCATCAGCGGCCCCTTTCTGGGGATGCTCCAGGCCAGCGCCCTGGTGGTGGGGGTGGTGGCGGGCCTGGGGGAATTCATCGGCTACGCCCTGCGGTTCGTCTCCGGCTTTTGGACCGATCGGATGGGCAAATACTGGCCCATCAGTTTTGTCGGCTACGCCTTCAACCTGCTGGCGGTGCCCGTGCTGGCCCTGGCCTGGCGCTGGGAAGTGGCGGCCGGCCTCCTCATCGTCGAACGCCTGGGCCGGGCCCTGCGCACCCCGGCCCGGGACGCCATGCTCTCCCACGCCGCCTCCCGGGTGGGACCGGGCTGGGGGTTCGGCTTCCATGAAGCCATGGACCAGATCGGTGCGGTCGCAGGGCCGCTCCTGGTGGCCGGGATCATTTATCTCAAAGGCGGCTACCGGGCCGGCTTTGCCGCGCTTTTGGCGCCGGCCCTGGTGGCCCTGGCGGTGCTGGGGCTCTCCGCCCGCCTTTACCCTCACCCCCAGCACCTGGAGGTAAGCGCCCCCCGGCTGGAGACCACCGGGTTCAGCCGCCCTTACTGGCTCTATATTCTGGCCGCGGGGCTGATGGGCGCGGGCTACGCCGATTTCCCCCTCATTGCCTACCATTTCGGCAAAACCGGGTTGGCCTCGCCCAGCCGGATTCCTTTGCTCTATGCCCTGGCCATGGGCGTGGACGCAGTCGCGGCCCTGATTCTGGGGAAGCTTTATGACCGCCTAGGCCGGGGATTCCTGGCGGTGGTGCCTTTGCTGTCCGCGCTCTGCGCACCTCTGGTCTTTCTGGGGGGGTTTAACTGGGCCCTGGCGGGCATGATCTTCTGGGGCGTGGGCATGGGGGCCCTGGAATCCATCATCAAGGCGCCGCTGGCAGAGATGATCCCCAAAGAGCGCCGGGGCACCGGCTTCGGCCTGTTTCACGCGGGCTTCGGCTGCTTTTGGCTGCTGGGGAGCGTGTTGATGGGGTATTTGTATGACCTCTCCCTGGCCGCGCTCATCGCCTTTTCCGTGTTGACCCAGTTGGCCGCCATCCCTGTCTTTTTCCTGGTTTACCGGCAACTGGCGCCAACAGGAAATGGCCAGCAGGCCTGAGAAGCCACATAGCCGCATTAAAATCGAAAACCGACGCCCCCGCGGATACCCAATTGGGTACTGGTAATCCGGTGCTCGATGGACCAGGTGTTGCTATAAATGTTGCCAAAAGTCTGCCAATTCTCGTCCATGCCGTTGGCCCGGAGCCACAGCCAATCTCCAGACAGATGCAAAAACCAGTGCCGGGAGAGGGTGTACGGTCTTCCCAATCACTATCTGCCAATTTTCCAGGCTGATCCGTCAAATCCTTGGAAAAGGCCAGCCGCAGTTCGCCTTTCTGGAGAAAGCGCAGCTCCCCACCCACGGAAAACATCAGTGCATCCAGGGGCCACTTCAATTCGCTTAAGGGGAAAAGGGTTTTTAGTGAGTCTGTCTTGCCCCCAAAGGTGGTCCCCCTGGCCTTGCCGCCGATCTGATAGGTGACATCCCCGGTGAGATATCCCAGGCCGACCCAGATATTGCCATATTCTCGGGCGACTACCTCTTTTTTCTCCGGTCCCCACACTCCCAGGGCCCGGGCCGGGGGAGGGGGCCAGGCAGCCAGCATGACCAAGGCCAAAGAGAAGATTATCCCGCCATTTTCAACGCCCGCCCCGCAATACCGCTTGCTCTGCAGTTTGCCATCGTCCAGCATCTTTTCCAGATTTTTCGGAGGTCATTCCATCGGCAGGCAGAATAGGCGGATAGCTGGCAAAAATCAAGTTTTTCTCCCGGATTCCGGGCCGGGCAGAGCCTCAATGGGAGAGTATCCCCGCCGCCTCGGCGCTAAAGTTGCAGGTTCTTTTCCTGCCCGCTGGTGGTCCTCGTCGCTTCCCTGACTTTTTTGGGGCCAGGGAAAGAGGGGCGATCCTTGACAAAAGTCTGTGACCTGCATATAAATTATAGTGTGCTTGGGGGATCGTCCAACGGCAGGACTGCAGACTCTGGATCTGCCTATCTAGGTTCGAATCCTAGTCCCCCAGCCAAATAGATACTCCCCGGTAGCTCAGCAGGTAGAGCGGGTGGCTGTTAACCACTTGGTCGGCGGTTCGAGTCCGTCCCGGGGAGCCAGATCTCAAAAAGGCCGTCTTTCGCAGGAGAGAGGGCCTTTTCCTTTTGGTAGGCCAGATTGGTAACTGCCAGTAAATCAAAGGGTTTTCGGTAGCCAGGGATGAGCCTGCCATCCTTCCAGGAGGAGTTCGAGAGTACAAAATTGAGCAAACGGCGCTTTTCGGGCATATCCTGCTTTTCATAAAGAATAACAGCATGTTGCGCCAGTTCGAGAATGCGGGCGCCCTCTTCCAGGTAGGCCGTATTGGCATTTTGGTGTTTCTCGATTTTCCGCAAAATATCCGCCTGCTCTCTCCGCCATTCTTCGCTTTTCCGGTCAAAAAATTCCTGGGCGATCTTCCCGTCCAATTTGTCAATATACATGGCGTCAAGACGATCCTGGAGCTTTGAATATTGTTTCTGGAGATTACCAACAATCTGGTCGTGGTAACGTTTTTCGTCTTTATGGCTGCCTTTTAAGGCGCTTACTATCCAGGAATGCACCTTGACGTCCAGTTTAAGGGCACGCAAGGCTTCGCCGAAATGCTCCGCCAATTCCTCTTCTCGCACATATTTTTCCGGGCATTTCCCCCTATACCCGGTGCAATGATAATAAATATATCGTCCCTTCTTTAACTCCCCGACGAGGGCGCAACCACAGTGTCCACAAGACACCAATCCTTGGAAAGCCCAATGATGCTTTTGCTGACGTGTGCGCCGGCGCCCCTTCTCGACCAATACCTCTTGGACCCGGTCAAAAAGTTCCTTGCTCACTATGGGCTCATGGGTGCCGTGGTAATGCTTCCCGCCCCAGTTGAAATCCCCGTAGTATAAGGGATTAGTCAAAATTTTATGGACAACGCTCTTGGGGATTTTCCTACCGGTCTTGCGATACCCGAACCCTTCTGATTGAATTTTATGATTTATTTCCAGAAGGGAGTAATTGCCCGTGGCATACCATTCAAACAATTGCCTGACAAATGGTGCAATTTCCGGGTCTATCTGAATAATTCGCTTGCCCCCACATTCTACGTTGATGTAGCCCAAGGGAGCGAAAGAAGGGAAAATCCCTTGCTCTGCTTTTTCCAGCATTCCTTTCTTGGTTTCTTCGGAGAGATTGTCAATATAGTTTTTAGCCATCAATACTTTGATACCATGCATGAACTTTTCAGAGGAACGGGAATCCTTTGAAAGAACAACGTTCTCCTTCACAAAATGGATGTCCAGATTTAAATCATCGATGGTCACCCAGTCCTTTAAGTTACGGTAAAGACGGTCGGTTTTCTCTACTAAAAGGATGTGGCAAGGCTCTTTAGGGGATTTACCTTTGATTTGTTTTTTAAAGAATTCCACCATGGAATTAAACCCGGGGCGGCCGGTTTTCTTCGCTGTTTCTACATCCACAAATTCCTGAACTATCCGGTACCCCTGGTCCACGGCATAGGAGTTAAGCAGTTTTAATTGAGCCGGAATGGAATACCCCTCTTTCTCCTGTTCCTTGGAAGATACCCTGGCGTAAACCACGGCTTCGGGACGGCTGCTACCACCATTAGCCTTGTTCATCTCAATTGCTCCCCAAGAAATAATACCCCTTAATAAGGTCGAAGGTCAAGATCCTTGCTTGAGGCTTTCTACTTCCATCGGATGAATGGTCTTGATGTTTTAAAAAAGACGTTTTCGGAAAGTACCAAGGATAGTTCTGCTTGAAACAGAATCGAGATATATGGAAAAAGTTTAGTATTATCTCGCCTCATTATCAAGTTTCCAAAACTTCTATAATTCAAGCTTTGAAAGCCCCGGAAATGCTCAACACCGGGTAGGCCGTCTTGAAATGGTATAAGACCTTTATCCTTTTATCCTCTTATGATACTCAATTTTTTCAAAATGTAATTGACTCGCTCATAGGCATCTCGCTGCATCATTTCACGTTCTCCAGGACCAGTTATTTCTTCAAAATCAGCTACATATTTAGGGCCTACCTGGCTTTCTGAAGCAAAATGTTTGGCGATTTTCTGCAGTCCTTCTTGAACCAATCCATGTTGCAAATAAGGTCTGAATTTTTCAACCAAAGCATCGAGTCCACCGGGGTAGTTCAATATGCAGTAATAGATGTCCCAAGCATCCTTCTCCTTTAAGCGATCCTCCAAGGCCATGCCTTTCATGATCAAGAAGGGCACTATCGAGGCTACACGAATTGTTATGGAGTCCCTCCCGCCTCCGGGAAGTTCTCCTTCAACAGGCAATTCCATAGACATATCGAAGGCTAAATCGCATCCCCGAGCCTTGCGAGCCCGAATATCTTGCATCTTTTGAGTGCGGTGGCCCTTCCCGGTCCCCTCATATTCTCCGGCTAACAGGTCAATCTCAACCGTAACCTCTTGGTTTTCTATAGTAACTCGTCGATAAAATATGAAAGGTTGCTTTCCTTGCTCATATCCTCTGCTCAGGAGAAGTTTCTGGATGGATTTATATCCTTGTTCCTGTAGCTTGCGGTGGTCCAGGGCGAGATCCACATCTATGCTGCCACAGTGCGGTTTGACCTTGTCAGGGAAGATAAATTCCGGGACCCAACCTCCCACCAGGACAATATCTTCACGGTATTCACCCAAGAGATGTCCCAGTTCCAATAGGACCGATCGGGCGGCTTTTACGGCTATTTCGTTGTAATCTTTTCTCGTTGCCATTTTTTCCGGATAACCTGTTCAAGGAGTATGTCGGCGGCTTCCTCACCGCGGCCGCGGTAAGTTTTTAGATCAAGATAAATCTGGATGGTGGAAGCAATTCTGACATCGTCGATAACCTGGCTCCCATAAAACACTCCCTCATCATAGGGAGTCAACAGACTGACATTAGCACCGCTGGACACCTCTTTCAAATTGAGCAACCCGGCAATATCCTTTTCCGTTTCCTCCATATAAGCGAAGACTCGTTGATAACGCACCGCAGGAGCCAGTCTGGCAGCCCCGGAGAAGGAGGTCAGCGCATAAGTTAGCTTCTCTTTCTGACACAATTTGGCCAACTCAACTTCTATCTCCGGGATACTTTTCAGAGAATAATAGTCTCGCACTAAATTTTTACGGAAATTATAATTTTTGGCCCACTCAGATAAAAGCTTTTCCGGTTCAGCTATTGCCAAGCCATTGGCTTCACTTAGCCATTCGCGGTTGACTAGGAGACTTTTTACTTTGGCAACCAGTCCAACGCTTACCCCTGCCTCTTCAGCAAGTTCCTGGATTTTCCAGGCTTTCCCTGGAGCCAAAAGGAGCACCCGTAAAACGTTTTCCGCTTTCGGAGAATACAAGGAACGTAAGTCTCTCTTCTCGGAAAAAATATTGGGATTGCCCGTCTTCTCAATATAAACCTCTTGAAAGCAAAGCCGGCAATTACCGGATAAATCTATGTATCCGACTCCTGCTTTTTCGCAGATTTCAGCAGCTGTGGGGGAAATGTAGGGAGCAATGAATACGGGTAAAGCCTGGGGAAATGCCTGGGAAAGACTCAGAAGCTGGTTTACAGCTTCCCGAGCGACTCGTGGCTGGCCGGTTTTCTTAACTTCAGCCATAAAGGTCCGGCTCCCTTCAGGACCCTCTAAGATGATCAAAAGGTCGGGCTTGGCGGCTTTTTGACCGCGCTCTTGCTCAATATCCTTAATTTTGAGGAAAGGGACCCTTTCTAAACAGGAAAATAGGGCCTCTTCCACCCGCTTGGCTAGTTCTCGTTCAGATATTTTCACTTTTAATTACCTTTTCACCATTTGCTGAAAATATAATTTATAGTGAAATTTGTCTCCAGTCAACTCCCTTTTTCACTTATTTTAGTATTTTCACCAATTGGTGAAAACAGTTTAATGTGCGCAAGCGCCTAGTCAAGTCTCCCAAGGTCTATTTTTCGGATGTGGGCACTCTTTGCCACCTGACCGGCCTCAAAGCCCCGGAACACGCTGCCACCGGGCCCATGGGTGGGGCCTTCTTCGAAACCGCGGTTCTCATGGAAATCGTAGAGACCATCATTCACCGGGGCCAGGATCCCCAAGTGTACTTTTGGCGCACCGCGGCCGGCGCCGAGGTGGATATCGTGCTATCCGGGGGGGGGCGCTTGATCCCGATCGAGGTTAAACTCTCCGCCCCCCTCGATCGGCCATGGCCCGCAACCTCACGGCCTTCCAAAAAGACTTGGAGGATCAGGTTGACCCCGGCTATGTAATTCACCCCGGGGAAGTGCGCCTGCCCCTGGCGCCGGGAGTGACCGCTATGCCTATTAGCGAACTTTGATAGAAGAGAGCTTGTGTTTTTACTGTATTTAGAAACGCTTCGGTAAGAAAGGCTTTTTTTAAGAATCGGGGACTCCCCAAATTGAACCCAACCTACTCGCCAGCCTGCCAGTCCTCCCGAGGTGTACCCACAGGCTCGATAGCGACCGTAAAGGCTTATGGCTCAGAACCTGAGAAAAGATTATTTCAATTATTCTTTGCTAAGAATCGTAACATGATCTTTAGTTTGTTCCAAGTAAGGTTGCGCTAAGTGAGGGCTGAAGCGACTTAGCATCCATAGCTCTGGTATGATTTCCGAAACAAGCGCTCCTCTGTCAAACACCCGAACGATAGAGCTTTCCGAGACAACGACTGCAATAGCCTCGGTCTCTTTGGTTATGGAAGCGGCGGCCATATGGCGGGAGCCAAGTCCGAGCGGCAGAGTTATCCCTTGCGAAGAAGCATTGATGTATCGACAGGCGGAGATTACGATACCGGAATTCGAGACGATAAAGGCCCCATCCAATTGGGCCAGTTCCTTAATAGTCTCCCTCACATCAGGATCATCAATCCTCTTCTTGCCGTCCGGATGTCCCGCCAATGGATCTAAAATAAGACACCTGGAGCGTTGAAGAACCGCATCGGAATCGAAGACGACAAAGAGAGTGCCGATTTTTCTGCCTTCCCTGCCTTCCCGGGCAATTTCCACGGCAAGGGTGATGATGTTTTCCAGGGTCGCCCGATCGCTCCCTCTTTTTTCAGCACAGATTTTATCGAATATATGGGGATCAAATCGCATTCAATCCTCAGAACTCACGGTGAAAAACACCTTAAGAGAGATGGCCTAGAAGATTAAATTCTCTCCATATAATAAATCCTGGCTTGAGCGATCTCCAGATAGGCAGATGATTTTTTATAAGGGGATCGACGGAAAGGACTATATGCCCATACAGACCGGAGGAGGGCCGAGCCACAACCTGCTGCCAAAATTTTGTCAAGGCTATGAATTTCTTCAAGGCTAAGTTCTTGATTCTCATATAAAGATGCTTAATTTATGAGATTAAAAGATGACTGATATCCCCTGAAAAAGAATTATGAAACGAGATCCAGTCTGCCATAAAGAAGTAAAGGAGAAAGAAGCCATCACCGCCGAGTGCGATGGCGTTATCTTCTATTTCTGTTCCGAAGGATGCAAGGACAGTTTCCTGGAAAAGCGTTCCTGCGCCCGCAACGACTATGAACTGATCATCATAGGCGGGGGGCCAGCGGGCCTGACCGCGGGGGTTTATGCCGCTACGCTGAAAATGGATTCTCTGCTGGTGGCCAAGGACCTCGGCGGTCAGGCGGTTGACAGCACCAAAATCGAGAATTATATGGGCTTCGACTTCGTCACCGGACCGGAGCTGATCGAGAAGTTCAAGGAACAACTTTTCTGTTCTCATTATATCGATCACTTGCTTAGTGAGGTGGAGAAAATCGAGCCCCAGGAAGGAGGGTTTAAGATAACCACCTCCGAAATGGCCACCTACACCGCCAAGGCCCTCATCATCGCCACCGGCATGACCCGCAGGCGGCTCGGAGTGCCCGGAGAGGAAAAGTTCCTCAGGAAAGGCATTTTTTATGGGGCCATCCAGGGGCTGTCTTTTGTGGAGGGAGAAGGTGCAGTAGTCATTGGCGGCGGCAATTCGGCCTTCCAGGTCGTGGAGAACCTGCACACCATAGCCAGTAACATATACCTCATCTCCCACTCGGAACCGACCGCAGACCCGGCAGTGGTGGAACGGGTTCTTTGCCTGGCCAACTTAAAAACTTATATTGGGTATAAGGTTCTCGAATTCACCGGCGACCAAACCCTTAACGGAGTTACCATAAAGAAAATAGGGGACGTTGAAACCCTGGCCTTGCCGGCCAAGGGGGCATTTGTAGCCGTGGGCCTGGTGCCCAACTCCTCCGTGGCAGCCCCCCTGGTGAAACTTAATGAACGACGGGAGATTCTCATCAATCGCGACTGCTCCACTTCTTGCCCCGGTATCTTCGCCGCCGGGGACGTGACCGACACCTTTGGCAAAAGGATTATCATCGCTGCGGGCGAGGGGGCCAAGGCAGCGCTGGCAGCCAGGCAGTATTTGCTTAATCTACAGAAAGTGGTTTGTCCCCCCACTTGATGGGAAAATACCGCCCTGGGGCGGTTTCCAGTTTAGGAAATATGGGCTCTTGTCACAATGTCTGGAACAAATTCTACAGGCGAGTGTGCCATCATAGAAGAGCAATTGAGGGAAGCCCTGGATTACGCCCAGAGCGTGGTCGAGACGGTACGCGAACCTTTGATCGTACTGGACGGGGATTTAAAGGTTGTCTCGGCAAATAAATCCTTTTACCAGACCTTTCAGGTGAACCCCAAAGAAACCGAAGGCCGGTTCATCTACGATCTTGGCAACCGGCAGTGGGATATCCCTAAGCTGCGAGAATTGCTGGAGGAGATTATTCCTGAGAATGCCACCTTTGAAGGGTTCGAGGTGGATCACGTCTTCCCGACCATCGGCCGAAAGACGATGCTCCTCAATGCCAGACAAATTGAACAAAAAGGAAAGCGCTCCCAACTCATACTCCTGGCCATCGAAGATATCACAGTCCGCAGGCAGGCTGAAGAAACCCTGAAAAAAGCCCATGCCGAACTGGAAAAACGGGTTCAAGAGCGGACCGCGGAACTCGCCACCGCGAATGAAAAGTTAAGGGAGGAAATTGAAGGACGAAAGCAAGCGGAAAGGGCACTGGCGCTCAAAGCTAACGAATTGGCCAGGTCCAATGCCGACTTGGAGCAATTCGCCTATTCAGTCTCCCACGACCTGAGAGAGCCGCTCCATGTGGTGGCCGGATTTTTAGGACTTCTTGCCAAACGCTGCCAGGGCAAGATCGACCCCAAAGGGGAAGAATATATAGATCAGGCCATGAAATCCGTGAAACGCATGGAGCAGATGATCGACGACATCCTGTCATATTCCAGGATCAGCACGCGGGGCCAAGAATTTAAATCGACCGATTGTAATGCAGTTTTGGACCAGGTACTGGAGGACTTAAAATTAGCCATCGCGGAAAACGGCGTTTTGATTAACAGGGACCCTCTGCCTAAGGTAATGGCTGATTCCACCCAACTTGCCCGCGTTTTCCAAAACCTGATCGCCAATGCCATCAAGTTTCGCGGCGACAGCCCACTGGAAATTCGCGTAGGCGCGGAACGATTTGAAAACGAATGGCGATTCTTTATTCAGGATAACGGTATTGGCATATGTTCCAAGGATTGCGAGAGAATTTTCTTAATGTTTGAAAGGTTGCACGATAAGAGCAAATATCCCGGAACCGGGATCGGCCTGGCCGTCTGCAAAAAGATCATAGAGCGGCATGGCGGGCGAATCTGGGTGGATTCAGAGCCGGGACAGGGGTCAACCTTTTATTTCACCATTCCTGTACATACTGAGAAACCGGCAAACTGAGACCGGAACTGTCGAGGCCGCGCCGCATCAAAGCCGCTTGGCCTCGACAGTTCCGGAAATCCAGGCTAACCGGTTTTAACCTCGATTTTCTTTACATCCGATTCCGGCAATGCCTTTCGGGGCAGAGTTACGGTTAAAACTCCCTTTTTAAAGGTCGCCTTTATGCCGTCCTGGTCAGCATCTTCCGGTAAAGATAGCACCCGCTCGAAGGAGCCGTAGGAGCGTTCCATCCGATAGTAATTTTTCTCCTTCTCCTCCGTCTCCTGCTTCTTTTCCCCACGAATGATCAGGTTGTCGTTGACGATTTCCAGTCTGACATCCTTTTCATCCACACCGGGTAACTCCACCGTGACAGTATATTCCTTATCGGTGGCGCCCAAATCCAGGCTAGGCTTGAGCAAACCTGCGGCCAAGCGCGGCAGTAAAGGCCGATCATGCCAGAACGGTGACAGTCCGAAACCACGAAACGCCTGCTCGAAAAGCCGGTCGATCTCCTGATGGAACTGTTGCAGAGGGCTGGTGAGTGCACCTCTGCGTTCCTGGGTAGTTTCACGCTTCACTGGCAAAGTCTTGCCGGCATCCTCTTCTTCCTTTCTGAACCAATTCCAGGGAATCCATTTCTTGATGTCCATTTCCTGCCTCCTCGTTATCAATGAGATTTATTCAAGATAGCAAGGCCGCGTAACTTCTCATGTAAGCCCTGAATCAATCCTTTGTAAAAGTTATTTGCTGCAATTTGTCTTGGCCTTTTTCCAGATGGCGGTATATGGCCCAAGTTGCAGCCAGGGTGAGGATCAGGCCGCAGAGCGCCAGAATCCGTTCCCAGTTGATAGTAAGAACGCCCTCCAGGATCACCTCCCGAAGCATACTGACAATGGTCACTTCGATGATGGTCCCCAACAAAATGCGCTGTTCCTCCAGGTAGTAAATCATCAGCCGGAAGAGCTCGATCAGGACAAAGAGATAGATTAAATGGCCGGCGATAGTGCGAAAATTTTTGGCCTGGAGGGTCTCCAGGCTGGTCTGATAAATCTGCACCAGCATGATCCAAAACATCAGCAGGCACAGGGCGATCACGATCAGGTTCTGCAGGTTTTGCAGGATTCCCGACATGCCCAGCGATGTCTGCGAACCGAAGAAGCGCCTGAACTTTATTAGCTTCATAAGCATTCTCCGTTGGGAAGAGATAATTTCGGAAAGGAGGTTAGCCCGGCAGAAAAAAGGCCGGGAGAGCTTCACGCTTGCTCTATCCCGCCTTTTTTGACTACTAAGACTTGATCTTAATCAGCCTGGGTTTGAACTGCTCTTTTTTGGGGCAAATTATTGTTAAGACTCCGTGCTTATAGATGGCTTCGGTTTTATCCGCCTCAACCTCGGCAGGGAGCCGCAAAGAGCGAATAAAGGAGCCATAATTCCTTTCCGTTAAAAAGAAGGTTTCACCCTTCTTTTCTTTCTCCGCTTTTTTCTTGCCCTTGATGGTTAGGACATCCCCGATCAAGAAGATTCTGATATCCTTGGATTCCATGCCCGGGAGTTCGACTTTAACGGTCACTTCATCGGCTGTGTCCGAGATATCCACCGCTGGAATCCACTGTTCGCCCCCAGCCCGCAAGATTCGCGGGGGGCCGCAAATATCCTCCCAGAGGCGATCCATTTCCTCCCGAAGGCGGGACATTTCGCGAAAAGGCACCCATTTCACCAAATCCTTCTCCATTTAAGCCACCTCCACATAAGTTAATATGCAGGTGAATTTATTAATAATCACCAGGCGGCCATCAGTCAAGCACTTAGTATAAATAGGGAATTTACGAAATATTCAGGAGGATGAGGGCTGGAAAAGCGAAACTTCCGCTCTTTCCAGCCCTCTTTATGGCTACTCGGCCTTCACCTCGATTTGTTTAGGTTTAACCACCTCTTTTTTGGGGCAGGTTATGGTTAAAACCCCCTTTTCGTACTTGGCGTCGATTTTTTCGGCGTCCACTGCTGCGGGCAGGGTCACGCTCCGGGAAAAGGTGCCATAGCTCCGCTCCACCAGGTGGTAGTTCTCCTTTTTTTCTTCCCGCTCGGATTTCTTTTCACCCTTAACGGTAAGGACGTCTCCTGTTAGGGAAATATCAATTTCCTTAGGCTCGATTCCAGGCATTTCCGCCTTAACCACCACCCGTTCGTCGGTTTCGGCAACATCCATGGCCGGGGTCCATTCACCTTCCCAGGGAGTCAGGCCCCAGCGGCGCGGTCCGAAGAAGTCCTCGAAGACCCGATCCATATCCCGGCGAAGCCGGGAGACCTCGCGAAAAGGTTCCCATTTTACCAGTTCTTTGGCCATTTCAAGTCACCTCCAAACATTCCGATTTTATGAAAAAACGAATAATCATCAGGCAAACGAGAGTCAAGTGGTTAATATATAGAAATAATTATGGCAAAGGGAATTAACCATAAGGGGGACGGTTGACTTGATTCAAATGTGTATTAATATTTAAAGTTGAACTGGGGATGGCAGCCACGGGAGCTGATCAGCCCAAAAAATATAATAAATACGCTGACATATTGTTGATTCTGGACATTTCGGTAAGATGCTGCGGAATACTCTGGGATTGGCACGTGATGGCCTATTTATCGCGGGAATAAATCGCGGGTTTAAGGCGGCGGAGGCTGCCCTTCTGACCAAGGCTCATGCCTTCTCAAGGGAGAGGGCATCCAGTCTCAAGCCTTTTCGAGTCGCCGAACTGATTCTCGACCAAGGAGCGGATGCGGTCACCATCGCCGCCGCTCTTTTAGCACCCATCCTCTGGCACGGCCACGCCGAGCTCGAAGAGATTAGAAAACTCTTCGGCCCGGCGGTGGCCGACACCCTCCGGGATTTCAAATCTCCTTTCGTTCTTCGCACCGATACCGAGCCCCACCAGCGCCAGGATATTCATACATTGCTGGGTTCCCTGGGAGGTAACTTCCATAAGGCCCTGCTTCTTATCGCCTTCCGCCTGATTGAATTGGAAAGCGCATTTGAGACTCCGGGAACGGATTTTCACCCCGTAGCCCAAGAGACGCTCGATTTATATGTGCCCATCGCCAATCGCCTGGGGCTGGGGGAACTGTGCCGGCGTCTGGAGGATGCGTGTTTTCATATTTTAAATCCTGACGATTATGAGACCTTGGAGCAACAAGTTGCTCACATCCGGGCTGAAGACGACAACTGTCTCAGGATCCTGATGGAAGGCGTCAAGCGGCTACTGAATAAGAACGATATACAGGGGAGCATTCAGGGCAGAACTAAAAGCCTATATAGCATCCGCCGCAAGATGATCCGGATCGGCAAAGCTCTTGATGGCATCATGGACCGGATCGGGATGAGGATTATCGTGGCCTCGGTTCCCGAATGCTATGCCGTTCTCGGTCTCCTGCACACCCATTTCAAACCGATCCCCAGCACCTTCGACGACTATATCGGCCTCCCCAAGGATAACGGCTACCAGTCCCTGCATACCTGTGTTTATCCCGTGAGGGAAGTCTCCCACAAGCCCATCGAATTCCAGGTGCGCACGGAGCTGATGCACATGGAAGCCGAGCATGGCAGAGCCGCTCATTGGCGTTATAAAAATGAGACCGCAGCGAATGGTCACCCGCAAGGACAATGGATGAACGGTCTTGTTCACCAGCATGGGCAAGCCCAAAGCGCCAAGGCATTTATCCAGCTCCTTCACCGGCAGGTCTACGAGGATCACCTGGTGGTTTTCGGCAAGGGCGGCCGGATAATGAGACTTCCGGATAACGCCACGGTTCGGGATTACCTTAAAAAGGCTAATATCCGTTTCCCTCAAGGAGGAATCGTTAAGGTGAACGGAGAAATTGCCGAAATGGACCGGAATCTTCGGGATGGGGATTCCTTAGAGATCGTTGAGCATGAACCGCACATTTTAACGAGCCTGCCGCCGCCGGATAGAAAGACATGAGTCCCCGATGGACGCCCAGCTTATATAAGATTGCGTTGTCATCTTGATGAATTGGAGGAGGGAGAAGTTTTGCTGAAGAAAAGCAATTCTAAAATTTGGGAATGTGATTTTGATTTAAAGGAGATAAAGGGGACTTTCGCTGAGCTTGAGCATCTGCGCCAAAAGATGGACCAAATAATGAAAAACCTAAGCCAACCACCGATGAGAGACGACGATATAGGGGACAGTTCCCCCCCCGATAATTTGACCGAGGATGGGGACCGTTACACGCAGCCGAGTGTAAAAACTTATAACTGAATATGGGTCGATAGGTGGGGATTTGGCCGACCTTCTAACACGCCTCGTTTCAACGGTGCAAAACCAACGCCGGATACAGCCGTTACTCCTCTTATTGGATTACGACGGCACCCTAGTGGAGACTGCCCCCTGGCCGGAGCTGGCCAGGCCCACGCCGGAGCTGCTGGAGTTGCTGAGTCGGCTGACGGCTCAGGGAGACCTGAAAGTGGCGGTGGTTTCGGGCCGTCCCTTGAGAGAGCTACGGGAACTGCTGCCCATCCCCGGCCTTGACCTCTTGGGCTCCCATGGGGGAGAGGCCCTCATTGCCGACCGCCTCCAATTCCCGCAAGGTGCGGCGATCGACTTTAACGGACTCGCTCTATGGCGCAACCGGCTGGCAAGGAGACTGAAGCCTTTCCGGGGTTGGTGGATTGAGGACAAGCCCCAGGGATTTGCTCTTCATTACCGACAGGTTCCTGAAGAGCAATCCCATGAATTCATTGAAACATTAGAAAGATGCCGGGAGCGGCTGCGGCAGGAGGGAGGCTTCCAACTTCTGGCCGGGAAAAAGGTATTGGAAATCCTCCCGTTGGATGTAAGCAAGGGAGCGGCAATTCAGGAAATATTGGCATTGCCGGGATTTCAGGGGTTTTTCCCCGTTTATATCGGGGACGATATTACTGATGAAAGTGCTTTTCAGGCTTTAGGAGGCCGGGGGCTGGCCATCCGTGTGGGTGGCTCCCGGAACCGAACCGAGGCATCCTATTACCTGCCCGACACAAAGATGGTCAGAAATTTTTTGGCTCTTCTTGCCGCTTCCCCGGAGGACCATTGATGGTGGAGAATCCTAGAATTCGGCTCATCGAGCTGTAAAAAAGCGAGGAGGTCATAATGTTTTGGGACCAGGAGAATCTTAGAAAGCTGATAGAGGATAGGTTGAGCGGCTACCAGATAATCCTCGTGTCCAACCGGGAGCCTTATATGCATGTTTACCGGGCTGGTGAGGTCGAAACCATCGTGCCCGCCAGCGGCATGGCCATCGCCCTGGACTCCCTGATGCAGACCTGCGGCGGCACCTGGGTGGCCGCGGGCAGCGGCGAAGCCGACCGGGAGGCCAGCACAGGCGGAGACACTCTTATGGTTCCGCCCCATAATCCCAAATATAAATTGCGCCGCCTGTGGCTGACCCGGGAGGAAGAGAGGGATTACTATTACGGCTTCGCCAATTCCGCTCTATGGCCCTTGTGTCATCTGGCCTATACCCGGCCACGTTTTGATTCCCGCCAATGGGAGACTTACAAGGTGGTCAACCGCAGGTTTGCCGAAACGGTCCTCTCCGAAGTGAACGATCCCCGGCGTACCATAGTCTTTATCCAGGACTATCATTTCGCCCTGCTGCCCCGGATGCTCAAGGAGGCGGAACCAAGCCTCCTTGTATCGCAGTTTTGGCACATACCCTGGCCCAACTTCGAAATCTTCCGCATTTGCCCCTGGGGGCCGGAAATTCTGGATGGTCTCCTGGGCAACGATTTGCTGGGCTTCCATGTACAATACCATTGCAACAATTTCTTCGACACCATGGACCGCACTCTGGAATCAAGGGTGGACCTGGAAAAATTTTGCATCGTCCGCCAAGCCCGGGAAACCCGGGTGCTTCCCTTCCCCATCAGCATCGATTTTAACCGCTTCGAAGCCTGGGCCCGATCCGCCCAAACCGAGGCCCGGCTGCAGGAACTGCGGCATAGTCTAAACCTGGGCGGCCTCAAGGTGGGGCTGGGAGTGGATCGTCTCGACTACACCAAGGGAATACCGGAGCGCTTGGAAGCCGTAGATATTTTTTTCCAGAAATATCCGCAATATCAGCAGCAGTTCACCTTTATTCAACTGGGGCCCCAATCCCGCCTTCATATCCCCAGTTACAAGGACCTCAATACTACGGTGGATTACTGGGAAGAAAAAATCAACTCCAGCCATGCCAAGGGACGCTGGAAGCCGGTGATCATTCTTAAGGGCCATTTTTCCCAGGAGGAGGTGGTGGCCTTCTATCGTCTGGCGGATGTCATGGTGGTCAGTGCTCTCCATGATGGCATGAACCTGGTAGCCAAGGAATACGTAGCCAGCAGGGTGGATGGAGATGGTGCCTTGCTCCTGAGCCCCTTCATCGGCGCAGCCAGGGAATTGTCCAGCGCATACATTATTAATCCTTATAATCCCGAAGAAGTTGCCGATGCCATCTTTCGGGCTTTGGAAGATTCGCCCGAGGAAAAAGGGACACGGCTGGCTGGCATGCGCTCCTGGGTCCAGGAACACAACATCTTCCAATGGTCAGCGCTTTTTCTCCAGGCCTTGGTTCACTTGCCTAAAATAGATCAACAGGCCAATGGCTTCAGGCATGTATCTTACGGATGAGGTTTATCCCTACAAAACTGTTTAAGCCCTGTATTAATCCTATTTCGATATGAACTTCATTTAATCCTTAATGATAAGACCATAGAAGTTCATTGGCCTTGCCCACAGCCACCTGACCTTTTTTGATCTCACCAATGAGTTCCTCCCGGTATTTGGCTTCCTTGGCAGCGTCTTCCAGGGAAAACCACACGCCGGGTTTGCCGGTCTGAGGATGATTCAGGGGCTCGGTTTTCAGGATTGGGGCCGGGGGAATCTCCGGGCGGGGGAGGTTAATCTTTATCCCCTGGCTGCACCCCGCGGTTAAAATAAGCAGACATGCCAGCAGTGTCGCCTTCTTGCACCATTTCATCGATTTTCTCCTCTTTAGCTTGGGTTTCAGTTTGGATCGATTCCTGGGCCCGGGAGATTTCCGCCTGTGCCAGGAGGCCGTCCCGCTCCCGTCGAGCGGCGTCGGCCTGGCGTTTGTACCACCAGCCCCGGGCCCATAGACCACCCAGGAGGGCAAGCACTCCACCCAAGGCGCCAAGCTTCGAAAAAATCAAGGACATAAAGAATTCCATCGGTCTCCTCCTTTGTATGGGTTGTGAGTGATTCCATTGGCTCAAGGCCCACGCCTGATCTTGGTGATCTCCGTGGCAGCGAAGCCACCGAAGCCGGCAGCCAGGATAGTTTGGGCCAGGGCGGTGAGGTTGTCCCCCAAATCCTTCTTCAGATAGAAGGCATAGTAACCGTAGACCGCCATAACCAGGATGGTGGCCATTACCGCCAGGACCGCCCCGGTGTTAACCCGTTCCTGATTCCCGGACAAGAATTCCCCCCACCAAATGCCGGCTCCGGCTGTAATGCCGCTGGCCCACTTCATGGTCCTTCGCATCAATCCCTGGCGCTCGGGTATCTGCGGGTCCGTCGTCTGCGGCTGATTTTGACCGAGGTCAGTGGGCATTTCTTCGGGGAGCTCGGAAACGATAGACAAAGGGGGAGCTTCCGGCGCCTCCTCTGGGGCGGTTTCTAAAGACTTGGGCCTGAAGCTCATGGGTATCCGTTCTTTATCCATAGCCTACTCCGGGAACTGTTCCAGGAGCCACAGGTAGCGCCGGAAGACCTCTTTGGCGTAGTCATGCCCGGTGGTGCGGGAATCGCAGATCTCCCAAAACCTAGGGTCCCAGATATCCAGGCCGGCCAGTTCATTTTGGTAAGCAGACCAGACCTTGGACATATTGCCCTCGCCGCAATTGTAGGCGGCGCTGGCGAACCAGAAGAGCGCGGGGCCGGCCAGGTCGGTGTTGGTGCCCAGGTAGTTGAACTTGTCCTGCCAGCACTGGGCCCCGCAAGGAATGTTGATGCTGGGCTCCTTCCAGAGCCAGACGGGCATCCCGGGCTGGAAAAGCCCCCGAAAACTGCCGGTATCCAACTGCATGATTCCGTGGCCCCGGCCCCCGTCTCCCAGGATGTTTTGAATCCGCGTCTCCCGGTAACCGATGGCCGCAAACAGGTGCGGCTGGACTTCCACCGCCTGGCCAGCAATGGCGAAGATGGGCCAGTACAACCGGGCCCGCTCCAGGGCTCCGGATTTCGGGTCAAAGGGCAATGGCTCCAGGCCCTCGGGGAATTCCATTTTCTCAGCAGGCAAACCCATCAGGATCCCTCCTTTGTTTGGTGATGCTGGTTTTTGATAAACATGGCCATGGCGCATTCGCCCTTCCGGCAGGCCGACATAAAATCCTCCACCCGGTCCACGAAGGCCATACCCACCTTTTCCAGGGTCTCCACCACGGCCTTGAGGTCATCCTTGGTGATCAGCTGGGGGAGTACATCCCCCCGCAAGTCTTCCTGGCGCTTTTCCACCTTCTCCAACCGGTTCCAGACGATGCTCCCCAGAGCCCCGGCGAACACGCCCACCAGGACGCCCATGGTTCCCACCAGCACCAGCAGGGACCCGGTGTGGTTTTGCAACTCTCTGATCAATGAAGGCTCGGGCACGTGCACCTCCCTCCTACTCAGATTTAACCCTAAAGCAAGAACCCTTATTCCCAGTAAGAAACCGGGAAGATTCTTTTTCCCCACTGCGTCTGATAGCGCAGCACCCGGTTGGGCACGGGGAAAACCCTGCGAGTGACTATGGGCGGGTTAACCCCATAAGCGACCATGAGGCCGCCGGCGTTCACCTGCACTTCCCCGATTTCGGCGAAAAGCCCGTAAGCCGCCATAAGGCCGGCCGCGTCCACCCTGACAAAGCCGTCCTGGTCCGTAAACCCAACCTGCACCCCTGCAGCCTCGACCCGCACTTCGGTCATGGGGTAGGAGTAGGACCCGGTACGAATGGCGTCGATCTCCTTGGCCGTCAACAGCTCATTGAAGACCACCACCTCATCCAACAGCCCATCGTGGCAATAGGCAGCGTTGCCTTCGTGCCGGGCACCGATGGTGAAGTCGGCGTCCTCCACGTGCAACTGGTTGGCAAAGGTCTTAAAATACTCTGTCACCGCGGAGTTCGAGGCCCGGAAGACCTTGATATAGGCCGTCCGGTTCACCCCATCGACGCTGACGCCGACGTGGTACCATTCACCATTATTGATCTGGTAGCCGGTATCGATGGTTTCGGCGCTGTCACCGTTGTTGAAGCCGCAGTAGAGCTTCAGCCAGGCGTAGTCCCGCACGATGGCCAAGGAGCGCCGGCCGTTGGTGTCGTACTTGGCCACGAGATAGCCGGGGCTGATATTGCTCTCGGGCTTTATCCAGAAACACACAGCAATTTTCTTAACAGCATCCCCGCTCTTCAGGGGGAAGCCGGCGTCGAGCTGGCTGTCCGGTCGGCTGCCCCATTCGGCATTGTCCTTCTCGAAGTCGGCGGCATAGGTCCCTTCCTTCATATCAGCAGACGTGAAGCCGACCGTGTTGTGGTCGATAAGGTGGTTCCCTCCCTTGCTGTCGTTCAGGTTGTTTTCGAACTGGTAAAAGGCCTTGACCCTGGGGTCGGCGGAGAAGTCGTTAGCCATGTCAGTTCACCGCCTGCAGAGCCAACTTGGCGTTGTTGACGGCATCCACCGTCCAGTTGCCCCCCGCCGGATTCTGGTTGAGGGTCTGCTTGCGGAGCAGTGAGGACACCGGCAGGTCAATGGGGTCCGAGAGATAATCCGTGTCGTCGATCCGCACCCCCAGATTCAGTCGGTCCGGGTCAATGAAGGCCCCCTTGAGACAAAACGCCTGCACCTGGACAGCCTTCACCGTCAGGGCCTCGGCAGGCAGATTCTCCATGTCAAAATGCTCCTTTTCGTCCGGCGTGCTGGTTTTGATGTAGTCCATGCCGCTGGGGGGCACCTCATCGATGGCCGCGTAGTGGGCTCCTGAAGGAGTGACGTCCCAGTCATTGGTAGGCCCGTCGCCAGTAGGCTTCAGGAGCTTCACTTTGAGTCCGTTGGGCCAGGAGTTGTTGACCGAACCGGAGAGGTCATTGACGATGACGTCATCGATGTAACACTGCATCCCGACCCCGGCCTCGAGATTCCAGTGCACCTTGTCGATGGTGGCGGCCGTACCCGGCTTGGTGTCGCCGCTGTAAATCCCTTCCGGCACCCCATCCACCCGCAGTTCCACCACACCGTCGGAATCGGCCACCTTGATATGGAGCTCTACCACGTACCAGGCCCCCACCTGGAAGATGGTGCTGCTGGCGATGATTTTGGTGGCCCGTTTCCCAGCCAGACATTCAACTTCCGCTCCGAATCGAAATCAGTGCAGACGATGATATCCAGACCGGCATTACCCAAGGCCCGGAAGTGCTTGCAATTGGCGCTATAGCTGTTGCTCACGTAGAAGGCATACTGGACGTATAACTCATCCTTGTCAGGGATGGAGAACCAGAAACCTTCGCTATTGTAGTTCCGCCAGGAGTAATCTCCGCCCCGCTTGTAGGTGCTGGAGATTACTACGGAGCCGTCGGTGCCGTCCGGCTCCTTGGCACTGTTCCACTCCGCCCCGAAAAGAATCAACATGCTCATGGCCTTGCTCCTTTGGGTAAGGAGACTTCGTTACCGAAGTCCCCTCCCCTAAGGTAGGGTCGAGGACTGGCGCGCCTACGGTAGGGTCCGGTGGCTTCACCAGGGCTTTCGCCCTGGGCCTCAGTCCGGCTCCCCTGGTAACGTTTCCAGCCCCCGCCACGTCAAAC
>JAKAKP010000045.1 GCA_021813445.1 Deltaproteobacteria bacterium
TCCGGGATCTTGCTGAGGTAGAGGACAACCTCTGCCTGGGACTGAATGATCTCGCTAATAACCCGGAAAAACTTCGTTCGATGACGAATTTTCCATATCCTAATATTACCTGTTAGATGGCAACTTGGTATAAATTTTAATATAAAAGATAATTTTTCTACTCGGACGCAGCGAAACAGATTCTTGTACTCCGCTGTACTCTGACAGAATTGCTTAAGTTGCGCTTATGGGTGCTTGGAGGAGGGGCCAGGAAAGCTACAGAGGCGGGCGAGACGCCCGCCCCACTGGTCTTATGATTAATCCAATTCGTAAGTCTGCCGCCAGTCGCCTTCTTCCTGCCAGGGGGGCTGGGACTTTTTGTCGAAGAGATAGTCGCCCATCACCAGGTAGTCCATTTCCGTGCGCATAAAACATTGGTACGCGTCGAGAGGCGTGCAGACAATGGGCTCGCCCCGGACGTTGAAGCTGGTGTTGACGATCACTCCATAGCCGGTCTGCTTTTTAAATTCCTCAATCAGCTGCCAGTAGCGGGGGTTGGTGTCTTGGTGCACGGTTTGGATGCGGGCCGAATAGTCCACATGGGTGATGGCCGGGATATCGGAGCGGAGATGATAGAGCCGCTCAAACAAGGGCAGTTTTTCATAATCCGGGGGCAAGGGGTTCTGCCTGGCCTCCTGGACTGGGGCCACCAGCAGCATATAAGGGGAGGGCCGGTCCAGCGCGAAATATTTCTCCGTGTCTTCGTTGAGCACCGAAGGGGCAAAAGGGCGGAAACCTTCCCGGTACTTGATCTTCAGGTTCAGCCGCTTTTGCATCTCCGGGGCCCGGGCGTCTCCTAAAATACTGCGGTTGCCCAAGGCCCGGGGGCCGTATTCCATGCGGCCCTGGAACCACCCCACCACCTGGCCCTGGGCCAACAAAACCGCAACCTCTTTGATCAACTCCTGATACTCCGGGAAATGCCGGTAGGGCGCCTCGAAGCGCCGGGCGAGACGGAGGATGTCCCGATCTCCGAACTCCGGACCCAGATAAGCGCCCTGCATCTTATCGCCCTCCGGGTTAGCCGGACGTTCCTGGCCTTTCCAGATATGCCAGGCAGCCAGGGCGGCACCCAGGGCGCCGCCTGCGTCCCCGGCCGCGGGCTGGATCCAGATGTCCTTGAACAGGCCCTGCCGCAAGAGCTTGCCGTTGGCCACGCAGTTCAGAGCCACGCCGCCGGCCATGGCCAGGTAATCGGCATTGGTGAGCTTCTTGGTGGTGGCGGCCAACCGCAGCACGATTTCCTCGGTCACCTGCTGGATGGCCAGGGCCATATCCATATGCTCTTGGGTGATGAAGGTCTCTTTCTGGCGGGGGGGGACGCCGAATAAAGACTCCCACCGGTCGTTGCGGCACATGGTTAGGCCGGTGGCGTAGTCGAAGTAGTCCATATTCAGCAGGATAGAGCCGTCTTCCCGCAGGTCCACCAGTTCATCCAGGATAAGCTGCCGCCATTTTTTCACCTGGTCCGAGTCCGGGTTGCCATAAGGGGCCAGGCCCATGAGCTTGTATTCGCCGCTGTTGACCTTAAAGCCGCAATAATAAGTGAACGCGGAATAGAGCAGGCCCAGGGAATGGGGGAAGCGCAACTCCCTGAGGATACTGATGTCCTTGCCCTGGCCGAAGGCGATGGTGGACGTGGACCACTCCCCGACGCCGTCCACGGTAAGTATGGCCGCTTCGGAGAAGGGCGAGGGATAAAAGGCGCTGGCGGCATGGGACAGGTGGTGTTCGGGAAAGAGCAGCGGCGGTTTCCCCGGCCCCAGCTTGGCCAATTCATCCCGGAGGAGTTTGCGCATCATGAGCTTTTCCTTGATCCATACCGGAATGGCCATGAGGAAGCTGCGCAAACCCCGGGGTGCGAAGCCGTGGTAGGTCTCCAGCAGGCGTTCGAACTTGAGGATGGGCTTGTCGTAGAAGGCCACCGCGCTCAGATCGCTCAACCGCAAGCCCGATTCCGCCATGACATAGGCCACGGCATTACCGGGATAATCGGGATCGTGCTTCTTCCGGGTGAAGCGCTCCTCCTGGGCCGCGGCGATAATCTTGCCATCCGCCAGGAGGACCGCAGCGCTATCGTGGTAGAAAGCGGAAATTCCTAAAATCGCGTCAGGCAATGCGGTCCACTCTAAAATAGGGTGTAAATGAACGGGGCGATGGCCGAACCGCTGGCGAAGATGATCAGCGAGCCGAACAACAGCAAAGTGAGGATGATGGGCAACAGCCAGTATTTTTTACGGACCCTTAAAAAACCCCATAAATCGCGCGCTAAACCCATAGATGACCCCTTAAACCGCTTAGTAAGGATTAACTAAGTCCTCAGGCCGAATGACACCTTCCCGTTGGACCAGGACCGAATCGGTGCCTTGCTTCCACCGCCGCAATTGCAGGGAATCTTTCCCAAACCAGCGCCTGATCAGGCCGATGGGGGTGACCAGGCAGAAAAAGAGGATGGTCAGAAAGACCTTGGAGACCACGGTCCCCATGATATGGGACAGGCCGAACCAGAGCACGGCCAAAGGCCGGAAGATCTTGGGACAGGCCATGGTCAGCAGCAAGAGGGCGATGGCCAGGGGCAAAAACTTGGGGTGGTGCCCCCAATAGGCCAGGAGCAGGCAAATGAGGACCATGGCCATACCCGTGTCCCGGGCCTGGTCATTGGTGGCGCGGCCGAGACGAGCCAGGAGCCCTCGATCTTTAGGCTTTCCTTGAGTCATAGGTTTTTTCAGCCAGCCACCGATCTTTTCGGAAATAAAGGAATTTGCAGGATTTGGACCTGATTTCTGTGAAAGTTTATCATTTTTTGGGAAATTGGGGCAAGTCCTCCAAAGCCTTTTTGATCATTTCTTCCGGGTCGGTCTCTATATCTTGCAATTTGCCCTCCAGGAAGGCGTCATACGCGGCCAGGTCGAAGTGGCCGTGGCCGGAGAAGTTGAGCACGATGACCTTGGCCTGGCCGGTCTCTCGGCAGCGCACCGCCTCGTCCACCGCGGCTTTGATGGCGTGGGCCGTCTCCGGCGCGGGGACGATGCCTTCGTTTTGGGCAAAGAGACGGGCCGCCTCGAAGACCGGGTTCTGGGCATAGGCCCGGGCTTCGATCACCCCTTCATGGACCAGCAGGCAGAGCAGGGGCGCGTCCCCATGGTAGCGGAGGCCCCCGGCGTGGATGCCCGGCGGCACAAAGGAGTGCCCCAGGGTGTGCATCATGATCAAGGGCGTCAGGCCGGCGGTGTCGCCGAAATCATAGGTATAGGCCCCCTTGGTGAGGGTGGGGCAGGCCGCGGGCTCCACCGCGATGATCTGCAGGTTCCGGCCTTTGAGCTTCTCCGGGACAAAGGGGAAGCAAAAACCCGCGAAATTGCTGCCGCCGCCCACGCAGCCGATGAGGACGTCCGGTTCTTCCCCGGCCAGGGCCAGTTGTTTCTGGGTTTCCAGGCCGACGATGGTCTGATGGAGCATCACGTGGTTGAGCACGCTCCCCAGGGAGTAATTGGTGTCCGGATGGGTGGCCGCGTCCTCCACCGCTTCGGAGATGGCCATGCCCAGGCTCCCGGGGGTGTCGGGCGTCTGGGCCAGGATGGCCCGGCCCGCCTGGGTGCGGTCCGTGGGCGAAGGATAGACGTCTGCGCCCCAGATGTGCATCAGCGAGCGGCGGTAGGGCTTCTGGTAGTAACTCACCTTCACCATATAGACCGTGCATTCCAGTCCAAAGAAGTTGCAGGCCAGGGCCAGGGCGCTGCCCCACTGGCCCGCGCCGGTCTCGGTGGCCAGGCGCTTGATGCCCGCCACCTTGTTGTAATAGGCCTGGGCCACCGCGGTGTTGGGCTTATGACTGCCTGCGGGGCTGACGGATTCGTCCTTATAATAGATGCGGGCCGGGGTCTTCAGGGCCGCTTCCAGGCGCCGGGCCCGGCGCAGGGGGGTGGGCCGCCACAGGCGGTAAAGGCGCTGCACCTCGTCCGGGATGGGGATCTGCCGCTCCTGGCTCACCTCCTGCTGGATGAGCTCCATGGGGAAGATGGGGGCCAGGTCCTGGGGCTCCACCGGCTGCCCCGTGGCCGGGTGGAGATAGGGCGGCAGGGGCCGGGGCAGATCGGGTTGAATGTTGTACCAGGCCTGGGGCATTTCGGCTTCGGGCAGGTGAATCTTATAGGCATCCATCAGCAGTTTACTCCTGGAAGTCCGTAGCGCACCTACGTGTTCCCCCTGGATAAGGGGGGATACGCAGTGGGTCGCTGCAAAAAATCTTTTGCTGGCAACTGATATGATTTGGAAGTCATATATAGCCGCGGCCAGGGCCTGTCAAGGAAAAAACCCCTATTTGATAATATATATTAATTTTTTATTTTTATTTTTAATATAATATTGCGATATTATTCCTATTATTCTTTACCTAATTTTAAGTTCCCCCCTCTCTATGCCGATTAAATGATTGACCTGTCTTATTTTCCGTGGCGGGGTCCGCCCCGGGTCAGGTCCAAGAAATTGATACGAACCTTCGCCCAGGGCCTGCGGCCCCGCCCAAATTCCGCAGGATAACCGGGGGTTGGTTATTTTCGGGTTCAGGATTTGGAACCCATCATCGCTGCTCCACGGAGCCGTTCCAACCAGGCATTATGACTCGTCTAAAAATGAAAAAAGATAGCGATACCCCGGAGACGAATCGCAAGATTGCTCCTGAGAAGGTTGCCGCAGGCGTTCGTCCCGACGAGATCGGCCGGATTTTAAATCTTAAAAGGGACCTGGACTATAGTGACGTGTTAGCCAAATATGCCTGCCGCTATTTGCAGATCGGCTGGGACCTGGTGGCCGTAAATCCAAAGGGGGCGGTGGATCTGGATTTGGATTTTCACCAGCCCCAGGGGGTCTGGGCCAAAAGGTTGACAGACCTGGGCCTGGAAGGAGTCCAGGTCAATCTGGGGGTGCGCACGGGCACGGTCTCCAACCTGCTGGTGATGGAAGTCCGGCCGGGTGAAGGAGATTTGCCCTTCGAAGCCTGGGATGACTGGCGCTCCGGGTGTGTGGCCGAGGTGGGGGGCGGCTGGGAGCAGCATTATTACGTGCTGCCCCAGGGTTGGCCCGTGCCTTCCTCCACCTTTATCGATCCCCACCGGCTCATGGTCTTTGGGGCCGGGGGGCTGGTCCTGGCGCCCCCTTCCCTGGAACCCAGGGCCCAGGAGAACTTGCGCTGGCTCCGCCCCCCCTGGGAGAGTCCTCCCTGCCGGCCCAGTCCCCGGCTGTGGGAGTTTCTCCAGGGAATCGTTCCCAACGCGGCCACCCCGGAAGAATTGGAGGATGATCCGGTCCCGCCCGCGTGGACCGAGATTTATGGGCTGATCGCCAGCCGCCCCGCGGTCCTCCAGGCCTTGTTGGCCCCCGCGGCCGATGCGGAAGAATATTATCTGCAATTGCTGCAGATCGCGCT
>JAKAKP010000066.1 GCA_021813445.1 Deltaproteobacteria bacterium
ATCTCCTCCTTGGAAAGGTGGGCGATGCACTTGGTAACTTTTCCCATGACTGCCCCCTTGAAAATTTTTTGGGCAGTCTACCATATTACTCATTAGATGGCAACTTGGTATTATCCCGGTTCTGGTTCTCCTGGGCTTCTTACTCCAACTCTCTGACGGTGGATTTAGCCGTCCCCACGTCAAGCATCAGATTCGCGCTTGCCCCCAAGATTGCCCTAACCTCTTCGCCTATCTTCCTGCCGATACGTTTTTCGACCAATGGGATGTAGCCTCTTTGCCGCCGGCAACGCTGGCTAACCATACTTTTCTTCTGAAACCTGCCCCTAGGAAATGGCTGTTTGTTAGTTCATTAAACCCCTGGTCTCCAAAGCATTACTGTTTTCTGGGACTGGGAGCAGGCGCCTTGCCTTCCTAATTTCTCTTTCCCATTTTTCCCTGCCACTTGACTTAATCATCATAAAAAATTAGGCACTCGACCTAGTCGGGGTTGCATGCCGACTCCGTGACTCTGGATGACAGGCTCACCCTGGCAGTGAGTTGTCATAAAACCAGAGCCTTATATGTCAGGTCCGCCGTCCGGAAACCTCGACGGCTTGCGAAGGCCTGACTATCTGAGGCCGCCGCTCCAGTGGCCACCAGAGGAGGGAACTAAAATGGACGACAAGGACAAACTATCCACAACGGATTATTGCGAGACCAAAGAATGTGTTGATGAAATGCCATCGGCCCCCAGCCACATAGGCTGGAAAGAGATGTACCTAAAGGAGGATTGGTGGGCGATTTATTTGGGAATCGGCCTCATGTTGGGCACCCTGATCGCCTTTTTGCTGGGCAGCAACGCCATTAAGTTACTGGCGATCAACCCCGGCGGGGTCCATTGGACGTCCTTCGGCCAGTTGCTGGGACATTTTCAGAAAAACTTGCACCTTTATTTGCTCCAGCTGCTGTTCTGGCTGGTGATTTTCGGCATCAGCACCAGAATCATGGGGTTCAAACTGTCACAATTCATTCCGAGCTTCATTTTCTTGTATATCCTCTCGATTATCATGTTCTCTATCAGCGGCTGGGCGAATGCAGCCAAGTATAATCTCGAACCTCCCCTGGTAGCCCTTATTCTTGGACTCATCCTGGCTAATGTCGTACCTTTGCCCCACTGGCTGGATTCGGGGTTTCGGGTGGAATACTATATTAAGACCGGCATCGTCCTGCTCGGCGCCACTTTCCCTATCACGCTCATCAAAACCGCAGGGCCCATCGCCCTGTTGCAGGCCACCATCATCTCGGTCGTCACTTGTCTGACCATCTATTTCGTCGGGACCAAGTTTTTTGGCTTGGATAAACGGTTGGCCTCGGTCATCGGCGTGGGCGGCTCGGTCTGCGGGGTCTCGGCCTCCATGGCCATCGCCAGCTCGGTGAAAGCCAAGAAGGATTACCTCTATACCTCGGTCACCCTGGTAGTGGTTTGGGCTTTGGTGATGATCATCGTCCTGCCGTTCGTTGCCAAGCTCCTGCGTCTGGCCCCCGGTGTTGCTGGCGCCTGGGTGGGAACCTCGGAGTTCGCCGACGCCGCCGGCTTCGCCGCGGCCAGCGCCTATGGCAAGATGGCCGGCAACGAGAACGCGGCCATCCAGGGATTTACCCTGATGAAGGTCATCGGCCGGGATATGTGGATCGGCATCTGGTCCTTTGTCTTTGCCATGATCGCCTGTCTGAAATGGGAGAAGGAAGAGTGCGGCGCCCGGCCCAGCGCCATGGAGATCTGGTGGCGCTTCCCCAAATTTGTCATCGGTTTTTTCCTGGCTTCCCTGCTGATGACTAGCCTCACCGCTGGCTATTCCACTGCCGTCTTCAACAAAACGGTCAAACCTGACCTGATTATGCCCCTGGTCTCTCTCCGAACCTGGACCTTTATTTTCTGCTTCTTGAGCATCGGCCTGACCACCCGCTTCAAGGAACTCAAGGCCACGGGCTGGAAACCTTTCGGCGCCTTTACGACCGGGGTGGCGGTCAACGTCATCCTCGGTTTCCTGCTGTCGGTATTCGTGTTTGGCAGCTACTGGTCGGCGTTGGGTAAATAAGCTGACTCAGGGGGGGCCGGGACGCCGGCCCCCTCTGGACTCCTGAGGTGCAAGGAACATGGCGGGCCGCGACCTAAAAACCTGCTGTCTCAACTGCCGGTTTTTTCATAATGAGCCGGACCGGGTGGAGCAAGCCTTTCCCGGATTAAAGGCCTTGAGTTCGGCTTATGCGTCCGTCCGGGCCGACGCCGGGCTTTGCAGCTGTCATGAACTTTTTCTGGCGCCTTGGGCCCGGTGCCAGGATTTTCAGCCTAAGGGATAAATCATCGACTGGGGGGACTTCCAGGGGAGTGAGGTTGACGTTGCCGTTGGCGGGCGGCGATCCTCAGCCCTTCTTGATAACTTGCTTTTCCTGCTGGCTGCGGGCATAGAGGGCCATGTATTCCTCCTGCACCGATTTGGCCTCTCTTTCCGCCTCTTCCAACCTTTTTTCCAGGTCCTTGATGACCTTGGACTTTTCCTGATAGTCCCGGGAAGGCTGCCCCAGCTTGGCTTCCAATTCCTCTTTGGCAGCCGCCAGTTGGTCCCTTTCCTCCCGCAGCGTTGCCAGATTCACCAGGAGTTCGGCCTTCTCTTTTTCCAGGGTTTCCACCCGGTTACGGAGCCACAGGGTAAGTTGTTCCGGGGTCATCTTTTCCAGGTCTGCCTCGCTGAGGGCGGTGCTCCCAGGTTTTCTTAGCCACTTCCAGGGCCGGAACCAGTAGACCGCCCCCCCCAGCAGCACCACCACTATCACCGACAGCCCCACCACGCCCCAAAGCCACTTCCGGCTCCGGTGGACTATACTGCCCGCCTTTTTGGCAGAAGTGGCGGCCGTGGCGCTTTTGGGACCTATCCCGGAGGCGGCGGCGCCGCCAGAAAAGTCCACTTTCACCGGCAGGGTTTGGAGAAACAGGGGCCGGCCGGAAGCGGTGGTTCCGGTCAGTTGGGCGCTGACCAGACACTTGCCGCAAAGATCCGGCGGCAGCGCCAGAGAGAAACCTTTTCCCGGCGGGGGTTGTACAAACTTGCTGGAAACCCCCCGATCCGCGGCGCAGATGTTGAGCCATCCCGACAATTGCGCGGCTTCGCGGCCCGGCCCGGGGTGGAACTCCACTTCGTTGACGCCGTCCCGGGAGACTGGTTGGGCCTGATACCAGGGGGGAATGACTTTTATAAAAATATTCCTTTCCCGCTGGAAGGTCTTGCCCAGAGCCCGGATCCGGAGTTGCCACATGCCGGGGGCGCCGAAGGCCGGAAACCTGGCCACCCGGGCGCTGGCGGGCCAAAACTCCTTCTGGTCCGGAGGCGGCGGCCCCATGGGCAACTGTACCGGCTTGCCCCCTTCCGCCTTCAGCTCGGCAGTGAAGGAAGTTTGACTCAGGACTTCCGGCGTCACCACCGGCTGGTCCTTATCCTGCAACAGGGCCCCCACTGCCAGGCATTCATCCGCGCCGGCCTCCTGGGGCAGGTGGGGGCACTCCAGTTTCAGGTCCGTCATCAGGATAATCTTGCCTTCCCCATCCTTATGGCCGGACACCGTCCAGTTGCCCGGCTCGGGCTTGGGCAGGGTCACCATGTCAAAGGTGGGTGAGGAAAACCACCGGGTCCCCTCGCTGGCCGGAGTCAGCTTCCGGCCTTTGGGGTCTTCCAGGAGAATCGCTTTGCCCTGCTGGGAGCGGGTGACCACCAGGATGGCCTCCTGCACTTCCGGATCGATCAGGAAATGGTTGCCCACCAGGGGCGCGAGTTGCGGCCCTTTTAAGGCCTCATAAAACTTGAGGAAAGCCTGGTGCAGGTCCTGAGCCGCGGGGATCAGGAGAAACCGCCCCCCGGTCTCATCAGCCAGGGTTTTGAGCAGGGCTTGGTCGCTTTCCGGGGTAAAGGCCACGGTATATATGGGAATACCGGCTTTCTTATACGCGGGAATAATTTGTTGGTGCACCCGTTCCACAAATACCTTAGAGTTACCTTTCAGAGGATCGATATCCATCTGACCGTCGGAAATCAGCAGCACCGCACGCTGGGCGTCGCCGGCCGGTTTGCTGGCTTTCAAGGCGTCCACTAGGGCCTGATAGATATCGGTGTACAGGCCCTTGGGCTGCAGATGCGCCAATTCCTGGAATCCCCGGCGCTTCTGCGCCGGCGTCAGGGGACCGGCAGCCAGGCGGGTCTTGGCCACGTCCTCGAAAGTGATAATCCCCAGGTGGTCCTTGTCGTTCAGGAGTCCCACCATGATGTTGGCCGCTTTGGGCAGGAGGCGCAGGGGATCGGTATGCTTCATGGACCCCGAGATATCCAGGGCCATGATGAGGTGGACTTCCCGGGCCGAGGCCGCCTGGGGCAGCCAGAGGCCCGCCAGAAATCCCAAAAAGAGGAAAACGGCACAGGTTCTGTTTAATCTGGCCATTGCTGATTAATCACCTGCCAGAGTAATGCGGCCGCGGCCAAACCGACTTTCTCCCGGGAGCCTTTTGCCGCGGCTAGGCTTCTTTTTGGGCAGAAAGCTTTCAATTATGTATATCGAATCAAGTTATAAATTTCTTTAGGGCGCATATGCAATATTTTCTTATATTTTTCGGCCCGGGGGGGTTCTGAGACCCGTGCCGGAGCTGCCGGAAGTGGAAGTCATCCGCAGGGGTCTCGCGCCCCGCCTGCAAAACCGCCGCATTCTCGCGGTGGCCGTAGGGGAGAAACGTCTGCGCCAGGAGTCCTCCCCCGGGGAATTTAGCCGTTGGCTCCCGGGGCGGAGCATCCTGGAACTGGAACGCCGGGGCAAGTATCTCTTATGCCGCCTGGAAGGCGGGGTGACCCTGCTGCTGCACCTGGGGATGACCGGCCGCTTGCTGCTCCGGCCCGCCCCCTCCCAGCCCCTGCCCCACGCGCACCTCATCTTGCAACTGGAAGGCGGCCTGGAGCTGGTCTTCCAGGACGTGCGCCGCTTCGGGCAGGCCCTGGTCTTCCCCCCCGGCGAGACGCCGGCTCCCCTGAGCCAGGTGGGGCGGGAGCCCTTCTCCCGGCAGGTGACGCCCCAATGGCTGGCCCGGGAAGCCGGGGGGCGCTCCCGGGCCTTGAAAAACTTCCTGATGGACGGCCGGGTGCTGGCTGGCATCGGCAACATCTACGCCTGTGAAATCCTGTTCGCGGCCCGGCTCCACCCCGCCACCCCCGCGGGCCGCCTCACCCTGGCGGACTGGACCCGGGTGCTCAAAGAAACCCGGCGCATCCTCAAGGCCGCCATTACCAAGGGCGGCACCACCGTCTCCGATTACCTGAACAGCCAGGGCGAAACCGGCCTCTTTCAACTGGAGCTCCTGGTATATGGCCGGGAGGGCGAGCCCTGTAAAAGCTGCGGCCAGCCCGTACTCCGGGTGATCCAGGCAGGCCGCAGCACCTT
>JAKAKP010000091.1 GCA_021813445.1 Deltaproteobacteria bacterium
ATCGGCCCCTCGGGCTGCGGCAAATCCACCCTGCTGCGCACCTTCAACCGCATGGACGATCTCATCCCCGGGGTGCGGATCACCGGGGAGGTGCTTATCGACGGGCAGGACATCTACGCCCCCGAGATGGACCTCACCCAACTCCGGAAAAAGGTGGGCCTGGTCTTCCAAAGGCCCAACCCCTTCCCCTTATCCATCCATGACAACGTGGTCTACGGCCCCAGGCTCCACGGCCGCCCGCCCCGCCGGGAACTGGAGGACCTGTTGGAACACTCCCTGGCCGCGGTGCAGCTCTGGGACGAAGTGAAGGACCGCCTCAAGACCCCGGCCCTGGCCCTTACCGAAGAGCAGCAGCAGCGCCTCTGCATCGCCCGGGTCCTGGCGGTGGAGCCCGAGATCCTGCTGATGGACGAACCCTGCTCCGCGCTGGACCCCCTGGCCACCCTGCGTCTCGAGGAACTGATGCGGGAGCTGAAAAGGCTCTACACCATCATCATCGTCACCCACAACATGCAGCAAGCAGCCCGGGTCTCCGACGACACCGGCTTCATGTACCTGGGGGAACTGGTGGAATTCGGGGAAACCGGCCAGATCTTCACCCGCCCCCGGGATGTGAGGACTGAGGACTATATTACCGGGAAATATGGCTAACACCGATTTATTTTGAATCCCCGTACGCAGGATTCCCCCCGCCATGCCGCTGCGCCGCACGGGCTTGCCTGGTAAATTGCCCGGGAGCATAATCAGTTTTCGTTAAAGGTTATTCGTATATTACAGGGAGATATGAAGAATTTTGCCGGCGCCAAGAAATTGAGCCCCTGGATTAAATTTGGCTCCGGTCTTTTACTGTCTTTATTCATCGTGGACCGTTTAGCCACGACCAATGCCGATCCGGATCTTTGGGGGTATCTGGCATTCGGGCGATTGTTCTGGAATAGCAGCCACTTCCCTTACCACGATGTTTTTTCCTTCCTTCCCACCTTAAAGGTCTGGGTTTATCATGAATGGCTCACTGGGGTATTCTTCTATCCCGTCTTTCTTGCCCTGGGTTCTCCGGGGATACAATTTCTTAAATATTTCTTTGCATTATCCACTATAGGCCTCGTTTATCTGACTGCCAGGAAACGGGGCGGCCTGCCCCTATCCTGCATTTTGCTCATCGTCTTGATAACCCGGGGATTTTTATACTATGGTTACAGCCCGGTGCGCGCCCAGATATTCACCTATTTCTTTTTTGCCCTTACTCTTTATATACTTGAGACTTCCAGACAGACTAATTCTTGGCGACGGTTATGGACTCTCGTGCCCATCCAGGTTCTTTGGTGCAATCTCCACGGCGGGTTTCTGGCGGGGTTAGGCCTGGTCGCCATATATGCTCTGGGAGAAGCACTCTGCCGGCGTCCTTATCGCCCGTATCTAGTGATCCTGGCCCTTTCGGGACTGGCAACCCTCCTCAATCCCTACGGGATAAAATATTGGGTTTACCTTTTCAAAGCCATTTCTATGCCTCGACCTCAAATTATCGAATGGGGTTCGATCTACCACCTTTATCGGGCCAACCTGGCCTCCTCTACGGAGATTATCAATCTTTTGGCCATGGTCACCTTGATCCTTTTCCTGGCTTGGCGCCAAAAGTGGCGGGAATTGACCCCCGCCCTCTGTTTAGGAGTAACCTTCTATTGGGGCCTGACCAATATCAGGCACATGGTATTTTGTTATCTCCTGATGGGGGCTTATATACCTGTACTATTAACTCCTTACCATGAGGATATTGATTCCTCTGTTCAATTGACCAATAAGTGGGGGCATTCCCACCGGTTACCAGGCATAATTTTGGCCCTTATTGCCGTCTTTATCGGGCTTTTTGCCTACATTTTTTTCCATCAGGAGCCTTTTCATCTAAAAATCTTACCCCAACCCCGGTCTGCCAAGGATGAGCCCGGTAATTATTATCCGGTGGGAGCAGTGGCGTATATCCAGAGGCATAGGTTATCCGGCAAGCTCTTGACCGAATTCGGCTGGGGAGAATACCTGATCTGGACTCTCTATCCTCAATGTTATGTGGCCCTGGATGGCCGCTATGAGACGGTCTATTCTGAAGAGGTAGCCAAAGAATTTTTCGCTTTCATCTCTGGCGGAGGCAGTTGGAGAACCTTCCTTAAACGTTACCCTCCGGACATGATTCTAATCGATAGCCGATCCCGGCTTTATCGCCTCATCCATGGGGACGCCGACTGGCGCCAAACTTATGCCGATGCGGGTTGCGCTCTCTTTTCCAGGAAATAGATCCGGGTCTATGGAGAGACGAGACCCACGTCCCTCTATCTCCTTTCATCACCTGGCAATCAAGCGAATGGAGCTGAGGCGATCGAGGTTAGGATGTGGGCAAGGGAAGGAGAGGAGCAGGAGGGTCCCGCCCCTCTCCCCTGTTCAGGCGGTGGCGGGACTCAAATGTTCAAAGGCTTTGGCAATGGCGGAGATATCTTCGTCACCCCAGCCCTGGGCCACGCCTAAACGGTAGAGGTGCAGCAGCATCTGCCCCATCGGTGCCGGCGCGCCGCTCTCGTACGCAGTGTCCACCACGAACTTGGCATCCTTGGCCAGGTGTTTCAAGGGAAAGGCCGGGGGATAATTTTTGTCCCGCAGGTTCCCGGCCTTTACCTGAAACATGGGGGCGTTCATGGCTCCGGAGGCCACCGTGTCCAGCATGGCCTCAAAATCCAGGCCCCCCAGCCGGCCGAAGTTCAGGCATTCCGCGAAGCCCGCCATCATGATCCCCAGGAGCAGGTTGATGAACATCTTCATCATGGAACCCCGGCCCACGTCGCCGCAGTAAATGACCTTCTTCCCCATGGTCAGGAGCAGGGGCTCCAGTTCCTTGATCTTGTCTTGCGCTCCCCCGGCCAGGATTACCAGGCTCCCCTCCTCCGCGGGTTTCTTCGTGCCGGAGACCGGCGCGTCGATAAAGGACACGCCGGTGGGAGCCAGCCTGGCCGCCATCTCCCGGGTGTACCGGGGGGAGACGGAACTCATGTTGATGAAGGTCTTTTTCTCATTAAAAGCAGCAGCCGCCCCCGCGGGGCCCCAGAGAAAGCTATCCAAAGCTTCCGGACCGGTGACCATGGCGATGACGATCTCCGTGGCCTGGGCCAGATGCCGGGGGTCGGAGGCCACTCCGGCCCCCATCTCGGCCAGAGGTTCGGATTTGGCCGCAGTGCGGTTATAGACCATCAGGGGATAGCCGGCCCGGTGGATATTGGCGGCCATGGCTCCCCCCATAATGCCCAAACCCAGAAAACCGATCTTTTGCTTCATTGTACCACCCCTTGTAATTTACTATCGGACACCTAATATCTTAAGACCGCACTTTTCCGGAGTCAAATTTTATCGGCAATTGGTCTGACCAGCAATCTGAAGTTCCCATCCATGCCCCCACCCAAGCAATTTCCCACCTCCCTATTTACATTCCTTCCAGGGTTATGGTAGTTTTGAAGCAAGGACGGTTAAGCCTCTGGCAATTTTTAAGATTTGCAGACTGCCCTTGCTTACGCCGGCCCCGGGAGCTCTCAATATATAAGTTACTCAGTTTCCCACCATTAAGGCACTAAACCCCGGGTGGGAAAAAGCCTAAGGGTGAGATTCTCCGGGTAATTTCTCCGGAGATCGGCAGTAAGGCCGTATTGCGGCCATACCAAAGAGGAGGGTGTCAATGAATGCACTTTTCATCATCCTGGGAGCTCTGGCGGTGGCCATCGGCGGCTACCGCTGGTATGCGGGCTATGTGGACCGCAAGGTGGTCGAGGCCGACCCCCATAAGGTGACCCCGGCCAAGATGTACATGGATGGGGTGGATTTCATGCCCACCTCCAAAAACGTCCTCTTCGGCTACCAATTTAAAAGCATCGCCGGGGCCGGACCGGTGGTGGGGGCGATTATCGCCCTCCAATGGGGTTGGCTCCCGGCCTTGCTCTGGCTCTTTCTCGGAGTCCTGTTCATCGGTTGGGTCCACGATTATCTCGCCGGTGTGGTTTCCATGCGCTCCGACGGCCTCTCCCTGGGCGGCTTGAGCTATAAGCTGATCTCCCCCCGGGCCCGCACCATTCTGCTCTCATTTGTATATTTTTATCTATTGTTGCTGGCCGGAGCTTTCGGAGGAGTTATCGCCGGGGCCTTAATCAAGCTGCCCTCCGGCCCCCTGGCCGTCCTGATCCTGGGTCTGGCCGGAGCCCTGGCGGGCCAGATGCTCTACCGCTGGCGGGTCAACATCATCGTCATGACCGTGATCTGCGTGGCCATCGCCCTGGTGGGCATCAAGATCGGGGAAATGTACCCTGCCCCCGCGTTTCTCGGCTCCCTGGCGCAAAGCAAGTTCGTCTGGGGCCTCTTCGCAGTGGTCTTCTGCTATATCAGTGCGGTGCTGCCCATCTGGCGCTTCGGCCTGCCCCTCAACTACGTGGCCTTCTATATCGTCATGCTCGGCCTGATTGGGGGCATCATCGGCATCATCGTGGGCCTGCCCCCGGTCACCGCCCCGGCTTACAACCAATTTACCATCGGCATCGGCCCCCTGTGGCCCATCCTCTTTGTCACCATCGCCTGCGGGGCCTGCTCCGGCTGGCACGCCATGGTCTCCAGTTCCGGCACCTGCCGCCAATTGGAATCCGAGTGTGACGCCAAACCGGTGCTGGCCGGCTCCATGTTCACCGAAATGGTCCTGGGGGTGGTGGCCTTAATGACCGCGGGCGCGGCCATCCCCTTTTCCCAATACCAGCAACTGATGAAGACCGGCGGCGCCGGTGCGGTCTTTGCCACCGGCCTCTCCAACCTGCTGAACATCATCGGCCTGCCCATCCCCTACGGCCGCACCATGGCCACCGTAATCATCATCATCCTGGCCATCACCGTCATGCAATTGGTGCTCCGCTTCATGAAGGTCGCGGCCGTGGAACTGGTGGGCGACCAGGTCCCGGTGATGCGCAGCGGCCCGGTGGCCACCTTCGTGGCCGCGGCCCTCACCCTGCTGCTCATCCAGACCGGCTGGTGGCAGTACCTGTGGATCCTCTTCGGCGGCGCCAACCAGTTGCTGGCCTCCCTGGCCCTACTGGTGGCTTCCCTGTGGCTGCTCTCCCAGGGCAAGAAGGCCACTTTCGCCCTCATTCCCATGTGGTTCATGTTTATCACCACCATCGCCGCCCTGCTCTACACCTCCTTTAACCTGTTGAGCAAGGTGGCCTCCGGCCAGGTGAAGGGCGAAGCCTTGATCGGCAACGGCCTCATGGGCATCGTCGCCCTGTTCCTGGTGGTGGCGGCTATCTTCCTCCTGGCCGACGGCGTCAAGGCCCTGCGCCGCTACCGGGAGCCCGGCCGGGCCATGCCCGCGGAGAAGTGATATGAGATGCGGGGAGAGGGGCCAGGGTCCTGAGGACCCTGC
>JAKAKP010000083.1 GCA_021813445.1 Deltaproteobacteria bacterium
CACGGTCCTAGGCACTTGCGGCGTTGGCTACGGTCCCCAGGGCGTCGCCTTTGACGGGGCCAACATCTGGGTGGCCAACTTTCTCAGCTTCACCGTCACCAAGTTACGGGCCAGCGACGGCGCAGTCCTGGGCACTTACCCCGTTGGCCTCGGTCCCCAGGGCGTCGCCGTTGACGGGGCCAACATCTGGGTGGCCAATAAGGACAGCAACAACGTCACCAAATTACGGGCCAGCGACGGCACGGTCCTGGGCACTTACAGCGTTGGCAGCAGTCCCAAGGGCATTGCCTTTGACGGGGCCAATATCTGGGTGGCCAATAGTGGTGACAACACCGTGTGTAAGCGTTGACAGACTGAGGCAAGCAGATAATCGGGACAGAACTTTTTAAGAGTGCATTGCTGGAAGGGGAGCCAATGGATCCGGCAGAAATAGTGGAAAAGGTTAAGGCCAAAGCCAAGGCCAATTTCAAGACCGGCCTTAACTGAGCGGAGTGCGTCTTTGAGGCGGTCCTGTCTCAAATAGAAACCGGCTTACCCTTAGAAACCATGTGCCTGATGACCGGATTCGGCGGGGGCCTGGGGCATTTCGGGGACACCTGCGGCGCACTATCGGGGGCCATCGCCGCCCTGGGCGCGGTCTACGGCCGCCGGCAGATTCCCGCCAGCACCAAAGAAAGTAAGGAGCAGATGCACGGCACCCCCGGTTTATATAAATTGTTCAACCGCCTGCCCTATGAATTCCAGCAGCGTTTCGGCAACACCCAGTGCCGGGTCTTGACCGCGGCCTGGCAGCAGATCTGGGCCTGCAAAGAGCATCTGAGCTTTTGTAGCAATTTGATAATCAACATGGCCGGACTGGCCGCGGAGATGGCCTTTCCCAAAGACCTGGCCCGCTGGGGCTCCATGCCCTTTGCGTCCCATTACCCTTAAAAAAACATTACGATTATTGCCTTAACTCCGATTGGACCTAAGCCCAAAGGACGGAAAGGTTCAAGAACTTTGCCTTAAGTATTGAAAAAAAAGGCCTTAAAGTCCCACCTCCCTTGAGGCTTATCCTTACCCACAAGTTTTATAACCGTGGCGCAGCCTTTCCAGGCTGCGCCACCAGAATACCTTAAATCAGGCACTTTCTTACTCCCCCTTTGAAAAAGGGGGCAGGGGGGATTTTAAGGCACCCTAACCCTAAGACCCCGTGGTTCATAAGAATTTAGCCCTGGCAGAATTCCTCAAAACCAGGCGCAATTGGTTTCCGGAGCGAAAGCCATAAGCATTAAAAACATAATTATTCTTGACACGCCTAATTATTGGGGATAAAAATATACCAACTGGTCGGTATAAATTATCCAGGGGTTGGCGGATGGCTGGCAAGGGTGACTTAACCCGGCAACATATCATCGACAGAGCCATGCAGCTCTTCTCGGTGCAGGGCTATTTCCATACCTCCATCGCCGATGTGGTCAAGGCCACCGGGCTCACTAAAGGGGGGCTTTACGGCCACTTTCGCAACAAGGAGGAGATCTGGTACGCGGTCTACGACGAATGCGTCAGGATCTGGAAGAGCGTGGTGTTTAACGGCGTGAGAGAGATCGCCGACCCCCTGGAGCGCCTTGACCGGGTGATCACCAATAACCTGCAAGATTACCTGGGCGGGGGGGTTTTTCAGGGCGGTTGTTTTCTATGCAATTCCCTGGCGGAACTCTCCGGCCAGGACGCGGCCATGAACAGTTACGTCCTTAAGGGGTTCCAGAGTTTCTCCGCCCTGTTGCGCCGGTGGCTGGCCGAGGCGGAGGAGCAAGGGCTGTTAAAGGAAGGGCTAGATCTCGACGGCGCGGCCAAATTCATGATGATCTCCCTAAACGGGGCCGCGCCCCTGTATGCGGCCAGCAAAGACGCGGCGGTGTGGCAGCAAACCCTGGCCCAACTGCGCTTTTATCTCCAGAGCTTGAGGAAAGCAGGCCCAGCCTGAGCCTTTATAGAATAAGTCAAGGAGGGTGCTTTATGAGCGATAACAACGTCCTGGTGGAAAAAAAGGATGGCATCGGTATCATCACCCTGAACCGGCCGCAGGCGATGAACACCTTCAACGTCCCCTTGGCCCGGGAGCTGAATGACGCTCTCTGGGACCTGGAGCAGGACCCGGAGGTGCGGGTGGTGGTGATCGACGCCAATGGCAAACATTTCTCCACCGGTATTTCCCTGGATGAGTTTAAAAACAAAAGCCCCAAGGAATACCGGGAGTTTATCCACAAGATGGATGAGCACAACCATACCATCGCCCGGATGAAGAAGCCGGTGATCGCGTCGGTGAAAGGCTATGCCCTGGCCAATGGCGCGGGTCTCTCGTTTGCCTGCGACCTGACAGTGGCCGCCGAAGACGCCAAATTCGGCACCACGGCCATCAATGTAGGCCTCATTTGCCTCGGGCCTGCGGCCCCCTTGGCCCAGAACGTGGGCCTGAAAAAGGCCCTGGAAATGGTGCTCACCGGCGATATTATCACCGCCGCGGAAGCCGAACGGTTGGGGCTGGTCAACAAGGTGGTGCCGCCGGAGAAGCTGGAGGAAGCCACCATGGAGCTGGCCGCCAAGCTGGCCGCCAAGAGCCCCCTGGCCTTGCAGGCGGGCAAGGCCGGCCTCTATGCCATGCGGGATGTGCCTTATCATAAGGCCCTGGACAGCTTGAGCGACCGGTTTGCCGCATTGTGCTGCACGGAGGACGCGGAGGAAGGGGTCCAGGCCTTCCTTTCGAAGAGAAAACCGGAGTGGCAGGAACGCTAGGGGAATAGCAATGAATGTGGAAGAAGTGATGAAGGATCATGGCTTCAATTTTTCGGCCAGTTGCGCCGGGAAGGCGTCATTTACCAAGTGGATCAAACATCAGGGCAAACGCGCCTATATCGCCGTCCACGACAGCAGCGGGGAGGGCTTTCCCACGACCATGGAGGAACCCGTGCGGGTGGTCCTCCATGACCTCAAGTCCGGCAACGAACTGGAGCCTCCCCGGAATTTCGGGTCTTTGAGTTTGTATTTGGAATCGCTCCAGGATTGATACCGAGTTGGCAGCAAACAGCCGCGGACCTGTAGGGGGCACCCGTGTGTGCCCCCCCGGCGCTCGCAAAAACACCATCCTCCAGCCCTTTAATTTAATGTGATCATAGAATTAAGGCTCTGCGGTCCTTGCAGACGCGCGGGGCGGACACCTGGGTCCGCCCCTACGGAAAGATTGCCGTTAGATTGCGACATGGTAGCAGGGATTTGGGGCGCAGCCTGGAAAGGCTGCGCCACTGGGCCCGGCCTGGAAGCCGGGCCTTTCTATCTTTAGAGGGAATATTACCCCCGCCCTTGCCAAAGAGGGCGCTTAAATGATAACTTTTTCAGGCGAAAGATAATTTCTGAGTCAGGGAAGAGAATGGCGTCTACAGAGAAGGCTGGTCCGAACCCGGAAACCGGCAAACAAAAACGCATCTTAAGCGGCATGCGGCCCACGGGCAAGCTGCACCTGGGCCATTTATACGGCGCGCTTTACAACTGGCTGCGCCTCCAGGAAGAATACGAGTGCCACTATTTTGTGGCCGATTGGCATGCCATCACCACGGAATACGAATCCCCCCAGGCCATTGCCGGCTATATCCCGGAAATGGTCATGGATTGGCTGAGCGTGGGCCTGGACCCGGCCAAAAGCACCATCTTCGTGCAGTCGGCCATCCCGGAGCACGCCGAGCTCTACCTGATCTTCGGCATGTTCACCCCGGTGCCCTGGCTGGAGCGGAACCCCACCTATAAGGACCAGATCCAGGAATTAGCCCACAAGGACCTGGCGACCTACGGCTTTTTGGGCTACCCCGTGCTCCAGGCCGCGGACATCCTGATGTACAAGGCCCACGGCGTGCCGGTGGGCGTGGACCAGGTGCCCCACGTGGAAATGACCCGGGAGATCGCCCGGCGTTTCAACCACTTGTACAAACCCATCTTCCCGGAACCGGAGGCCCTGCTCACGGAGATCCCCAAGCTCACCGGCACCGACGGCCGGAAGATGAGCAAAAGCTACGACAACTCCATCTCCTTGAGCGACCCGCCGGAGGTGATCAGCAAGAAGGTGCGCCAGATGATCACCGATACCGAGCGGCCCTTTAAAAAGGACCCGGGGGAACCGGACCGGTGCCTGGCCTTTCCCTTCCACCGCCTGAATCTGTCGAGGGAACGCCTGGAGGAGATCACCGCGTCCTGCCGCGCGGCCAGCCTGGGCTGTGTGGAGTGCAAACTGCTCCTGGCCGAAGCCCTGCTGGAGAACCTGGCTCCCATTCAGGAGAAGCGGCGCTACTACGAGGCGCACCCGGACGAAGTCCGGGATATCCTGCTGGAGGGCAACCGTAAGGCCCGGAAAGAGGCCCAACGCACCATGGCGGAAGTCAGGGACGCGGTGGGGTTTAATCGGGAAATTCAGTTGTGGAGATAGGGTTCGAGGATCAGGGACCAGGGACCAGGGGCCGGTAAAAGAAAGGGCAGCAAAACATTTTTTTAACTGATCACTAATTACTGAAGCACTCTCCTTGGGTCGCCCCGCCATGTCTGTAGAACGCTTGCAAAAATTTCTCTCCCGGGCCGGGGTGGCCTCCAGGCGGGCCGCGGAGGAGTTGATCAAAGCCGGCCGGGTGCTGGTCAACGGCCAGGTGGTCCGGGAGTTGGGGGTAAAAATCGACCCGGCGAAGGACGCGGTCAAGGTGGATGGCCGCCGGGTGCGGCCAGAGCCCCTGGTGACGGTAATGCTGCACAAGCCCTACGGCTACATCTCCACCACCAAAGACCCCCAGGGGCGACGGGTGGTCACGGATTTATTGGGGGTAAAAGGACCCAGGCTTTACCCGGTGGGCCGCCTGGATTACGACGCCACCGGCTTGCTGCTGCTCACCAATGACGGGGAACTGGCCCAGCGCCTGACCCATCCCCGCTACCAGGTGCCCCGCACTTACCGGGTGACCGTAACCGGGGAGGTGAGCCGGGAGACCTTGAAACGGCTGGCCGGGGGGGTGGTGGTGGCAGACAGGGAAGTGGCGGCCGCGGTGCAGGTGCGCAAAGCCGAAGCGGAGAAGACGGTGCTGGAAATAACGGTGTGGGAGGGTCGCTACCACTTGATTAAACGCCTCCTGGAAGAGGTGGGGCATCCGGTGCTTAAACTGAAGCGCATCGCCTACGGGCCTTTAAGGCTGGGGAGGCTGCCCCGGGGCGCACACCGGCTTCTCACCCCGGCAGAGATGGCCGCGCTCCAGGCGGGGGTGGAGCGGCAATGACCCCCGAGGAATACCAATACCCTGGCAACGTTTCCTCTTCTGAGCCGGAGAAGTTCTGGGGCTTCCCAAGGCAACCCTATCCACCATCGGAGGCGCCCCGCCCCCGGATCCTGCTGCATGTGCTCCTGTTTCTGGCCACCCTGGCCACCACCATTACCGCGGGCGCGCTGCAACAAGGGGTGAACCCCCTGACGCACCCCCTGGACCTCTATCAGGGCATACCCTTCTCCTTTACCCTGCTGCTGATCCTGGGCATGCATGAAATGGGACACTACCTGGTATCCCGGCGGCATCACCTGAATGTGACCCTGCCATACTTTATTCCCGCCCCGCCTTTTCCTTTCATTATCGGCACCTTCGGGGCCTTTATCAAGATCCGCTCGCCCATCCAAGACAAGCGGGCCTTGCTGGACGTGGGTTGCGCCGGACCCTTGACCGGGGTGGTCGTTTCCATCCCCGTCATCCTGGTGGGGTTGATGCTGTCCAAGGTGACGCTAACTCCCCAGGGGAGCGAGGGCCTGGTTCTGGGCGAGCCCCTGTTGTTCCAGATCTTAAGCTGGCTGGTCTTCGGCCATCTATCTCCGGAACAAAATATCATCCTCCACCCCGTGGCTTTTGCCGGCTGGATCGGATTGCTGGTCACCGCCCTCAACCTAATTCCGGTGGGCCAATTGGACGGCGGCCATGTGGCCTATGCCCTCTGGCCCCAGCACCACCGCCTGATCTCCTGGTCCTGCTTAATCCTGCTGGTGGCCAGCGGCCTGCTCTTCTGGCAGGGGTGGCTCTTCTGGGCCTTGCTCCTTTATCTCCTGGGCCTGCGCCACCCGCCGCCCGCGTTTGACTGGGTGCCTTTGGACCGGCGGCGCCGGATTCTGGGGATCATCACCATCATCGTCTTTATCCTGACTTTCACGCCCGCGCCCTTTAAGTTGGATTAGCGCGGCCGGGAACCGGAAGCCCAAGAATATGTTGAAAAATTTCCTTAATATGGAAATTCCAGACCTTGTATAAAACTAAAGGGATCAATAATAAGGGGAAAGGCATGAAGATATGGTGCGGTCTGGCGATCCTGGCACTGGTTTTTTGGGCATTGTCTCCGGCCGGGGCGGTTATCGGTCAGACGAATAAAGAAGTACAGGCTATCGCCGAGCCGATCCTGGACGCGGTTCTCACCGGGCTGAATGACGGCAATTATGAACTCTACGCCAAATACTTCGACTCTACCATGAAAAACGCCATTCCTGAGAAGAAATTCCGGCAGACGAGCGAGGATATCGCGAAAAAGATGGGGAAATACCAATCCCGCACCTATCTGGGGTTTCTCAAAAAGGCAAACCTCACCGTGGCCATCTGGAAGGCCCGTTTCAGCGGCAGCGACGACGATGTCCTGGTCAGACTGGTCCTCTCACCCCATGGGGATAAGGTGGAGATTGCCGGTCTCTGGTTTCAATAGACTTCAGGACCAGTTAATCAGGTGTTTCCTTGAGCCAGGTCCCAGTGGATAATTACAAATTCTGTCCGCAATGCGGCGGCAGGCTGGAAGAACGCCTGCTCAAGCCGGGAGAACCGCCCCGGCTGGTCTGCACGGTCTGCGGCTTCGTCTTTTATATCGACCCCAAACTGGCGGTTATCGCCCTGGTGCCGATGGCAAACGGCCTGGTCCTGACGCGGCGGGCCATTGAGCCGGGCTACGGCCTTTGGGTGGTGCCCGGAGGCTTTGTGGATGTGGGGGAGCGCCTGGAAGAGGCGGTGGTCCGGGAAACCCGGGAAGAGACGCTGCTTCAGGTAAAAGTCACCCGGCTTTTCAATATCTATTCCTATAAGCATACGCGCACGGTGGTGGCGGCCTACCTTACGGCTTATGTTGGCGGAGAATTGAGTGCAGGGGATGAAACTCTGGAGGCCCGGGTCTTTGCCCCGGCAGAGATCCCCTGGGACGAGATCGCGTTCAGCTCTACCCGGGATGCGCTCCGGGAATATATGGCCATTTTGCAAGCAGACGGGCGTCTTTAGCTCCTGGAGGGCGGCATGGACGAAAAAAAACCGGGCTTCTTCGAGCTTCTGAATAAAAGAATGGCCGCGGGTGACGCCGAACCGCCTCCGGAAATACCCAAAAAATACTGCGTTTATTGCGAGCTGGAAACGGCTACCTGGGCTTTTTGCGACCAGTGCGGCCACCTCTTTTGGGGCAGGATAGCCTGGGACCTGGCTTGCGGCGGCGTCTGCGTCTACCTGGCCATGGGCATGTTGCTGAAGACCGGGACGGAGTTTTATGAGAAGATTATCGCGGTGCTGGTGGGGGCCGCGGGTATGTGGGTTTTATTCCGGATCCTCCGGCAGTTGGGGAAGGCGTATCTTTTTTGGAGACCCCGGCAAGGCAAGTGAGAAAGGGGTCAGGGGTCAGGGATCAGGGGCCTGGGGTCAGAGTTAGAGGGCAGATAATAGAAGCCATTGCAAAACTTCTTTTTCTGTCATCCTGAACGCCGTGAAGGATCTCAAGGCCTCGAAAATACGAGATTCTTCCCCTAAGAGAGTCCGAAGATGGATGAGAAAAGACGGCAACTCCTAAAGCTTCTGAAGGAAAAGTCATTCCGTTACAGTCCCGAAAAGCTCTTCAAACTGGCTTCGGGCCGGGAAAGCCCCTATTACGTGGACGCCCGGCCGGTGACCCACAGCGCCCCGGGGCTGGCTCTGATCGGGGAAATCTTCTTTGAGCTGGTCAAGGACCTGGGGATCCAGGCCATCGGCGGCCTGACCCTGGGCGCGGACCCCATTGCCCACGCAGTGGCCCTGACCAGCTTTCTTAAGGGACAACCCATCAACGCCTTTACCGTGCGCAAAGAGGCCAAGACCCACGGCGCCGGGGGGCGGTTGGTGGGGGACATCAAACCCGGGGACCGGGTGGCCATCGTGGAGGACGTGATCACCACCGGCGGCTCCGCGCTCAAGGCCATTGCCGCGGCCCGGGACTTCGGCCTGGAGGTGGCCCAGGTCCTGATCCTGGTGGACCGGGAAGAAGGGGGCCGGGAGGCGGTAGCCCGGGAGGTGCCCAGGGTGGACGCGGTGTTCCGGTTGTCGGACCTGCGGGAGCCCGGCGGTTGATCCTTATAGGAAGATTAGTTGACATACAATAGATGGGAAAATTTATTCGATCCTTTCCAACGGCTGCACCCGGAAGGGGAGTAGAAGGGCACCGGCATGAGCCTGGCCATCAGGCAGCGCATCATCCAGCGCCACCACGGCCGGGTCTGGGCCGGGGGCCAAGTGGGGGCAGGGGCCAAGTTTTGCTTCAGCCTGCCGAGAGGGAGTTCAGAGGTGGATTAAAAAATTTCAACACAAAGACACCAAGACACTAAGGTGCACCAAGATAATTTATGCTTTGGCGCGGAGCGCCAAAGCATAAATTTTTCCTAAGTGAAACTTTGTGTCTTTGTGCCTTGGTGGTGAAATTTTTCTTTCCCAACGCTCAGGCAGTAAACCGCTTTGAATACCACCCGTAAAGAAAATAAATCAGCAATCCCGCCACCAGCCACAGGCCCAGGCGCCACCAGGAACTGGCGGGCATGGAGAGCATCAGGCCCAGGGAGACCAGGGCCCCGAGGCTAGAGACCAGTTTGCCCGCAGGGCAAGAAAAGGGGCGGGGCAGGGTAGGGCGGGTAAAACGCAGCACCAGCACCCCGGTGCAGACCAGGAAAAACGCAAACAGGGTGCCGATGTTGCACATATAGGCCAGCTTCTCCACCGGGGTCAGAGAGGCCACCAGGGCTACGATGATGCCGCAGAGCAGCGTCATGCGGTGGGGCGTCTGGTAGCGGGGATGGATCCCGGCCACCCACCGGGGCAGGAGCCCGTCCCGGGCCATGGCGAAAAGCACCCGGGGCTGGGCCAAGAGCAGCATATAGAGCACGGAAGTGATGCCGATCATGGCCCCCACGGCCACTACGTCTGCGGCCCAAAACAGACCCACCTGCCGGAATAAGGTGGAAAACGGGGCATCCGGATTCACCTCGCCATAAGGCACCATACCCACCAGCACCATGGCTACAATCAGATAAATCAAGCTGCACAGGGCCAGGGAGCCGATAATGCCGAATGGCACGTCCCGGGCCGGGTGGCGGGATTCTTCCGCGGTGATGGCGATGACGTCGAAACCCAGGAACGCGAAAAAGACCAGGGACGAGGCCTGAATGATGCTCCAGCCTCCGTGGGGCATCAAAGGGAGCCAGTTGTGCGGTCTGACAAACCCGGCTCCCAGGAGCAGGATAAAGGCGATCACCAGCAGCTTCACGGCGACGATGCCCATGGCGATGAGGGCGTTAAGGCGGGTGCGGAAGACCAGGAGCACGGTGAAGCCCATGACCACCAGGGCCGCGGGCAGGTTGATGATCCGGCCGGGGAGGCTCAAGGGCGGGCCGCTGGCCCAGAGGGGAATGGACAGGCCGAAGCCCCGGAGCAGGTCCTGGAAGTAGAAAGACCAGCCCGCGGCCACGGTGGAGGCCCCCATGCCGTATTCCAGGATCAGGTCCCAGCCGATGATCCAGGCCAGCAGTTCTCCAAAGATGGTATAGGCATAGGAATACGCGCTGCCGGCCCGGGGGATCATGGAAGCCAGTTCCGCATAGCACAGGGCCGCCAAAGTGCAAGCGCCGCCAGCCACCAGGAAGGAGAGGATGATGCCGGGACCGGCGATCTTTACTCCCACTCCGGAGATGACAAAGATGCCCGCACCGATGATCTGGGCCACGCCAATGACCATGAGGTCCAGACGGCCGAGGCTGCGGCTCAGGGCGGCGTCTTTGGGGGGACCCGCGTCCGGCGCTACCGGTTTCTTAGCGAAGAGCCGGCGGCAGAAGGTTTGCAAGGGAGTGGCCGACCTTACAGGTTTCAGAATTCTACAACCTCAGCGATGATCCTGAGATTGGCTCCCCCTACGGGGGGGCCTATCACCCCGGTGATGGTGAGAGGCTTATCCAGGGTGGTGGAAGTGAGGCGGTTCACGGTCTTCACATCCGGGAGGTCGCCGAAATAAACCTCTATCGACCCTTCGGGGGCGCTTAGAAGCATGGTTTTGCGGTGTACCACTACCGGTCCCGGCATAGCCTTGACCGTGACCCGGGTCCCTAGCAAACGGTCCTTCTCTTTAATGAGCTGGCTGACGGTGAACGGTTCCGGGGGCGGAGGAGGGGCGGCCGCGGCCGGGGGAGGGGGAGGCGCCGGCGGGTTCGCCAGCAAGGTGATGATCTGCTGCTGCCCGGTCTCCATCTTGGCCACCTGCTCCTGCAAAGCTCTGATTTGCCCCTTTAAGGCCACGATTTCAGTTTTCAATCCCTGAATCTCCTGGCGCTGTTCTTCCTGGGCTTTTTTGTCGGGGATGCAGGCGGCCGGCGCCAGCAGTGCCAGGGAGAGGAGGATAAACAATACATTCCTGGTCAATCTTCTCTTAAATTTCATAACCTTTCCTAAGTAGTGATCTCCCATCGGCTGTCAGCTGTCAGCGCTCAGCTTTCAGCTTTGAAAAATCAAGAGCCAAAAAATCGAAAACTTTCTTTACTTAAGGTCCAGCGCCAAACCCGCGAATTTTCTGAAGCTGACCGCTGAAAAGCTTTTTCATTGTTAGTTAAATCACCAGTGCTGTCAATCTGGAATTTACCTCTGCGGCAAGCAGGGTTACAATATACCGTCAAGAATCCTATGGGGAGGACACGCATTATGGCTCGTATCCTGGTCACCGGCGGCGCCGGGTTCATCGGCTCTCACCTGGTGGAGTTTTTGTTGCAGCAAGGGCATGAGGTTCTGTGCCTGGACAACTATTTCACCGGTTCCAAGGAGAACCTGATGCACCTCCGGGACCACCCCCGCCTGGAAATCATCCGCCATGACGTGGTGAACCCCATCATGTTGGAAGTGGACCAGATCTTCCACCTGGCCTGCCCGGCCTCGCCGGTCCACTATCAATACAACCCGGTGAAGACCATCAAGACCAATGTCCTGGGAACCTTGCACATGCTGGGCTTGGCCAAACGGGTTAAGGCCCGCATCCTTCTTGCTTCCACCTCCGAAATATACGGCGATCCCCTGGAGCATCCCCAGCAGGAGAAATACTGGGGCAACGTCAACTGCCTGGGGCCCCGGAGCTGTTACGACGAAGGCAAGCGGGTGGCCGAAACGCTGATGATGGACTACCACCGCCAGAACCGGGTGGACATCCGCATCGCCCGCATCTTCAACACCTACGGCCCCCGCATGGCCTTGAACGACGGCCGGGTGGTGAGCAACTTCATCGTCCAGGCCCTGTCCGGGCAAGAAATCACCATCTACGGGAAAGGCCAGCAGACCCGTTCCTTCTGCTATGTCTCCGATCTGGTGGAGGGCCTGGTGCGCCTGATGAACTGTGAAGGGCAGACGGAGCCGGTCAACCTGGGCAATCCCGAGGAATTCACCATCATGGAACTGGCCCGAAAGGTCCTGGCCCTCACCGGCAGTACTACTTCCTTGGTCTACAAGCCGCTGCCGCCTGATGACCCGGTGCGGCGGCGGCCGGACATCACCAGGGCCAAAGAAAGGTTGGGCTGGCAGCCCACCGTACCGTTGGAGACGGGGTTAAAGGCCACGATTCCTTATTTTGCGGAAAAACTGAAAGGATAGTTTTCGGTTTTCTGTTTCCGGTTTTGTGCAAAAGACTAGAAGCCATTTCAAAGGATCTCAACCCTATGAAAATACTAGATTCTTCGCTGCGCTCAGAATGACAATTCGGAGCAATTTGAGGTTTGGAAACGGTTTCTAATGATGACATTATGGGTGGTAGATTACTGACTTGTCGATGAACTCCTGCTTTTCACAAAAAACAAAAAACAGAAAACAGAAAACCGCCCTCATCCTCTTACTGCTGGCTGTCTGCCTGGCCTGGGGCTGCGCGCCCAAGCCCCAGGGTCCGCCCCGGCAGGCCTTGGTGGAGCGGGTGATCGACGGCGATACCTTGGTGCTGGCCGGGGGCAAACACGTGCGCCTCCTGGGCCTCGACGCCCCGGAAATGGCCAGGGAAGGCCGGCCCGCGGAATTCCTGGCTTATAAGTCCAAGGCCTGCCTGGCCGGCCTGGCCCAGGGGAAAATGGTGCGCCTAGAATACGACCAGTTGCGCTATGATCACTATGGGCGGCTCCTGGCCTACCTCTTCCTGCCTGACCACACTCTGATCAATGCGGCCCTGCTGCGCCAGGGCCTGGCCCATGTCTATTTCCACCCGCCGAACGTCCGCTACCGGGAGACCTTGCTGGCCGCGCAAGTAGAGGCCATGGACGCGCACCGGGGCCTGTGGCAGAAGGCCTTGCACCAGGACGAGCCCTTTTATCTGGCCAACCGCCACACCCTGCGCTTTCACCGCCCCACCTGCCCCCTGGCGCAGCAAATCGCGCCCGCCAACCGCCGGAAGATCACATCCTTAAAAGAGGCCTATCTGGGAGGATTCAGCCCCTGCCGCAGCTGCAAGCCGTGAGGGGTAAAAGAATCAACCGCTAATACCAAGTTGCAGTCTAATGGCAATTTTTCCGTAGGGGCGGACCCGTGTGTCCGCCCCGGCGTTCGCAAATCTGCCTGCGCCTTAATTCTATGATCACCTTGATTTTTGAGGGTTAGAGGATGGCGTTTTGGCGGGCGCCGGGGGGCACACATGGGTGCCCCCCTACAGAATCCCGCCGTTTGACTGCAACTCGGTATTAGGCACAAAGGTACCCAGAGTCGCCAAGAAATGATTTTGGCTTTGGCGCGGCCGCGCCAAAGCCAAATATTACTTGGTGAAACTTTGTGTCCTTGGTGTCTTGGTGGTTAACTTCTTTTCTCGTGTTCCAGCAGCCAGCGTTTGCGGTGCAGGCCGGAGCTGAAGCCGCCCAGCCCGCCGTTGGCGTTGATCACCCGGTGACAGGGGATGATCAGGGGGATGGGATTGGCGCCGTTAGCCTGACCCACCGCGCGGCAGCCTTGGGGTGAGCCCGCCCGGGCCGCCAGTTCTTTATAAGAAATGGTCCGGCCCCAGGGGATTTTCCGCAATTCCTGCCAGACCCGCAGTTGGAAGGGAGTGCCCTGGAGGTCCAGGGGCAGGGAGGAGAAATCCCCGGCGCGGCCGCGGAAGTAATCAGCCAGGCCCTGCTTGCTAATCTCGATCCAGGGGACCACGGCCGCGGGGGGAGACGCAGGCGCAGTGGCGGCTGCTTCGCCGGCAAAGGTCAGGGCCGCCAGGCCCCTGACGCTGAAATGCAATCCCAGGGGACCCAGGGGGGTGTCTTCCAGGAAGTAACTGAAATTAATGACTGCCTCAGGGATAGCCTTATTTTTCATTCTTGTCCTCCTCAGGGGGCCAGGACCACACGGCCTGAAAGCGGCCATGTTGGACCGCGACGATGGCCACGGGTTTCGCGGGCGCCTGGGCGGGGTGGATGTAGGAGATATTGCCGGTAACCCCGTGATAATTCCGGGTTTGGGCCAGCGCCTGGGCATACCTTACCCGGAGAAAAGGTTTGACAAGTGTTGGAGGAGAAACGAAAGGGGACTACGCGCTTATCTCTGGCTTGCCAAAATCTCGGGCCTACAGCATCATTTGCGGGCCAGCAGCGCGAACCACATGTTTTCATCCAGCGCGGCCACTTCCTTAAGGGGGGTGGCGGCCAGGGCGCGCCGGAAGCTCTCCATCTGGGTCCCCAGGATGCCGGAGAAGATATACCACGGGCGGGTGAGAAACGCGGGCCGCGCCAGCAGGTCCAGGAGCACGTCCAGGTGGATGTTGGCCAGGGCCAGCTCCCCGGGGAGGTGGGCGAAATCCCGGGCGTCCCCCTGAATGAGGAAGATTTGGTCTTGACGGTGATTATGGCGGACGTTCCGGGCCGCGGTGCGCACCGCCAGTTCGTTGTACTCCACGGCCACTACCCGGTTTGCTCCCAGGGACACTGCGGCCAGGGACAAAATGCCGGTGCCGGTGCCCAGGTCCAGGACTTGCCGGGGGGGGTCCTGGTCAAAGACCCGGCGCAACAGTTGCAGGCAGAGCCGGCTGGTGGGATGGTAGCCGGAGCCGAAGGCCAGGCCCGGTTCCATGCGCAGCACCAGCTCTCCTGGAGCAGGCGCAGGAGCTTCCCAGACGGGGCAGAGGTGAAACCCGGCCACGCTGGTGGGCTTCAGGGCCTGCCCCGCTTCCCAATCCGCGTAGTTGAGGACCGTTTCCGAAGAATACTGACCCGCGGACGTTGCCTGCAGCCAGACCTGCACCGGACCTTCTTTGGGCGCGCCAAAAAAGAGGTAGGTGTAATCCCCCTCCCGCCAGGCGCCCAGGAAGTCATCTCCCGCCAGGCCCGGGGGAGGGTTTACTTTGCCCTGGATTTCGTAAACGAAGATTTTTTCTGGAGGAGGCATCGCAAGGATTCGTTTTGGGTTTATCGTAAAGAATAAAGAGTAAAAAGGCCAATTGTTTTAGGGCGAAGGAGTGTCCGCCTGTTTAATATAACCGATTCTCGAAAAATTGGTGGGGAATTTGAGGGATTATTGAGGTTATTATTACTGCCTTGAAAAGTTCCAGGTTCCAAGTTGGTGGGGCGGGCCTCCGTGCCCGCCAGGCGCTTGGCGGGTACTGAAGCCCGCCCCACCGGTCTTTTCACATAACTGTGGCGCAGGCTGGAAAGCCTACGGCACTAAGTTTGCCTTGCATCGGCAGTAGGAAAGGTGCGTAAAGCGCACCCTAGAAAAGCTTGGAACTTTGAACCAGGAACCTGGAACTTTTTTTTCACCGGCAGGAAAAAGGAGAGGTGCGTGCCCTTGCCTCCCCTGCTCCAGACTTTCAACTCGCCGCCCAGCTGGCGCACCCGCTCCCCCAGGGCCGGCAGCCATACCCGTTTCTTTCCGGCATCCTGCTTCTGGACCTTGACCAGGTTGAAGCATTTGCTTCCATTATGAAGCAGATCCTGGTGCCTCCATGTAAATGAAGGGCGGTAGAAAATCCATTTCACTGGTCCAGCGGGGATTTCTTGCAATAAATCTTGTATTTCTTGTCCACTAGATCAAAGAGTCTGGCAAAGGTGCCGATGGTCTCCGAAACCCCTAACATTAGGAACCCCGTGGGTTGGAGGGAGAAGTGGAACATAGGGATGATGCGCTTTTGCAGGGCTGTTTGCAGATAAATCAGGAGGTTGCGGCAACTGATGAGGTCCAGCTTGGAGAAGGGCGGGTCCTGGATGAGGTTTTGCCGGGCAAAGACGCACATATCCCGGATGGGTTTGCTGATCTGGTAGCCGCCCGCGACCTTGACGAAGAAGCGGCGCAAGCGCTCCGGCGACACCTCGGAAGCGATGTTTTCCAGGTAGAAGCCGAGACGGGCCTTATCAATGACCGCCTCGCTGACGTCGGTGGCAAAAATCTGGATGGGCGCGGTGGTACCTCTGTCCCCTATGAACTCCAGCCAGCTCATGGCCAGGGAATAGGCCTCTTCCCCGGAGGAGCAGCCAGGCACCCAGAACCGCAATGAGCCTTCCCCGGACTTGGTGGGCGCGATCTCCGGAAAGACCGATTTTTTCAAGACCTCGAAAGCACCCTCGTCCCGGAAGAAGCTGGTAACCTTGATGAGCACGTCCTGGTGCAGGGCTTCCACTTCTGCGGGCTTGTCCTTCAAAAGACTGAGGTAGCTCTGCAGGTTGTCCAGCTTGTGGAGCACCATGCGCCGCATGATGCGCCGCCTAAGGGTGCTGCGCTTGTAGAGGGTGAAGTTGACCCCGGTGACCTTCTGGAGGAGCAGGAGAATCTGCTCCAATTCCTGGTCCGCTTCCGGCAGGAGCTCGGCCGCGGGCGGGGGCGCTTGCGGACTCTTGGCCGGAGGCTGGGGCTTGGCGCCCTTGGAAGCGGATGCGGTATCTGGAGAAGGCATCTTCCGAGGTTTGGCCGCCGGAGGTTTGGGAGTCCTGGAAGACTTGGCGGTCTCGGGAGCATTGCCGGGTTCTTTCTTCGAAGCCATGCTCTCCTCCCGAAGAGCCGCCATTTCTTGGAGAATTTACTAACTAAAGTAAGACCATATGCCGAATTTGTAAAGGCTTAGTTGTGATGCTTAGGTGTGAGGTAGAGGCTGACCCAGGTGTCCGCCAGGAGAGGATGCAGATACAGGTTCGCTACTTTTAAGATGATGTCCCCCCTTGAATTTTTCAAGTTATTTGGGTTAGGATTATTAATTCCGCTCAAGGGATAGAAAACCCGAGGAAGGTTGTCATGCAGCTCAAAGGCAAAGTGCACAAGTTTGGGGACGACATCAACACCGACGAGATCATCCCGGCCAGGTATCTGAATACTTCGGACCCCGGGGAACTGGCAAAACACGCCATGGAAGACGCAGACCCGGATTTCGTCAAGAAGCTGAAACCCGGCGACTTCGTGGTGGGCGGCAAAAACTTCGGCTGCGGCTCCTCCCGGGAGCACGCGCCCGTGGCCCTCAAGGCCGCGGGGGTGGCCGCGGTCATCGCCGGCAGCTTCGCCCGCATCTTCTACCGCAACGCCTTTAACATGGGTCTGGCCATCCTGGAGTCAAAGGCCGCGGCCGCGGCCCTGAAAACCGGCGCGGAAATCGGCGTGGACCTGGACACCGGGGAGATCACCGACCTGGCCAGCGGCAAGAAATTCGCGAGCCAGCCCATTCCGCCTTTCATGCAGGAGCTGCTGGCGGACGGCGGGCTGATGGCCCATATCACCAAGAGTCTGGAGGCAAAGAGAGCATGAGTTATCGCATCGCGGTCATTCCCGGGGACGGTACCGGCCCGGAAGTGGTGGCCGAAGGGATTAAAGTGCTGAACGCGGTGTCCGGCCCGGCTGACATAAAATTCGATTACCATTATTACGACCTGGGCGGCGAACGCTACAAAAAGACCGGGGAGACCCTGCCGGACTCGGTGATCGCCGAACTGCGCCAGTTTAAGGCCATCTACCTGGGGGCCATCGGCCACCCGGACGTGGCCCCGGGTATCCTGGAGAAGGGCATCCTGCTCCGGGCCCGCTTCGAGCTGGACCAGTACATCAACCTGCGGCCCGTGGTCCTCTACCCGGGGGTGGATTGCCCCCTGAAAGGCAAGGGCCCCCAGGACATCGACTTTGTGGTGGTCCGGGAAAACACCGAAGGCATGTACGTGGGCGCGGGCGGGTTCCACAAGCACGGCACTCCGGACGAAGTGGCGGTGCAGACCTCGATTAACACCCGCAAAGGCGTGGACCGCTGCCTGAAATTCGCGTTCGAATTGGCGAGAAAGCGTAAAAAGGACATGAAACTGACCCTGGTGGCCAAGACCAACGTCCTCACCTTCGCGTCGAACCTCTGGTTCCGGGCCTTCGAAGCCATGGCCCCCCAGTACCCGGACATTAAGACCGATTACGCGCACGTGGACGCCACCTGCATGTGGTTCGTGAAAAACCCGGAGTGGTTCGACGTGGTGGTCACCGACAACCTCTTCGGGGACATCATCACCGACCTGGGGGCCATCATCCAGGGGGGCATGGGCGTGGCCGCGGGGGGCAACATCAACCCCGAAGGCGTGTCCATGTTCGAGCCCATCGGCGGTTCGGCCCCCAAATATACGGGCCTCCAGGTGGTCAACCCCATCGCCGCCATTGCCGCGGCCCAGATGATGCTGGAGCAGTTGGGGGAGGCCAAGGCCGCGGCCGCAGTAGATAAAGCCATTAAGAAGGCCGCGTCCAATGATATGAAGTCCATGGCCGCGGGCAAGATGGGCATGTCCACCAGCCAGGTGGGCGACTTGATTTCTAAGTACGCGGTGGAATTGATATAATTGAATTATTCCGTAGGGGCGGACCCATGTGTCCGCCCCCGCGACCGCAAATATCCCGGCGCCATAATTCTATGATCGCATTGATTCTTAGAGACCGGGGGATGGTGTTTTTGCGGGCGCCTGGGGGGCACACATGGGTGCCCCCCTACAAAAAACAGCTTCCCAGCATTTTAGGAGACTTATAAAGATATGGGCCGTTCTTATAAAGTAGCCGTGGTGGGCGCCACCGGCGCGGTGGGCCGGCAGATGATGGCCTGCCTGGAGGAACGCAAGTTCCCGGTGGCGGAACTGATACCCCTGGCCTCGGAGCGCTCCATCGGCAAATCCGTGAGCTTCGCAGGCCGGGAAATCCCGGTGCAGGTTTTGAATAAAGACTCCTTTGCCGGCGTGGAGATCGCCCTGTTCTCCGCGGGGGGGAGCATCAGCAAGGAATATGCGCCCATTGCCGCGGCCGCGGGCGCGGTGGTGGTGGACAACTCCAGCGCCTGGCGCATGGACCCGGAGATTCCCCTGGTGGTGCCGGAGGTGAATCCCCAGGATATCGCGCTCTATAAAAAGCGGGGCATTATCGCCAACCCCAATTGCTCCACCATCCAGATGGTGGTGGTGCTGCAGCCGCTCCACGCCGCGGCCAAAATCAAGCGGGTGGTGGTCTCCACCTACCAGGCGGTCTCCGGCACCGGCCAGAAGGCGGTGGACGAGCTGGCCGAGCAGGTGCGGGCCCTGTTTAACAGCCAGGAAGTGAAGAAAAAGGTCTATCCCCACCGCATTGCTTTCAATTGCCTGCCGCACATTGATGTCTTCCAGGACAATGGTTACACCAAGGAAGAGATGAAGATGGTCAATGAGACCCAAAAGATCATGGGGGATAAGTCCATCCTGGTGACGGCCACCACCGTGCGGGTGCCGGTTTTTTACGCCCATTCGGAAGCGGTGAACATTGAGACCGAGAAGAAACTGACCCCGGATGACGCCCGGAAAATCTTGTCCACGGCCCCGGGGGTCAAGGTGGTGGACGACCCGGCCAAAAACAAATATCCCATGCCCCTGGACGCCGCGGGCCAGGACCTGACCCTGGTGGGGCGCATCCGGGAGGATTTCACCATTAACAACGGCCTCAACCTCTGGGTGGTGGCGGACAATCTCCGCAAAGGCGCGGCCACCAATGCGGTGCAGATCGCGGAGATCCTGGCTAAGGATTATTTGAAGTAAAGCTATCAGCTATCAGCGATCAGTTCATTACCAAGTTGCGGTTAAACAATTAAAGTTGTCATTCCCGGCCCGGCAAATAATCGAGATTCTTCACTCCGCTGCGCTCCGTTCAGAATGACAAGGTTGGCATTGCCAGCAAATCTTATAAAAGCTGACCGCTGAAAGCTGACTGCTGAAAGCTGACTGCTCCCGAGGAGTAGCCGCGTGCGCGTCATCGCCGGCGCCCTGAAGGGACGGCGCTTAGCGCCGGTTCGAGGCTTGATGCGGCCCACCGGGGCCAAGGTGCGGGAGGCTATTTTTGACATCCTGGGCGACGCGGTGATAGGCGCCCGGGTCCTGGACCTGTTCGCGGGCACCGGCGCCCTGGGTATCGAAGCTCTGAGCCGGGGGGCCGAGATGGCGGTCTTCGTGGAGGACCACCCGGAGTCTTTGAAGGTCCTGCGCCGTAATGTGGAGAGCCTGGACCTGGAAGCGCGGACCAGGGTCCTGCCCCTGGCCGTACACAGTGCTTTGAAGAAGCTGGCGGTACAGGGCCAGAAATATGACCTGGCCTTCCTGGACCCGCCCTATGGGGGCGAAAAGGCCGCGGCCGCGGTGCAGGCCCTGGCCGCCGCAACCGTCATGGCCCCCGGGGCCTTGGTCATGGTGGAACACGGCCGCCGGGATATTTTGCCGGAGACTGCGGGAAACTTGCAGCGCCTGGAACTGAGGCGCTACGGCGACACCCAGGTGGCTTTTTACCAGGCGGTATAAAAGAAATGCTTAACCACAGAGACACAGAGAGCACAGAGTTTCACAGAGAAGATAATTTATTATGCCTTGGCGTTTCACGCCAAAGCATAATAGTATTTCCTCTGTGTAACACTGTGTCCTCTGTGCCTCCGTGGTAAATCTTTCAAGGAGAACCCAGGCTTATGCCTGATATCGCGGTATACCCCGGTTCCTTCGACCCCATCACCAACGGCCACCTGGATTTGCTGCAGCGGGCCCTGAAGATCTTTGACCACATCATTGTGGCCGTGGCCTGGAACCCCACTAAACAGTGCCTGTTCACCATTGAAGAACGCATGGAAATGATCCGGGTCTCCCTCCAGGACCATCCCCAGGTGTCCACCGATACCTTTACCGGCCTCCTGGTGGATTATGCCCGGCAAAAAAAGGCCCGGGCCATCCTCCGGGGCCTGCGCGCGGTCACCGATTTCGAATACGAATTCCAATTGGCTATGATGAACCGCCGCCTGGAACCGGAAATCGAGACTGTGTTTTTAATGACCGGCCTGCGGTGGGTCTTTTTGAGCTCCAGCATCCTCAAGGAAGCCGCCATCCACGGCGGCAATATTGAGGGCATGGTGCCGGAGATCGTCTATCACAAGCTCCGGGAGAAATACAACCTGGAATAGAGAGTGAAGATGCGGATCTGCGTCATCGACGGCCAGGGCGGCGGCATCGGCGCCGCGCTCATCAAGCGCCTGAAAGAGGTCTACCGGGAAGAGCACGAAGTCATCGCCCTGGGGACCAACGCCGTGGCCACCGCCCAGATGATGAAAGCCCGGGCCAATCGGGGGGCCAGCGGTGAAAACGCCATTGTCCGCACCGTGACCCGGGTGGACGTCATCCTGGGATGCCTCTCCATTGTGCTGGCCAATTCCATGATGGGGGAAGTCACCCCGAAAATGGCCGAGGCCATCGCCGCGGCGGCCGCCCCCAAGATTCTGCTGCCCTTAACCCAGGAGAAGGTGGAGATCGTGGGCCTCACTCCCGAGCCTCTGCCCCATCTGGTGGAAAAGATCGTCAGCCACAAACTCAGGGAGATTATGAATAATGTGTGAAGCTGCAGCCTATATTTTGAAGGACGGCAAAGAAGAGTTGCTCCTACAAGATGTGGACCTCATTGAACCCGACGGCGAAAACCTGCGTTTGGTGAGCATCTTTGGTGAACAAAAGGTCATAAAAGCCACCATTCAGAGCCTCAACCTGGTAAACCACAAGGTCATTCTGGTGGAGAAATAAAATAGGGATGAGCGGGTCAGCTGAAAGCGGGTTAGTTAAAAGAAGCTTATTAATGAGTTACCAAACCGCCAAACCGCTGACCCTGTCCCCTGATCTTCAGGCAATTCGGGAGAGAGGCAGGACAAACGTCTCTGCCTCCCGCCAGCCGCCTCTTCTCTGCTACTCTACTTTCACATACTTGCCGTTTTTCACCTCCAGGACGTAGATCCCCTTGGAGCCGGCCCGCACCACGTCGTTATTCTGATCGAAGGAGAGCTTGCCGGTAACCCCGTCGAAGTCCTTCACCTCTTTGATGAACTTCCTGATGCCTTCGGAGGTGGGGCCGTTTTTCTTCATGCCTTCCAGAATCATGGAAGCGGCGTCATAATGGAGGGCGGCGAACATAATATTGTAGGGGTCGTTGTTCTTCCGGACCAATTCCTCGTATTTTTTCTTAAAGGCCTGGTTTTTCGGGGTATTGTAGTTTTCGTCATATTCGCCGCCAATGGCGTGGCCTTCGGCGGCTTTGCCCGCCAGCTTGATATAACCCGGGTTCATGTCGCCGTAGACTCCCAGGATTTTCTGGTTCATGCCCAATTGCCGGGCCTGGGCCGCGGCCGGTGCGGTCTCCGGAGTGTAGCCGGGGATGAAGAGGATATCAGGGTTGGCGGCCTTGATCTTGGTGAGCTCGCTCTTGAAGTCCCGGGCTCCCCGGTTAAAGGACTCGGTGGCCACCACTTTAATGCCTTTCTTTTCGAAGAACTTGCTGAACAGCCCGGCGCAGCCTTTGCCGTAAGGTTCGTTGGAGAAAAAGATGGCCACGGTCTTGGGTTTCCAGTTCCTGGCGACGTAATCCGTCAAGACCTCGGCCTGCCTATCGATGCGGGAACAGCCCCGGCAAAGGGAGGCGCCATAACCGCTCAGCGCCGGAGTGGTGGCGGTGGGGCTGATGTCCACTACCTTGGCGTCATTGGCGATCTTGCCCGCGGCCATCATGTCGCCGGAAGTCATGGGGCCGATAATAGCCACCACTTTATCTACCTCAATCAGCTTTTTCACCGCATTGACCGCCTCGGCAGGAGAGTCTTTCTCATTTTCGACGATGAGGTCCACTTTGCGGCCGTTGATGCCGCCGGCCTTATTCACCTCATCTACGGCCATTTCCACTCCCCGGCGGGCAGGGATGCCGTCTTCGGCGCCGATGGACAGGCGGAGCACCGCTCCTATCTTGATGGGCTCGGCCCCCCAGGCCAGGCCCGCGGTTAGAAGCACAAAGATGCTGAGTAAAATTACCATCCTGCGACAACTGATCATAATCGTCCTCCTAATTTCTCCCAGGGAATTGGTGAAACAATTTAGATGATTGTGAAGTTCGTATCATAGGTTATTTTGCCGGGAAGGTAAATCAGAAACTTTTGCGTACCTCCGGCTCGGGCGTTGTCCGGTAAAGGGAGAGAAGCCAGGTTACATTCAGGTTGCCCCCCTTTCGCAGAAAATGCATCCGAGAAGTCTTCAGGATTAACAATGGTAAAGGGTCTAGAAGTGGTATGCCGCGCCCGCCTGGAAACTGAAGAAGTTATAGGTGGGCCTGAAAGTGAAGCTCTGGATTCTCCCAAAAGTGTCCAAAACACCGGAATAGCTGTAGCTGGGCTGGGCATATTGCGGCGAAAATCCAGGCGATGATAGCTGAAATCCAGGTAAAAGCCGAGATACTTCATCCAGTCGGGATAGTTCAGCCCCAGGAAGCCCTCTCTGACGAACCAGGTGCCGAGCTTCAAGCCGCCCGCCACGGCCGGGTCGATATGCCCCGAGGATTTAAAGATAAAAGGACCCGCGGCGCCAGCATTGGCCCAATGGCCGGAATTGGAATCAGTGGGGCTGCCCGCAAAGTTGCCCCCGAGATAGGCCTCCACGTACATTTCCGCCCGGGCCGGCACCGCCAAGAGCAGCAAACCGGCCAGCACCCAAAGAGCCACTAACTTGAAACCAGGTTTTATCCCCAACTTTATCCCTATCTTACCTGATCCCCAGGATAACCGAAAATGGGACAGCCGGCTCAACCCACCTCTTTCAAAGTGATCCTGGCATTGATCCCCAAATGGTCCTGCAAATGGCGCCGGGCCCGGCGGCCCAGGCCTTCCAGGGCCTTGACTTCGTCGGAGAAAATGGCTTCATCCAGGTTAATATCGATATCCAGTACTTCCAGGCCATCCTCGGTATTGACCTGCCAGCGGCAGGAGGGCGCGTGCCCGCCCAGGACCTCGGTGAGCAGGAGCTTGAGCTGATCCGGGTGCACCTTGATGCCGCCCACGGAAAAGATGGCGTCCACCCGGCCGGAGATTTCCCCCAGGCGCACCAGGGTGCGGCCGCAGGCGCAGGGTTCCTGCAGCAGCCGGGCCCGGTCGCCGCTGCGGAAGCGCACCAGGGGAAAGGCCACAGTGCTCAAGGTGGTGATCACCAGTTCCCCCAATTCTCCCGGCCAAACTGAGAGGCCCGTGTCCGGGTCGATGATCTCCGGATAAAAGTGATCCTCCGAGAAATGCACCCCCTGGTTGAACTCGCAACTGAAGGCCAGGCCCGGCCCCATGACTTCGGTGATGCCATAGGCCGTGGCCACCTTGATCTGGAAGCCCGCCTCAATTTCCTGACGCACCTCGCCGGGCAGGGGCGCGGCCACCAGCAGGGCCTTTTTCAGGCTCAATTCCACCGGGGAGAGATTGAGACGGTCCATGACCGTGAGGAGGTGGCGGGCCAACGAGGGAGTGGTAACCAGGACCGAGGTCTTGTAATCCCGCATGACCATCAGCTCTTTGGCGAAGTTGAGGGTGGCCGCGGGGATCACCGACGCGCCCAGGTATTCCGCGCCGGCCTGGAGGTCCCGGCGCCAGTTGGCCAGGCCCGGCGGCAGGATGAGCTGCACAATGTCCTCCCGGCCCACGCCCGCGGCGGTGTAAAGTCGCGCCAGAAGTTCCAGCCAGAGCTTCACGTCCTGGGCGGCGTAGCCCACCACCAGGGGCTTTTCCGTGGTGCCCGGGGAGGAGAGGATGCGGACGATGTCCCGGAGCGGCACCGCGAAGAGGCCGTAGGGGTAATTCTCCGACAGGTCCTCCCGGGTGGTGAAAGGCAGCCGGGAGATGTCCTTGAGCTCCCGGATGGCATCCAGGCCCAGGCCCAGGCCCTCCAATTGGCGGCGGTAGAACTTCACCTGGCGGAAAGCCCGGGTCAGGGTGCTTTGCAGGCGCTCCAACTGCAGCAGCTCCAGCTCTTCCCGGTCCATGGCCTCAAACTCGGGCTGGCGCACGGCTCGTACCTCCAATAAAGGCTTTACCACAAAGACACAAAGTTACACCAAGAAATTATATTTTTAGTTTCTTGCGCAGTAAGAAACCAAAAAAGAAATCTTTGTGAACCTTTGTGCCTTGGTGTCTTTGTGGTTAATAAATTACCTGCCTTCCGTAAACTCCTTATAATCCTTCCCTAAATAGGCCCGGGTCACCTGCCGGTCCTGGAGCAGGTCCTGGGCCGTGCCGCTCAGGATGATCCGCCCGGTCTCCAGGACGTAGGCCCGGTGGGCCACTTTCAACGCGGCCCGGGCGTTTTGCTCCACCAGGAGGATGGTCACTCCTTCCTTGCAGAGTTGGCTCAGGGTGGCCAAAATGTCTTCCACCACCAGGGGGGCCAGGCCCAGGGAAGGCTCATCCAGCAGGAGCAGCCGGGGCCGGGCCATCAGGGCCCGGGCGATGGCCAGCATCTGCTGTTCGCCGCCGCTCAGGGTGCCCGCCTTCTGTTGCAGGCGCTCCTGGAGGCGGGGAAAGAGCCGGTAGACCCGGCCCAGGTCCAGGGCGATGGCGCCCCGGTTGGTGCGGCTCTGGCGGTGGTAGGCCCCCAGCTCCAGGTTCTCGGCCACGGTCATGGGCGCGAAGAGCTGGCGGCCCTCCGGCACCTGGGAGATGCCCAGACTCACCAGGTCCTCCGGGGCCCGGCCCTTTAACGGCGTGCGGCCGCTGTAAGTAATCTCTCCCTGCCAGCGCACCAGGCCGCAGATGGCGTTCAAGAGCGTGGTCTTGCCCGCGCCGTTGGCGCCGATCAGAGTAACGATCTCCCCTTCCCGCACGTGGCAGGTAACGCCGCTCAGCGCGGGCAGGGAGCCGTAGTAAGCGTATAAGTTACGGATTTTCAGCATTGTTAATTGTAGGGTGGGCAAGGCCCACCATGTTATTCTTCAGAATATAATGGTCAGAGGCCAGTGGTCAGTGTAGGGCGCTCCTTGCGCACCATCTCGGTGCGTAAGACGCACCCTACAGGTTTTCGCGTTTACGCTTTACTACTCTGAAAGTGCTCCTGGCGCAGGCTGGAAAGACTGCGCCACCATCCTTTCATGGTTTTGGGTGAGCCGGAGGCTCATGAATGGCTCGTTCCCAAGTTGCACTTGGGAACGAGGAGCTAAAAGAATCGTAGTGCGGGCGCCCGCCCTGGTAATCCCCACAGGCTGGAAAGCCTGTGCTACCGCTCAGTAACTTTTCGGAGCAGGAGATAAATGGTGGGCTATGCCCATCCTACATATCTACATCATTTGCCCTAGGTGGAACAGGCTTCCCAGCCTGTTCCGCACAGGCGAGACGCCTGTGCCACCAGTTTTTTACAGAAAACAGAAAACCTTCTCTTACGTCTGCCAGTCTGTTCCCAAATATGCGGCTATCACCTCCGGGTTCTTCTGCACCTCCCGGGGGGGGCCGGTGGCCAGGAGCTGGCCGTAGTTGAGGACCGCGATCTGGTCCGCCACTTCCATAGTCAGGCCCATGTCGTGCTCCACCAGGAGGATGGTGAGGCCCCGCTCCCTGAGCGCCAGGATCATCTCCTGGAGCCGCTCCGTTTCCACCGCGTCCAGGCCGGACGCGGGCTCATCCAGGAGCAGCAGTTGGGGCTCCGCGGCCAGGGCCCGGGCGATTTCCAGCAGGCGCTTCAAACCCAGGGGCAGGGTGGCCGCAGGCTGCCGGGCCCGGTCCGCCAGGCCCACAAAGGCCAATTCTGCCAGGGCCCGCTCCCGGATGGACTGTTCCTCCCCCTTGGTCCAGGGGAGACGCAAGGCCCCGGCCAGGAGCCCGGCCCGGCTCAGGCGGTGGCGGCCCACCATGACGTTTTCCAGGACGCTCATGTGGTCGAAGAGCTGCACCAGCTGGAAGGTGCGGGCGATGCCCAGGGACGCCACCTTATGGGGAGGGCGGCCCTGGATTTCCTGGCCCTGGAAGACGACCCGGCCGGATTGGGGCGCGAGAAAACCGGTGATCAGGTTAAATAGCGTGGTCTTGCCCGCGCCGTTGGGACCGATGACCGCCTGCACCGTGCCCGGGCCCACGGCAAAGCTGACCTGATCCAGGGCCTGGAGGCCCCCGAAGGCCAGGCTGATGTCATTGAGTTCTAAAATATGCATAGTAGAAAGGTTTACCGCAGAGGCGCAGAGAGCGCAGAGTTGCACAGAGAAAATATTCTTATGTTTTGGCGTGAAACGCCAAAACATAAATCTTTCCCTCTGCGAATCTCTGTGTCCTCTGCGCCTCTGCGGTAAATTTCTTTACGGTTAGCCAATTACCCCGCCTTCCTTCTTATACTGCCGGAATTCCCACAGGTCCAGAATCCCCCGGACCAGGCCCCGGGGCAGAAAGATCATGACCACCATGAGGATGATTCCGAAGATGATCACTTCGTAGTCATGGAACATGGTGAGGATTTCGGGCAGTATGGTCAGGACCGCCGCGCCCAGGAGCGAGCCCCAGATGCTGGCCATGCCCCCCAGGACCACCATGGTTACCAGCTTGATGGAAGCCATAAAGGTGAAGGAGGAGGGGGCGATGAAATTCAGGGTATGGGCGTAGAGGCTCCCGGCCAGGGAGGCGTAGAGCGCGCTCCAGACGAAGATTTGCAATTTCAAGCGGGCGGTGTTCACCCCCAGGGATTGGGCCGCGGCCTCCCCTTCGTGCAAGGCCCGCAGGGCCCGGCCAGTGCGCGAGTCCACCAGGTTGGCGCTCAAGGCCAGAATCACGCCCAGGACCGGCCAGATCAAAAGAAACAGGCGCTTGGGGGTATCCAGCTTAAAGCCGAAGATAGAGAGCGCGGGAATGCCCGCCAGGCCGGAGGGGCCGCCGGTCAGGCCCTGGGCCTCATTTAAGAAGATATAGACGATGATGCCGAAACCCAGGGTGGCCATGGCCAGGTAGTAGCCCCGGA
>JAKAKP010000135.1 GCA_021813445.1 Deltaproteobacteria bacterium
CTGGCAGGCCCGCCAGCCGAAATCGGTGAGGCAGGCCACGCCTTCCTGAATAAATTCCGCGTCGTAGGGGTCCCGCAGCAGGTCCACCACCAGCTCGGCGGCGGCCTCCTGGAGCCCGTCCAGCAGTCTTTTATCGCCGGGATAGAGATGGGCGTCGTAGCAAAAGAAGATGGTGAGGTCCGATTTCTTGGCCAGTTCCACCGCCCCTTGAACCTCTGCCTCTCCCGGGTCGATAGTGAAAATGTGGATTTCTGGATTAAGACCGAACTTTTGAAATTCCTGCCGGACGAACTCTCTCTCCTGCAAGACTTCCTTTTCAATCATGATCTTGGCATCGAGGGAGGAGAACCGGGGAAAGATCACGCCCAGTTTTTTCTCTCCTTCTTTGAGCGGCAATAATTTTCTCTCATCCCGGAGCACCTGGACGGATTCACGGCAGATGGCGGCAGCCACCGCCGCCCCTGCTGCTTCCGGGGCGGGTTCTTCCCCGGCAAAACGGTTTTCCCGCTTTAATTTCAATTTCTCGATGCGGGCCACGCTCTCCTCCAATTCCCGCAGTGGCAGTCTCTGGTCTTGATAGGCCTCCAGCAGCTTATAAAAAACCTCCTTCTGGGCCTGGAGGTCATGGCAGACCAGGAGCAGGTCATGGCCCGCGGCCGCGGCCAAGACTCCGGCCTCGCCGATGGGGCAGAGGGCCTTGACCGCGCCCATTTCCAGGTCGTCGCTGGCAATAACCCCCTGGAAGTCCAGCTCTTTCCGCAGATAATCATAAATAATCCTCCTGGAAAAAGTGGCGATCTTGCCCGGCTCCGGATCAAGATTAGGATAGTAGGGATGGGAGGACATCACCAGATCGACTCCCGCCTCAATCGCCTTCATAAAAGGCCGGAGATGCACCGCCTCCATTTCTTCCCAGGTGGATTGAATGGTAGGCAATCCCAGGTGGGCGTCCACCGGGGCGTGGCCTTTGCCGGGGAAATGCTTGGCGCAGGCGGAGAGCCCATGCTGCTGCATGGCGGTGATCCGGGCTGCGCCCATTTCGGCCACTAGGCGCCAATCCTCGCCGTAGGAGCGGATGCCGATATTCGGGCTGTAGGCCGGGGTCAGGACATCGAGCACCGGCCCCAGGTTTACGTCCAGCCCCAGGCGGCGCAGCTCCTGGGCCTCGATCTCCCCCTGCCGCCGGGCATAGTCGACCTTACCCGTGGTCCCCAGGGCCAGGTTGTCCGGGAACACGGTGATCCCCTCCCGGAACATGATGACCCGGCCGCCTTCATGGTCGGCCATCACCAGCAGCCGGCGGCCCAGGGCCTCTTCCAGGTCGGTGAGCAGTTTTTTGAGCTGCCCGGGAGACTCGAAATTGATGCGGTAGAGAATCAGACCCCCGGCGTGGAGTTCCTGAAAATGGCGGACAATCTCCGGCGTGATCCCGGTGCCGGGGATGCCGATCACCAGCCGTGCGCCTACAAGTTTTTCCAATTTCATATTGCTGCCTTTAACTGCGTGGTAGCCCAGGCTTTCCAGCCTGGGCGAGGCGGGCGGGGACGACCGTCCTACGCCTGTTCTTATTTTGAGACCTCTGCGAAACGACAGGTTTTCATCCTTTTCGCCGTGAGGAGTGTTCCAAGTCTCCCTTTGAAAAAGGGGGATTTATGGGGATTTCAGGCGCTTATCAAATCCCCCCTAACCCCCCTTTTACAAAGGGGGGGATATAACTGCTTCTTATCAGGCCCAAAGCCTATTTTCGCATAGGTTTCTATTTACCAGGTTCGCCGATAGTGCCTTTTAAATAGGCCTGCCTCCTGGCCGCAGGCAGCCTTTCGATGGCATAGCGGAGCATGGTCCGGGGCATCTGCCGGTAATGTTCATGTAAGAAGGCTTCCGCCACCCCGGTCTCCCGCTTTTGCACCTCCCGGAGCATCCAGCCCACGGCCTTGTGGATCAAATCTTCCGGGTCGGCCAACAGGACGCGGGCCATCCTCAGAGTCTCAGCAAAGGCATTCTGTTTGATGAAGTAAAAGGTGGCGATGATGGCGATGCGCCGCTCCCACAAATCCCGGGAAGCGGCCAGCCGGGTCAGGGTCTCCTTGGGGCGGTCCGCCAGGTAATGGCCCACCAGTTGCGGCGCGGAGGCATCCACCAGGTCCCAATTGTTGACAAAGCGGGTGTGCTCCAGATAGTAGCGGTGGATCTCCTCCCTGGCAGCCGGGCCGCCCCGGTCATAATGGCGGATCAGGAGGAGCAAGGCCAGCAGCCGGTCTTCATGGAAAGGGGATTGAAGCAAACGTCCGGCTTCAGCCTGGGAAACGTCCTGATACTTTTTGGCTAATCCCCTCAAAACCGGGACGCGTATGCCCCGGAAGCGGTCGCCCGCGCCGTACTCGCCCGGCCCGGTCTTGAAAAACCGTTGGAGAATGGCGGCCTGGGCAGCATCGCCCAGGCCTTCCAGTTCTTTCTGAATTCCCGTGATCACCATGCTGTGATTCTTAATCCAGTTTACTCATGCAAAAATTTTCCGGATACGATAGCTTTGTTGGCGATGGAAATCCAAACCTTTTTTTCCCGGGGCAGCACCCTCACCTGGCCGGATTATGCCGTCGTGGTGCTGCTGCTCCTGTTCATGATTTTGGTGGGCATTTACTGCGGCCGGGAAGAAAGATCCACCGCGGACTTCTTCCTGGGGGAGAGAAAAATCCCCTGGTGGGCGGCGTGCCTGTCCTTTGTGGCTACGGAGATCAGCGCGGTCACCTTGATCTCGGTGCCCGCCATCGCCTACATGGAAAACTGGGAATATGCTCAGTTTTTTATCGGCTCCTTTCTGGCCCGCCTGGCCATCGCCTTTCTTTTTATCCCGGCTTTTTACCAATACAATTGCACTTCCATTTATGAATTTCTAGGATACCGGTTCGGGCCGGAAACCCAGATTGCCGGCTCCATCCTGTTTTTCATCACCCGGCTGCTGGCTTCCGGCGTCCGGCTGCTGGTGGCCTGCCTGGCGGTGAGTGTCTTGGTCGGCTGGCCTATCCTGCCGACTATTCTGCTTTTTTCGGTTATCTGCATTCTCTATATCGCCTGGGGCGGAATCAAGGCCGTGGTGTGGACCAATGTGGTGCAAGCCCTCACCTTTACCGTGGCCGGGGTAGTGGCTATCGGCTTCCTGCTCTATAAGATCGACGGCGGAGTTGCGGCTGTAGCCGCCATCGCCGGCAATGCGGGCAAACTGCAAATCCTCGACTGGGGTCCGTCTCCGGCCGCGGCCGGCTGGCCGGCCTTTCTAAAGAGCCTGTTCACCGACCCCAATCTCTTGGTGCTGGCGACCTTGAACGGCTTTTTCGGCTCCATGGCCGCGTTTGGAACCGATCAGGAGACCATGCAGCGGCTGCTGACCGTGGAAACCCGCAGAGAAAGCCAGAAAACCATGCTTCTCACCCCCATCGGCAGCTTTCTGGTGATGATGATTTTCCTCACAGTGGGCGCCTGCCTCTATGCCTTCTATGCTCAGCATCCGGCCGCGCCTTTGCCGGCAAAACTGGACGAAATTTTTCCCCATTTTATCGAACAGACCATGCCTCCGCTAATGCGGGGACTGATGCTGGCCGCCATCGTCCTGGCGAGCATCGACTCGCCTCTGGGTTCCTTGACTTCGTCCTTTGTGACGGACATCTATCGGCCGGTGATTTTCAAGTCGGGAACTGAACGTCATTATCTGCTAATTTCCAGAATTTGCGTGGTTGGTTTTGGTGTAATCCTGGCGCTCATCGCCTACTTTTTCAGCCACTTTGAAAAATTCCTCTGGCTCGCGTTTAAGATCGGCGGGGTCACCTACGGCTCGCTGCTGGGAGTTTTTCTCCTGGGGCTCCTGACCAAAAGGCGCTGCAACCGCGTCAATGTCGCGGCCATGACCCTGTCCGCCCTGGGCATGCTGGTGCTGTTGATTCTGTCCGAAAAGCAAATCTTTCCCTTGGGCTGGACCTGGCTATTATTGCTGGGGACCTTTTTGACTTTTGCGACGGGGTGGCTTTGCGGCAAGAAGGAAGAGGACGATTTGTAGCGAACCTTGTGTTCGCCCCCAATGCCCCTGGCGAACACAAGGTTCGCCCCTACAGAAAATATTCCTTTAATATCGAATAATATCGAAGTGAGATCAGTGAACCGGCGCTGGGATTAAAGCCATGATAAATAGCAGCAGCGAAACGGCCAGACTTCCCCGAGATTTAGGTTCTACTCGTAAATTTTCGCCTTTTTGCTCAGGCGGAGGGCGATAATCGTCAGGTCCCGGAATATCCGCAGGCGCCGCCGGTCTTCATCGCTGATGGGCAGAGTGGCGTCGAGCCGGTCCACAAAGAAGGCGCCGATGGGGATCTGCTCCACGTGCAGGGGGACCGCCAAAAAGGTATGGCTGCCGCTGACCTCCCAGAATTTCTCGGCCACCAGGGAGCGGTCCGCCGCGTGCCGGTGGGGATTAACCAGACATTCCCGGTTTTCCTCCATGGCCAGGGCGAAGGCGTTGCCATCCCCCTTGAGGGGCAGATGCAATACCGGCAGCAGTTCCTCCACGCCGTCGCCCAGGCCGAAACGCCCCGTGATCCAGGTGCGCTGCGGGTTGACCAGAAGGAAGACGACCCGGTCAAATTTGATGCCCCGGAAGATTCCCTCCAGAATCGTTAACAGCACCTGATTAATAGGCGCCTGGGACACCAGGGCCTGGTTGACCTCCTCCACCACCTGATAAAGGAATTGGAGGGTTTTCAAGTCCTCGGACTGGGCGTCAGCCGCCGCGGCTGCAGCTTTCACGGGCTTGGGCTCCGGGGGGACGGAAGGCTCGGCTCCTGGAGGGATCGGGGCCCCTGCTTGGGGGGCTGGCCCTGCACCGGGGAGTACCGGCTTGGCACTGGGGGGAGCCCCGGCCGCGGCCTTGACCTCCCGGACATCCTTCAGCCGGAGGGTGTCGGAGATGTCCAACTGGCGCAGATCGATGCGCAGGATCTGGGTCATCTCATGGAGGCGTTTCTTACTGCTGGTCAGGGTCCGGCCCAGGCTCTGCGGATTCAACCCCAGTCTTTGACCTACCTTCTCTTCTTTTTCCTGCCGCTCCTCGGGCTCGATCTGGGGATCCAGCAAATTTCTGGAGAGATCGAACGCGGCCTTGATCAATTTCCGCAGGCGGCCTTCGGGACCGGCGCTGGAGGCGCTGGCGCTATGCAGATAGGCCAGTTTCTTCACCATGCTGTCCGGCATATTCCAATCCCGCAGGGTCGCCAGTCCCAATTCTTCCATGGAAGTCTGGAGCACCTGCTGAGCCGCCTCGGATTGGGCCTCGCCTTTTTCCTGGCGGTCGCGAATCCGCCGGTATGGCTCCGGCAGATAATAGGCCACAATTATTTCCCCGATATTAAACAGCAACGCGGTAATGAAGACCTCTTCCGCCTTTAAATTGGGGGCCTCCATGGTAAGTTCCTGGGCTTCGATGGCGGTGAGAAAGGAGAGCACGATCAGTTCCTTGAGTTGCGCCAGGGGCGCGGAGCTATTGAAATGCTCGAAGAGCCGCAGCCCCACCGCCAGATCCCGGACGCGGTCGAAGCCCAGAACCATCACCGCATTGGACACGGTATGCACCTGGCGCTGATAGGTCTGGAAAAAGATGGAGTTGACGATCTTTAAAATCTGGGTGGTCAGGGAGAGGTCCCGGAGAATGATGGAGGAGACGGCGTTCACCGTCTTATAAGGATTATCCTGAATGGATAACAATTCCTGGATGTTGGCGGTAAATGCCGGGATCGACGGATCAGCGTTGATGGCTCGCTGCAAGGCGCTGTACGCCGGGGATACATGATTTTCAATCATCTTCCGCCTGTCGGGTCAATTCTTCTGCCGGTGCCGCCACCCTGGGCTGCGGCAAGATCGAACGAAGCATCCTCTCCATTATATTGTATAGACACTTCCTTCTTATCGAAACGACTTTAGTGAAACTGAAATATTTGTGGGGAGGAAATAGCGGCCTCAGGCGCTCCCCACTGAGACCTGGAGAATGAGAAAAATACAGGTTGGCAGGGGAGCTTGACCTCTGCGGTTCCGGGCAGGCTGAGGAGTGGGATTCTTTTCCGGGAGCGGATATTGGCTTACTCCCCCTGGCGGCGTCTGGAGAACCGGAACAGGAAGTAATGCTGGGGCAAATCGCGAGAGGATGGGCTGCCAGCCCCAAAAGACAACTTGGTTATCTCACTCATAAATTTTCGCATGTTTGCTCAAGCGGAGGGCGACAATGGACAGGTCCCGGAAAATCCGCAGCCGCCGCCGATCTTCTTTGGTGATGGGATGGGCCGCGTCCAACCGGTCCACAAAGAAGGCGCCGATGGGAATCTGATCCACCAGGAGGGGCACCACCAGGAAGGTCTGGGTGCGGCTGGTGGCCCAGAAATTGACATCCATCAAGGCGCGATCCCCGGGATTCTGGTAGGGATTCACCAGGTACTCCCGGTTCTCTTCCAGGGCCAGGGCAAAGACGTTATCCTTGGCCTTGAGGGGTAGATGCAACACCGGCAGCAGCTCCTCCACTCCCACCCCCAGGCCGAAGCGGCCCGTGATCCAGGTGCGCTGCGGGTTGACCAGCAGGAAGACGACCCGGTCAAAGCGGATGCCCCGGAAGATGCCTTCCAGAATCATTAGCAACACCTGGTTGATGGGGGCTTGGGAAGCCAGAGACTGGTTTACCTCTTCCATGACTTCGTAAAGGAGCTGGAGCTTTCTCAGGTCAGCGGCCTGTTGCTCAACCGGGCTGGCAGCAGCCGGGGAGGCCTGGGCCTCCGGGGGAACAGGCTCTCCCTCCATCACTGCAAGCGGCAGAGCGGCCTTGGCCTCCTGCTCCTCCCCGGCCATGACGGCCTCGGAGAGACGCAGCTTATGGAGATCGATCCGCAGGATCTGGGTGATGTCGTGCAACCGCTTTTTACTGGCCGTCAGGGATTTGGTCAGGGTTTGGCGGCTCAATCCCAGGACGCGGCAAACCCGGTCTTCATGTTGGCGGTGCTCAGCGGGAGGGGTCCGCGGATCCATCAGGCTTTTGGAGAGGGCGAACGCACCCTTGATCATCTTCCACAGCCGCGCCTCGGCATCGTCACCGGTCCGGAGGGCATTGTGGAGAAATGACAGCCTCTTCAGCATACTTGCGGGAAAATTCCAATCTTTGAGAATCGCCAGCCCCACCGTCTCCATGGAAACCTGGAGCACATGCTTGGCCGCGGAAGTACTGTCCCAGCCTCTCTCCTCGAGGTCGATAATCTGTTGATATTTTTGGGGCAGATAATAGGCCACGATCAACTCGCCGATGTTGAACAGCAAAGCGGTGATAAAGACCTCTTCCGCCTTCAGATAAGGGTCGTTCCGGGCCATCTCCTGGGCCTGAATGGCCGTGAGAAAAGAAAGCACGATTAATTGTTTGAGGTAAGCGAGGTTGGATTTCCTAAAGTTCTCGAACAGACGCAAACCCACGGCCAGATCCCGGAGATGCTCGAAACCCAGGATCATCACGGCGCTGGATACGGTATGCACCTGGCGGGCATGGGTCTGGTAAAAGACGGAGTTGACCACTTTCAGGATTTGGGTAGTCAGGGACAAGTCTCGGAGAATGATGGCCGAGACTGCGCTCACGGTATTATAGGGATTATCCTGGATGGCCAGCAATTCCTGGACATTGGCGGCAAAAGCCGGAAAAGAAGGACTGGTGTTGATCGTCCACTGAATGGCGCTCAAGGGCGAGGAATCGGGATTGGTAGACAATTAATTCCTATGCGCTCAATTTTTTTCCTGTTAGCGGTTACTCTGGGGGTAGAAGCTGCGCCCTTTATTTCGGGGGTTGAGGGTCCTACTCCATCAGATATAGTCTTATCGAATCGACTTTAGCGAAACTAAAATATTTGTGAGCAAAAAATAGCGCCCTAGCCCTTTTTTATGCAGGTTGTGAGAGATTTTCAGGCAGGGGTAGATAGCGAAGGCTCCCCAAAATTGGCGTTCCCCCGCGAGGGCTGGGACACGGGGGAAAATATGCGGGCCGGAAGGGGCCACGGGGGGAAGCCAGAGCCCCCCCTGGCGGGGGCATCCGCCCCCGCCTCCGTCCCTGGCCCTCCCTTCCAGATTATTTTCCGGCCAGTTTTTCCCGCAGCCGGGTCACCCAGCGGGGCTCCGGCGGAGGCATCCGCACCTGCACCTCCAGCAGCTTGCCCTTGAGCAGGGATATCTCTCCTTTCAAGACCTTGACCTCGGCCTCCAGGGCGGCCAGGCGTTTCTTGACTTCCATGGAGGGCTCCTCCGGGGGCCTGCCCGCCTGGGGGCCGCCCACGGGGAGCACCGTGTCCAGGGGGGTTTCCGCCATTACCGCGTCCAAAGGGTTTTCCCCGATGGTGGGGCGCTTTGCCATGTCACCGCCTCCCTTCTTGCTTGATCACTTCCGTGGCCAGGGCCCGGTAATCAGAAGCGCCGGCGCTCCGGGAGTCATACTGGGTAATGGGCTGGCCGAAGGAGGGGCATTCGGCCAACCTGACGTTTTCCCGGATCAGGGTTTTATACACCAGGTTGCCGGAGCGCTCCCGGAGCCGCTCCACCACCTCCCGGGCGTGCCGGGTCCGGCCGTCCACCCGGCAGGCCAGAATGCCGGACACCGCCAGTTCCGGGTTGAGGCGTTGCTGCACCACCTCCACGGTATGGAGCAACTGCGCCAGGCCGCTTAAGGCCATAACGTGGGCCTCCACCGGCACCAGCAATTCTTTGACTGCGGCCAGGGCGTTAACGGTGAGGATGCCCAGGGTGGGGGGACAGTCCATGAGGATATAATCCCAGCGATCCTGGGGCAGGCCCTCCAGGTGGCGGCGCAGGATGGTCTCGGCGCCCAGTTCCCCGGCCAGGATCTTCTCCACCCCCACTAGCCAGGCGGAGGAAGGAACCAGGTCCACTCCGGGGGCCCCGGTGGGCTGGATAAAATCCAGCAATTGCCCGCCATCCACGAACAGGCCCAGGACGCCCTTTCCGGCATTTTTGACGCCATACCAGGCCGTAGCGGAATGTTGGGGGTCCAGGTCCAGGAGCAGGACCCGGCGTTTCTTTTCTCCCAGGGCCGCGGCCAGATTGACGCTGGTGGTGGTCTTACCGCTCCCCCCCTTCTGGTTGGCTATGGCCAAAGTCCGCATTTAGACCCTCCCCTTGAAAAACCGTTTTCCGTTTTGCGTTTTCCGTTTTGCGTAAAAAAACAAATGGCGGCCGCGGCTGGGAAGTTTAATAAAAAATAAGGTTACGGTCCTGCTGACAAAAAAGCCCGGGCGGGACCTCGGCGCTGATCGGCGGGGCTGCTCGGGCTTGTGATTGTCGGGGAACATGGTCTCAAGGCCTGGGACCTCCCGGTTCTGGTTGCACCGTCTCCACCATGCCACAGCCGCGGGGGGATGTCAATCTCCGGCGGTCCCGGGGCCGGAGGTGAGAGGACATGGCTGCTGTCCCCCTGCCTCTGGAAGCTGGCAGTAATTGCACCTGGAAGATAGTGCTGCTGAGGATGCATTTATTCTATAATTAACTAAAAGTATGCAGTAATATCTCAACCATATTGGCGGCAAGGTCTGGAGGGCGCGCAGGCTTAGTCCTCGAAAAAAGCGCAGGGACACGGGATGGTGGGGAATCCTAAAGAAAAGACCGGCATCAAGCGGTGGCTGACACCCTTGGGACTGCTGATGGTGGTGCTTCTGGCGGTGGCCTTCGTCCTGGGGCTTCTTTCCCTCAGGCGCACCCAGGAAATTGTGGCCGATGATTTTCAGCAGCAGCAATTGATCCTGGCCCGCACCACGGCCCGGCAGATGGAGGACGGTCTGGCTTTTCTGCGGCGGGAGTTGAAAATTCTGGCTTATTCTCCCTCGATTCAATACCTGGAAAGCGAAGCCTGGGCCAACCGTATGAAGGTCAGTTTCGACGAATTGTCGCGGCTGGGGGTGGCGGCCATCGTGCGCATCGATTTTGAAGGATCCCAGGCCCCCCGGGCCTTTGTCCTGGACGCGTCCGGTCCCCATATTGTCCACCGGGATTTCAGCCGGGCTCCCGAGGCCGTTTGGGCCCGGGACCCTGCCCACCACGGCCAGATCTATCAAGGCCCCATTGAGGTCCAGCCCCAGGGCAACCTCAAGGCGCCTTTCTTTGACATGGCCACGCCGGTGTATGAGGAAAGCGTGGACGAATCGCATCCCAAACCCGGGGGAAAGCTGGATGGGGTGCTGCTGTTTAAAATCGATGCGTCCCAGTTCACCGGCCACTTCTGCGCCGGGATTCGCTCCGGCCGCACGGGCTATTGCTGGGTCATGAACATGGGTGGCATCTTTCTCTACCATCCGGAAAAGGAATTCATCGGCGAAGACGCTTTCACCGCCCGGGGCCGCCGCAACCCGGCCATCAGCTTCACCAAAATTAATGAAATACAGAAATCGAAGATGCTGGCCGGAGAGGAAGGCACTTCCCAATATATCTCGGGTTGGCACCGGGGGATCGTCGGCCAGGTCGATAAATTCGTGGCTTTCACCCATGCCAAGGCGATCCCGGATGGTTCCCGCATCTGGCCGGTGGCGGTGGTGGCTCCCACCGACGAGGTTTATGGCACGATCCACTCCCTCTACGTCCGGCAGTTCCTGATTCAAGGACTTCTCATTTTCGCCCTGGTGCTGGCCGCAGTCGCGGTGATTTACTACGAAATGCGCTGGTCCGTGGAATTGCAGCAGGAAGTGGACCGTAAAACCACGGATTTGCGGCGCAGCCGGGAGCAATATAAATCCGTGGTGGAGAACGCCCGGGACTTCATTTTTTTAATCAATGACGCTGGCGCTTTTGTCAGCGCCAACACCGCCGCGGCCCGGGCCCTGAGGGTCCCGGCTGCGGGGCTGGCCGGGAAAGCAGTGGGGGAATATTTTGCCCCGGACGAGGCCGCGGCGATCTTGAAGCAGGTGCAGGATGTCTTTGACACCAGGAAAAGCCTGGAGTTGAAGTCTTCGGTGCGCATCCGGGACCGGGTCTACTGGCTCTCCACCCATTTCGTCCCGGTTTTCGGAGAAGACGGCCGCACCGTGGAACGGGTCCTGGTCATGGCCCGGGACATTACCGACCGCCAGCGCATGGAAGAACAGATGTTTCAGACGGAGAAGCTGGCTTCCCTGGGTACTCTTTCCGCGGGGGTGGCCCATGAGATTAATAACCCGGTGGGCGTTATCCTGGGTTTTACCGAAATTCTGCTGGACCGCATCCCCAAGGATACCAAGGAATATGAGATCCTCAAAACCATTGAGCGCCAGGGGCTGAATGCCAAGAAAATCGTCGAAAAATTAATGACCTACGCCAGGCGGCGTTCAGAATACCATGAATTCACCGATATTAACTCGGATATTTCCAACGTCCTGCTGTTGGTACAAAACAGCCTGCTCACCGCCAAGATCGATTTGGATCTGCGTCTGGCCAGCGATCTGCCGCGGGTGCGGGGAGATTCGGGGGAATTGCAGCAAGTCTTTTTCAACCTGGTGAACAACGCGGTGGCGGCCATGCCCCACGGCGGCAATCTCACGATCATCACCAGGATCAATCCTTACAGCGAAATGGTGGAGGCTATCTTTGTGGACACCGGCACCGGCATCCCCAAGGAGATCGCGGACCGCATCTTCGACCCCTTCTTCACCACCAAAAAGGTGGGGGAAGGCACGGGGCTGGGCCTGGCCGTCAGCTATGCCATCATCACCAAATACGGGGGCACTATCCGCTTCGAGACCCGGGCCCAGGAGGCCGAGGCGGGAAAACACGGCACCTCCTTTTTCATCTCCCTGCCCCCCGAACCCGCGGCCCCGGCGGCAAAGTCCCAGAGCGAGGCGGGTCAGGCCTAGTACCGGGGCAACGCCAACCGCAGATATTCCCTTGGGGCCGGCCCCGCGTGACCGCCCCTAATAAAGAGGGCGAACCCTGGGTTCGCCCTTACTTTTTTATCCCTGCAAGGAAGAGAAATGATTTTTAAACGGTGCCCAAAGCTCCGGCAACCGTTTGTCAGATATGCCCTTTCCCGGGGCCATCAAGGCCGGGCCTGGAATTCCAGCACCGTCAGGGAATGGGGCTTGAAAGTGAACGGGAATTCCGGGGCCGCATAGTCCAAGGCCCCCGATAGGGGGATGATTGCCGGGGGGTTATCTTCATTATTGTCGCCCGCGCTTTTGCCGCCCAGGGTGTGGACCGCGGCCCGGGCCTGGGGGGTAAAGCCCTGCAAGCGGATGGCCGCCCGGATGGGGGCGTCCAGGGACCGGTTGATCACCAGCAAGGTGAGGCGGCGGCGGTCCTGGGACCGGGAGGCCAAGGCCGTAAGGAGGGGAATATTGTTCCGGGGCTTGACGTTGCCCATCAAGGGGGTGGAAAAAACGGGAGCAGTCACCTGGGTCTGAAGAATTTCCGGCTGCACACTTTTTACCAGGAGTTCCTGGGCATAATACTGGGGCCGCAGGGTGCGACCCCCGGTGCTCCAGTTGTAGGCAATGGCGGCCGTGGGATTGTTGCCGTGCAGGTTCCAGGCCGCGGCCAGGATGACCCCGAGGTCCGTTCCTTCCCGGATCAGATGCATCAGTAAGTCGGCGTCATAGAGGGCTGCGGCCAGGTTGGAGTAATCCCGGGCATCTTTGGAAGCCACGGGCCAGATGCCGTATTCGCTGATGGCCAGCCCCACCTGCCGGCCCGGGGGGACGGAGGCATTGATGAGGGACCTGATCTCCCGCAGATTGGCCATAGCTTGCTCGCCGCCCGCCATCACCGCAGTAAACCAGGCCCGGCTGCTATAGATAGTCCTATCTTTGCCGGACGCGGGGTAATAAGGGTGCAGGATGAAAAAATCCAGACAGCTGCCCGCGGTCTTCAGGACCGTGGGATTCCATTCCTTAATCCGGTCCGCGTCTCCTTTGCCCCGGGGGAAATTAACGCCCACCGCGCCCACCTTGATGGCCGGATCCACCTCCTTCATGGCCCGGGCAAAGACGGGCAGATCCGCGGCATACCTGGCCGCGTCGGTAAAACCCGTTTCCGTTTTGTCGGAAACCTCGTTGCCCACCTCCCAGTAGCGGATATGCCAGGGTTCCGGATGACCCAGGGACCCGCGGCGCGCGGCCCAATACCCCACCGTCCGCCAGTCCCGGCCTTCCTCATCCACCCCCAGGGACCGGGAGTCGCCGGGGTTGCCGTTGACAAAAGCCACCAGGGCGGCGGCCCGTTTCACCCGCTGGCTCAGGGAGGCGCTGGTGGACAGCCGGCCCTCCTTATCCAGCCCGGTCCCGTAATTGACCGTGATAATGGCCTGGGCTCCCAGGGACTTGATCGCCCTCAGGAACTCCAGGATGCCGAAGGTATTGCTGAACCAGTCAGGCTGCCCGGATCGGCGCTCCAGCCGCACCGTCGCTCCCGGAGAATACGACTTCTTTAGGCCGATGGCCCCCACCAGCCGGTTGCCTTCCGCCTTGAGGAAATGAAAGGGGTCCCCCCAGGCAGCGGCACCGGCCGCCAGGATGCGGGCCTCCGTGATCTCGTCCCAGGCGGGCGCACCGTCCAGGGAGATGGTGGTGGTTCCCGGAGCGGCCGGGGCCGTGGTCCGGTATCCCAGGCCGTCCTCCCAAAAATATTGATCCGCGGCGCTGCCGCCGGGGAAGCGGATGATGGTGGGAGCCAGGTCTTTCACCAGCTTCACCCCTGCGGGGTCCAGGGCCCCAGTGGCGGCGTTCCACAGGCCGTTGCCGGCAAAGAGGAGGTTTTGCCCGAAGAGCAGGGGATTCAGAACCGTGGCCGGCGTCCCGGCCTCCACCACGATGGTGGCGGCTTTTTCGGCGGTATCCTGGGCCGCAGCCTGGAGGCTGCTGCACGTAACCATAAGAAATATCAGGAATAATAGAAAAAGGAGACAGCGGTAAAGCTGCGTCTTGGAGCCAGTGGCGGGACTGAGGTGAGCCAATTTTTTTCCCCTTCCCGGCGGCTTGCCGCCAATTACCTGCCGCCCAGGTATTCTTCCCGGGCTTCCTGCAAAACCTTGGCAATCCGGGCGGTCTGAATCTCCCAGGTCCAGTTGCGGTCAATGGTCTGCCGGGCATTTTGCCCCAACTGGCGGCGCAGTTCCGGGCGGCTGATCAACTCCTGGAGTTTGCGTTGCATGGTTTCCTGATCGCCCGGCTCGTAAAGCATGCCGTTGTAACCGTCGGCCACCACCTCTTTGATCTGGCCCAGGGCCGGAAAGAGGGTGGGCTTGCTTGCAGCCATGTATTCCAGCAGCTTCATGGAGGAACCATAGAACAGGTAGTCTTCCCGGTAGGGGCTGATAACGATATCCATGAGGCTGAGATGGGCCGGGACCTGAGCATGGGGCAGGGTGCCGGTGAAGAGAAACCGGTCCTGGAGCCCGGCCTGGGCCGCTTCCTGGCGGAGCTGGGGCGAAGATTTACCTTCCCCCACAAATAAAAATGTCAGTTGCGGGAAGCTGCGGCAGAGATCCCCGGCCATGGCCACAAATTGGGGCACATCGCCGAAATACTCGAAGGAGCCGATATAGCCCACCACCAGCCGGTCTTTTAAGCCCAGCCGCTCTTGCAGCTCCTGATCCGGAGGCTGCTCCCTGAAGGCCAGGGGGTCCACGCCGTTGGGAATGACGTGGATCTTGCTGGCGGGGACGTTATACCGCATCAGGTAGCCTTTGAGGATGTCCGAAATGGTGATGACCCGCTGCGCCGCCCGGACGTTTAACCCTTCCACCCCCCGGGCCACCATGGGATAACTATGATAAACCTGGCTGTAAAACAGGGAATATTCGTATTCCACCGGGCCGTCGCAGAAGAGCACGAAGGGCAGCCGCCGGCTGCGGGCCGCCATCAGGGCCGAAAAGTTGGCGTAGGAACTGACGGCAAAGAGCACCTCCGGCTGGAACGCGTCCAGCAGCCGTTTTTCCTCCCGAAGCTGGGAAAAATTGCGCAGCAAGAGGCGGGGGAGATGCCCGTAGCGCCGGGCCCAGCCGATCTTTTTGAAGCCCAGATACTGCCGGTTCTCTCCGGGCGGTTTGGCGCGGCGGAACTGCAGGTCCACCTGGTGCCCCAGGCCGGTGAGACCCGCGGCAATGGCCCGGATTTGGTTGGCTGCGCCCCGGGTCATCCCTTCGATATCATAGTGGTAGTTAAAGTAGGAAATCCTCATATTCCGCCAAAACGGGCAGCCCTAGCCCATCTTCCTGTTGCTCCTGGCCGCCACCACCCGGGTGAAAATTTCCTGCAATCTTTGGGCGTTTTTCTCGGCCCCGAATTCATCCATAACGTAATTCCGCCCCGCCTGAGCCAGGCGCCGGGCCCAGTCTTCGTCTTTCAGGACCCGGGCAATGGCCGCGGCCAACCCCTGGGGGTCTTCCGGCTCCACCAGCAGGCCGGTCTCCCCGTCCTTGATCAGCTCGGGGATGCCGCCGATGTAAGTGGAAATCACCGGCAGGCCCATGGCCATGGACTCCATCAGGACATAGGGGATGCAGTCATGGTTGTTAAACCAGCGGGGGTCCCGGCTGTAGCAACAGGGGAGGGCCATCAGATCCGCCTCCCCGTAAGCGGCCTTGACCTCCGGCGGCTGACGCGCCCCCAAAAAAAAGACCCGGTCCTGGAGCTGCAATTGCGCCACCAGTTGTTGTACCGCCTCCAGGTCCGGACCGTCGCCGATAATCCGGCATTCCAGGCGCACGCCCTGATTCCGCAGAATGCCGCAGGCCTGGACCAGAGTGGGAAAGCCCTTGGTATCGGTAATGCGGGCCACCGAGATCAGGACGGGAGGGTCGTTTCTGGGGTGTGGCCGGGGCACATAGGACTGGGGGTCGATGCCGCAGCGCACCACGTCCAGCTCCACCCCCGCGGCCAGGGGATAGCGGCGGGGCAGCATGTCCAGGTAGTACTCGCTGACACTGACCACGGCCGCCGCGGCAGCCAGCTTCTCCGGAAAGAGCAGGTTGTCCAGGTAGGTGTCGTAATACGAGTGGAGAGTAAAGCTGAAGGAGATGCCCGCCAGCCTGGCCGCCATCATGGCCACCGTGGCCGGGACATTGGCCATATGCGCGTGCACATGGTCGATCCCCAGGGACCGCAACCGCATCGCGGTATAAGGGGCAATGGTGAAGTATTGCCAGCGGCGCCGGGTATGCCCCTGATGGGACGGATCCCGCAGGACATAGTCCCGCAGACAGCCCCAATAACGGGCAGGGAAGGCCAGGGCGAAGTAGAGATGGGCCAGCCAGAAAAGGGGATTATGGGGCCGGACCAGGACTTCCACTTCCTGCAGCAGGTCCGGAATCTCCGGGTTGATGATCGCTTCCGGGGGATGGATGCTGAAGGGCTTGACCTCCAGCCCCCGGCGGCGCAGGGCCGCGATCTCCCGGACCACGAAGGTTTCGGAGAGGCAGGGCAGAATCCGGCCCAGGTAAGCAAGGCGCATAAATAACTTCCTTAAAAAACGTCGCCGCAGTTACAGCCGTCTCAATAAATCCGCGGCTTTTTTAATTAGCCGGTCTATTTGGGGAAATCGTCTTATTTCTAGCTTGTCAAAAAGATAATGAGCAATTGGCACTAATATTCCACAAAAATACAGACTAGAGCTGACCATGTCTTTATGGGAAGTTTTTATTCTAATATCATTGATTAAGGTTAATTCTAAATTGCTCTTAGTGAGATTTTCTTTCCTGGTAATATAATAACCCAAGACTTCTTTTATAATATATAGCTGTATATTAGGTGCCATTCTAATCCACAAATCATAATCTTCTGAACAAATATATTTGCTATTAAACAACCCCCCATTTATAAGCAATTCTTTTTTGCACGTTATGGCAGAGGTTGCGAATATGTTCATCTTAAATAGCTGATTAATTAACGGAATATTAGGTTTATACTTAGAGGCATGATCAAATAAAGATGTTCTGCCATCAAGGAAACGCCGCTCCTGGTTATGGTAAATAAAATTAACTTCAGGATATTTCTGAATCACCTCTGATACGTTTAATAATTTTGACGGCAGCCACAGATCATCGGAATCAAGAAAGGCGACCCATTCCCCCGCGGCCGCCAGGATCCCGGCATTGCGGGTGGCTGAGACCCCCCGGTGCGGGTTCCGGAGGATGCGATAGGGGAAATTCGCTTTGCTGTCAATCAGGAATTTGTCGATTTGGGCCACGGTATCATCAGTGGAGCCGTCGTCTGACACCACCAATTCGGCAGGCGGCAGCGACTGGGCCACGATAGTGGCTAGCGTATCCAGGACAAAACCCGCGGAATTATAGGTGGGGCAGACTACCGAAATACTGGGCAGGATATTTGCATAAGGGTCCGGCATCTAACAACCAGGGGAAATTGGGGCGGACAACATTGGCCCATGGTTTGGTTATCAGGTCGAGCCAGTATTGGGCTCGACGATTAATTCAATCAGCGGTACCAGCGGCTCGTAACGAATTTTATCACGTCAATTCCGGAAGTTGCAAGGGCAAGCCTTCCAGGAATCCTCATTTTGTAACTACTGGGGCCTTGCGGTCAAAGACTTGCCAGCCAGACCCTTCTCAGGTGGCGGCGCGTCCCGGCTTCAGGAACCGGGAGGCCAGCACCCGCAGCCCGAACGCCGGCAGGCCCAGCAGGTAGCGCCGCCAGGTCCTGGGCTCCTGCCAGAAGCGATAAAGCCATTCCCAACCTCGCTGCCGCCATTTATGAGGCACCCGCTCGAGTTCACCGGCCACAATCTTGAACATGCCCCCGCAGGTAAGAATCAGCTTGGCTCGCAAATGTTGGCGCCAGGCCTCGACCCACAGCGCCTGCCGGGGCTCTCCCATCCCTACCCAGAGGACGTCGGGCGCGGCCGCGTTGATCTGGTCAATCGGGCCTGTATCTTTCAGGTCAAAGTAGCCGTGATGCGTGCCCACGATCTGCAGGCCGGGATAATCCATCAGGGCCCGGTCCCTGGCTCGTTCGGCCAATCCCGGTTCGCCCCCCAGAAAAAAGAAACTGTACCCCCGGGCCACGGCCAGCGAGCAAAGCCGGGGCCAGATGTCCGTAGTTGTCAACTTTTCCGGTAAACACCCCCCCAGAACCCGGGCCGCCAGTAGTAGTGAAGCTCCGTCCGCATAGATAAGGTCTGCGTCTAATACGGCCTTCCGAAAATCCTGGTATTGGCAGGTCAGATTCAAAGAATGGGCGTTAACCCCATAAGCCGCGGTGCAGCAGGAGCCACAAATCATTTTCTCTAAAAGCGCCACCAGGGAGTCCATGTCCAGGACCGCTACCGGCACTTCCAGGATATTTACTGTCTTACATCTCGTTGTGGCCATTTGCCCTCGGGGAAGATGGGTGTCCCGCAGCAACCGGTAACGCTGCCGGGGAAAAATCATGATTTAATATATGGGAAAAATATCGGCAAGAAAATCAAAAATCATTATCCGGCCTACCGGAGGTGGGCAGCGGCTAGGGAATACTTGGAGGACAGACTCTGTGAAGATTTTCCTAACATTTTAAAATTTGACAAAATTTGCCGCTATGGTATCGTATCTATAGTGTATGAAATTTATAATTTATTATTTTCATAATTTATAATTATATGAAATTTTGAATCGGGCTTTAAAGTCCTGGAGGCGGCATGGAACTAGTAAGAGTAAAGAGAAATTATCAGATCACAATACCCCAGAGCTTGAGGAAATTCCTGCGCCTTGACGTGGGAGACTACCTGGAAGTGGAAATCCAGGACGAAAAGTTGGTGATCCGGCAGGTAAAATTAGTCCACCCCGACCAGGAATATTTTTTCACCAAAGAGTGGCAGGAAAAAGAGGCGGAAGCAGACCAGGACCTGTCCGCGGGCAAGGTCGCGGGTCCTTTCGAAAATCTTAAGGACTCTTTAAATGCTTTAAAGACCACGAAGGTATGAAGCTTTTTTTTACTTATAGTTTCATCAGGGATTACCAAGGCTTGCCGGAGCATTTGCAAAAAACAGTGGACCAAAAACTGAAGCTCTTTCTGGAGAATCAGCGCCATCCATCCCTAAATATTAAAAAAATGCAGGACCCGAGAAATATCTGGGAGGGAAGAATCACTAAAGGATACCGTTTTACCTTCCAGATGGAGGATGATACGTGCCTCCTGAGAAGGATCGGTACTCATGATATTTTGCGGACCCCTTAGACAACCCGTTGACCTATGATGGTCTTCGACTTTTTCTCTAAAATCGCAAATCGGGTTTGACCACCAGGTTAAGCCCTTTGAAGCAACTTATTCACTATAAACTACCTGAGGAGCATCATTACGAAACTCGCCCTGTCCTGCGCCGCAGTTTTGGTTCTGATCCTTGGCGGCGCGCCGGTATGGGGCCAGAGCGCCCAGCCCGGCCCGGGAAAACCGGCCCTTACCTTCAGCACCGAAGAAATGGCCCGGGAGCTCACCGGCATCGCCCAGGAACTCCTGCGGTCGAAAAAATATGAAAAAGCTGCCAAGACCCTAAAACAACTGGTTTTTCTTAAACCAGAAGACGCGGGGCTCCATTTTCAGCTGGGCCAGACCTACCTCAAGCTGGGCCGTTACCAGGATGCGGTCAAGGCCTTTAAACAGGCCATCCTCTTTAAGGCCGATTTTGCCGAAGCCCACCTGGGTCTGGGGGGCGCCTATATCCTCATGGACCGGCCTGAGGACGCCATTGAAGTCTTAAACCGCGGCCTGCGCCTCCAAGAAAATAACGTGGAGGGCCACACCCTCCTGGGAAGCGCCCAACTTCTCCTTAAAAATTACTCGGAAGCCGCGGCCGCGTATCGCCGGGCGGTGCAGCTCGACCCCAAAAGCGCCGAGGCCCAGTTGGGCCTGGGGCAGACTTACAACTACTTGGGGAAATATCAGGAAGCCGTGGAGGCCCTGACCCAGACGGTCCGGCTCGACCCCCGCAACGCCGGGGCCCACCTGGAACTGGCCGCGGCTTACAGCAACCTGGGCCTTTATGAGCAGGGGCTGGCTGCCTGCCGGGAGGCCCTGCGCCTGCAACCGGATTGGCCCGAGGTCCACTACGGCCTCGGGGTATTTTATGCCTGCACCGGCCAATATACCGACGCGGTCCTGGCTTATAAGCTGGCCACTCGCTTGAAGCCCGACTTTTATGAGGCCTTTACCGGCGAGGGAGAAGCCTTGACCCAGTTGGAGCGCTATGACGAGGCGGTGGACGCCTTACACACCGCCATCCGCCTTAGCCCGGATTATGCCCGGGCGCATTTCTCCCTGGGGTGCGCTTATCTCCGCCAGGGCGTCAAAACCGGGGCCCTGGAACAATACGAAATCCTCAGCACCTTGGACCTGCATCTGGCCCGCACCCTGTTCCATTACATCGTCCAGGATTTTGTTCCCAGGTGAATTATGGCGATTGCTAAAATTTTTCCCTTGGCAACACAGGGGGTAAGGGCACAGCTTGCTGTGCCTTTAACCTCGGGGCACAGCAAGCTGGGCCCCTACAAAAGGAAAATTCCTTGACGTCCCGGGGGTAATGGCATAAATAGGGGACAAGTTTTTCCGCAAGCTGATAGCCATGGCCGCGTCCAATCCTCAAGCCCCGGGCAGTTTCATCGCCCCCCTGCCTTATGTGCTCGCCACCCTGCTCCCTTTCGGAGCCGGGGCGACTTTAGCCGGTCTGTCCGGTTTTCCGGTGCGGCTGGAGGTTTTCATATTGGGGGCCGCGGCCCTGGCCGCCCTGGTCCTGGCGGTCGCGTGCAGCCGGGAACTCTTCGCTCCCGACACGTCCCGCTTTCCCACTTGGGGACCTTTCTCAACTCCCACGCTCAAGTGGCTGAACTGGGGATTATTGTGCACTACGGCGTTGCTCTGCCTGGTCCTGCAAAGCAAATGGCGCACCGGCAACATGACCATACCCCTGGGAGCCCTGGGCATCCTGGGGGGATATTTTTATTTTGCGCCGCCCCTGGCGTGGCACCGCCGGGGCTGGGGGGAAGTGCTGGGGGCCTTCGGTTTGGGCTTACTGCCCATGGTCTGGGGCTTTTATCTCCAATGCAACCAGCTGGTGACCGAGCTGCTCCTTTATGTTTGCCCCCTCACCTTTGCGGCTTTCAATTTGCTCCTGATTCACGGATTTCCGCCGCTGGAAGGGACAGAACCGGCTCCGATCCGGACCCTGGCCGCACGGCTGGGACCGGTGGGCGGAGCCTTAATCTTTACCTTGGTCAATATCCTGACCATCACCGGCCTGGTGGTTGATCTCCTCTTTCCCCCCAACCCCCTGCCTTTCCGAGCCGGATTCATCCTCTTGATTCTCCTGGCCGTGGTCAACCAGGAACTCATTAAAAAGAAGGCCTATCGCCGGGAAGCCAGGATGAGACTCTTATGCCACCTCACTCTGGCCCAACAGCTGGCCATGGGCCTGGTGTTCGCGGTCTCCTTGTGGCTCCGGCAGTAAGAAACAGCCCTTGCCGCAAATTACCTTTTACAGAAATTGCAAATCAGGTATATTTCCATAAGCAGAATAAAACCTTATGGGGAGAAGAGGCAGGGGGCCCTTTCTTTCTCCCAGGATCAATCTTATGGCCAAAATGAGAGGCTGGCTCACCCGGGGGTGGCCGGGAAGGTTGGTGGCTTTAACCATCCTCCTGGCCCTGGCGCCGGGCTGCCTCTTGACTTCGGCCCAGATTTATATTCCCCTGGCCTATGCTCTCACCGGCTTATGCGTCGCCCTGCTGATCTCCCCCACTTACAGTGCGGCGGTGGTGGGAGTGGTAATCGGCGGGCTGATCGGCGCCACCGTCTATAACAACTCCCTCAAGCGCCAGTTGCTGGAAAAGCGGCAGCCGCAACCCGCAGCGGCGAAATAATCTCCATATCCCATGAAACCTGACTCCAAAGACCGGGAAGCGCCGCTGGCCACCATCCTGGGGGCCTTGAAGGAGGCGGCCGCGCCCCTCTCCGGAGAGGCCCTGGCCGCGCGGCTGGGCCGCAGCCGGGCCGCGGTCTGGAAGCACATCAACCGCCTCAAGGCCCTGGGCTATGCCATCGAAGGCTCGCCCCGGCGGGGTTACCGGCTGCTGGGCGTCCCGGACAAGCTCCTGCCGGCGGAGATCACCCAGGGACTGCAGACCCGCTACCTGAAGGGTCCCATTTACCATTTCGAGATCCTGGCTTCCACCAACGATGCGGCCAAAGAGCTGGGGGGCCAGGATGCCCCGGAAGGCACCCTGGTGGTGGCGGAAAAGCAGACCCGGGGCCGGGGCCGGTTGGGCCGGGAGTGGGATTCTCCCTCCGGCGCGGGCCTCTATGTTTCTCTGCTGCTGCGGCCGCCGCTGCCGCCCACGGAAATGCCCCAGATCACCCTGACCACCGCGGTGGCGGTGGTGCGGGCCTTAAGAAGGGTCACCGGTGTTTCTCCAGGGATCAAATGGCCCAACGATCTGTTGGTGGCTGGAAAAAAGTTGGGGGGCATCCTCACGGAAATGGAAACGGAGTCCGACCGCATCCGCTACCTGGTGGTGGGCCTGGGCTTGAACGTCAATAACCGGGAATTCCCGCCGCCCCTCGATCTTACCGCCACCTCCCTGGCCCGGGTGGCCGGTGGGCCTTTTGCGCGGCCGCAGATTCTCCGGGCCTGGTTGGAGGAATTCGAGGCCCTCTACGATCTTTTCCTGAACCAGGACTTTGGGGTGATTTTGGAGGAATGGCGGGCATACAACGTGACTCTGGGGCAAATGGTCACCGTGCGGCAGGGGCCGCGGGCAATTTCCGGTTTGGCTTTGGAAGTGGCCGGGGATGGGGCTTTGCTGATCCGGCAAAGTTCAGGCGAGGTGGTGCGGGTGACCTCCGGGGAGATAGCCCCTGGCTCCGGAGCGGAGCCAGGAGCGGGAGGTCCGGAGGTTACTTCTTCTTCTTCTTAAGTTCTTCGATCTCGGTTTTCAGGGTTTCCACTTCGGATTTGTATTTTTCCACCTCGGCTTCGGATACCTTGGGCTCAAAAGAAGTGGGTTCTTCTTTCTTCATGAACTTGTCTTTGGCTTCTTCAAATCCCAGATATACGGCTAAGGCGCCGCCTAAAAGAAGCACCAGAGGTATTGCCCCGGCCAGCAAACTCAAGAAATCCCGCCACCATAAGCCCAGGCCTATTAATCCTAGTGCCACCGCCACTAGTCCGCCGATCAACGCCGTCATGCCCAACCTCCTTGGAAAAAATATCCAGCAACTCGCCGGGTCAGTGCTTTACCAATTCTCACAAATTTTGATTTTTAACACAATTAATAAAATTAATCAAGGAGATAAATCAACACCCAACCTCAGGAGATTTTGCCAATAAAATAGGAAAGTTATCTTGCCGGTCACCTTGACAAAATCTATTTTCATCTTATAATGACAATCGCGAGAAGCACTTATGGCAGAAGATTACTATCAGACGTTAGGGGTTAACCGGAACGCCTCTCCTGACGAGATCAAGAAAGCTTACCGGAAACTGGCCCAAAAATATCATCCAGACAAGGTCAAGGGTGACAAGCGCCAGGCCGAGGAGCAGTTCAAGAAGATCAGCGAGGCCTACGCGGTTTTGAGCAATCCGGAAAAACGCAAAGCCTACGACGAGTTCGGCTCCCAGGGCTTCCAGGACAGGTACAGCCAGGAAGACATTTACAAGGGCTTCGATTTCAGCGAAATCTTCGACACCGGCATCTCCGACAGCATCTTCAGCCGCCTCTTCGGGGGGGTGGGAGGCCGGGCCGGGGGCCGGGGGGGCCGCACCCGGATTTTCCGCTACGGCGGCCCGGAAGACTATCAAGCCCAGGCCCGGAGTCTGAAAGGCGAAGACCTGCAAGTGGAGATGCCCATCACCCTCCACGAAATGACCTTCGGGACCGAAAAGCTGGTGAGCTTCACCCATAACGGCCAGGCAGTGAAGGTCTCCGTCAAGATCCCCGCCGGCACCCTGCCGGGCAAAAAGCTGCGCCTCGCAGGGAAAGGCCAGCCCGGCCCTATGGGGGGACCGCCCGGCGACCTCTACATCAAGCTCCGGGAGCAGGAGCATCCGGTCTTTAAACGGGAAGGCAACGACCTTTACGTGGACCGGCATATCCGCGTCACCGAGGCCGTCCTGGGCACCAAAGTGACCGCACCCACGCTGGACGGCAAGACCATGAGCCTCAAAGTGCCCCCGGGCACTCAAAGCCATACCAAGATGCGCCTGAAAAACTATGGCATTCCTTTTGCCAACGGCAAAACCCGGGGGGACCAATACGTGCGCATCATCGTCGACACCCCCGCCAACCTGACCAAGAAACAAAAGACCCTCCTGGAAGAACTGAGTAAAGAGGGACTCTAATAGGGGCCAGGGGCCAGGGGTCAGGGATCAGGGATCAGGGATCAGGGGGAGAAAATTTTTGGTTTTCCGTCCCCCTGATCCCTGGCCCCTGCTTAATTTTAAGAGGGCAAGTCTAGAAACGGGCCCAGGGCCCGCCCGACCATAGCAAGCGGAGGATACTATGTCTGTGGAACTGGCACCCGGAGTCTACTGGGTGGGGGTCGTGGATTGGAACATCCGGGACTTCCACGGCTATCAAACCGAAGATGGCTCCACCTATAACGCCTACCTGATCCTCGACGAGAAAATCACCCTGATTGACACGGTAAAAAAGGAATTCCTCCCCGAAATGCTGGCCCGGGTGGCGGAGATCGTGCCCCTGGAAAAGATTGATTATATCGTCTCCAACCACACGGAGATGGACCACTCGGGGGGGCTCCCGGAGGCGATAGCGCGCATCAAGCCGGACAAGATTTTTTGCTCCCCCCAGGGCAAGGCGGGCCTGAGCCGCCACTATAAGCAGGATTGGCCCTTTGTGGAGGTGCGGACCGGTGCGGCAGTCTCCCTGGGTCGGCGCACCCTCACCTTTCTGGAGACCCCCATGCTCCACTGGCCGGATTCCATGATGACCTACCTCAAAGAGGAGGAGCTGCTCTTTTCCAGCGACGCGTTCGGGGCCCATCTGGCCTCCAGCGAACGCTTCGACGACCACTTGCCCGACCATCCCGAGGATTACGCCCGCCAGTTGAAAAAATATTATGCCAACATCCTCATGCCCTTCAGCCCCCTGGTGACCCAACTCCTGGAGAAGATCGCCCAAATGGGCCTGACCTTCAGGATCATCGCCCCGGACCACGGGCTGATCTACCGGCGCCACCTCGACCGGGTCCTCTCCCTTTATCGGAAGTGGGCCGCGGCCGTGCCGGAGCCCAAGGCCCTGGTCATCTACGACACCATGTGGCACAGCACCGAGATGCTGGCCGCAGCCTTCATCCAGGGGCTGACGGACGCGGGCGTGGAGGCCCAGCTCCATCACTTGCGGAGCACTCATAGCAGCGACATCGTCACCGAGGTCCTGGACGCGGGCCTGCTGCTCATCGGCTCCCCCACCCTCAACAATAACCTCTTCCCCACCGTGAGTCAGTTCCTTACCTACCTGAAGGGCCTGCGGCCCAAAAACAAGGCGGCCATGGCCTTCGGGTCCTTCGGCTGGAGCGGCGAGGCCGTGAAGCTCATTAACCAGGAACTGGAGGCCATGAAGCTGAAGCTGGCCCACGAAGGCTTCAAAGTCAAATACATCCCCGACCCGGAGGAACTGGCCGCGGCCCGGCAACTGGGAGAGCAACTGGCCGGAGAGAATTTGGAGAGCTGAAAGATTGGGGGGAGGGAGCAAGGGCCGCGGCCCCTTAGCCCTTCTCCCCTTCCTCAATCCCTTTAGTTCGGGACCATCGAACCCTGCATTAGAGGAGGTTCTTCCATGCAGCAGTATCTATGGAATGCTTCAGCTCGTCGCTTGACTTACGGCAAACGGGTCGGAATCAAAATGTGGCTAGCGACTTTGGTGGTGATGGGATTGATGGCCTTCACCCAGACCGCCTTCGCCGCCCTCCTCCTGACATTTGACCAAAGCGCTTACCCAGGCGATGTCTGGCTTCAGGTTCAGGGCCCAAGTTCGATATTTTCGGCCACCTATGGTGGCACGGCCATTACCTTCAACGGGACGAATTTGATGTCCGTGCCGGTCAAAGTCTCGGACATCATGAACGCCGGCGGCTTGAATGTCACCTACTCGAGTGGCGCCTTCCTTTTCCTGTTTTACGACCAGCCGACTGACCAAACGGACCCTCCCGAACCTTTGAATCCCGCGATACCCAGTTACTCCCAGCGCTGGCAGGGATTTGAGCTGACCATGACGGGAAACTCAGGCGACCAGGGCGATCTGACCGCCATCAATAGCTTTACCGCCCCGCTGAGTATCACCAGTTACGCCACGGATGGAACCCAGCTGCAGCAGACCGGCTGGGGCACGGCCACCGCCGCGCAGATCGGGCAGCAACTTAAGCAAGTTGCCGTGTTCGGCGGTACTGCCAGTCCGGTGGCGACAGACGCCCAAGGGAGAATTTACCGTTATATCGGGCCGAGCACATTCGACCCCACAAACCCGCAATATAATCCTATTCCCTGGCCATCCTTCATCCCTTACATACAGTCCATCCCGGCGGGTCAGACTACTAATATTTCCCCAAACACTCAAGGATTCTATTTTACCGCTGACAAATCCCATGTCTACCAATTCGGGGCCAACATGACCGCCACCGCCGGCGCCGATGGCAGCCTCACCGTCAGTGGCAGCATTACCGGGTCTGTTACTAACCCGATAAGCGGCAATCCTCCAATTCCAGATGGTGGATGGCCCGACGTCACCCTGACCTTTCCCGCGACAGACCCCCAGAAATTGAATTTCGTCATCTATGGCCAGGCTGACTTTCCTTCTCCTAATCAATATGTCCAGATATCGGGAACGGGCTGGCAAAGTTTCTTAAACTTTTTGTCTACCCAATATTTGTATCCAAGCCGACCTTCCACCTCCCCTACGCTTGCTGAACTCCCCCCAGCGCCGGATTTGAATGCTCCCGTCGCTCAAACCGTCTACGGTAATATTATCGGCGAAATCACCAGCGGTCTGCTGGGGGGGTTCTACAACAGTAGTGTCCCCAGTAATTACCCACCAGACAACGGCGCGGCCCTCAAGAACGTGCCCAGCAATCATTGGTGGTTGCAGAACCCGATGGTGGCCTATTCGCAGGTTCAG
>JAKAKP010000037.1 GCA_021813445.1 Deltaproteobacteria bacterium
AATGATGATTTTATTATGTTGGGCTAACTGCGGCCGATAAGAAAATTAACGGCCCCGGCACCCTTGGTCAAAAAAAGGTGAATCAACCCTTAGCCCGAATCCTTGCTCCGGCCCCCTGATTTTAGGGATATCTCAAGTATGATACACCGCTTGGTTGCTCTCTCCAAGACTTTCACCTGCCGCTGGGTGGCCGCGGCGACCCTGGCGGTGGCTCTTCTGACGTTATGGCGCCCGGCATACACCGAGTTCCTGGAACTCAAATTTTACGATCTGAAATTCCGGTTCCGGGGCCCTCTGCCTCCCGGTCCGGAGATCGCCATCGTCGCGGTGGACGACGCCAGCGTCCAGGCGGTGGGACGCTGGCCCTGGTCCCGGGAGGATATCTCCCGGCTGATAACCAAGGTGAAGGAAGCGGGCCCCCGGGTCCTGGCCCTGGATATCATCTTTGCGGAGCGGGAAGAAAACTCGGCGATGCGCACCTTAATCAGCCTGCGGCGGGAGATCTCCCAACGGCGGGAGACCACGCCGGGGATAACGGCCCTGCTGGACCAGGCGGAGCACCGGGCCGATGTCGACCGCCATCTCGCCCAGGTCATCGGCCAGGGCACTCCCACCATCCTGGGATTCTATTTCCGGGAAGTCAGCAGTAAGGCTGTCAGTTTGCAGGCCCAACAGCTGATGGGGAAATCCTACATTAAAGCCTCCACCTTCAACCTGGTGCGCCTTTTGGAGGAAATCAAACCTGAATTCCAGTTAATGCAAGCCAACGGGGTGCAGGTCAACCTGGGAGAAATCACCGCGACCGCGGCCGGTGGGGGCTTTTTCAATATGGTGCCTGATAGCGACGGCATCATCCGCTGGACCCCCATGGCCATTCGCTACGGCCCCGATTTCTTTGCACCCCTGACCATGGTGGCCGTAGACCATTATTTGGGCCGGCCTCCCCTGGCCATCACCCTGTCCCGCCTGGGAGTCGAAGAGGCGCGTCTGGGGCGGGAGCAAGTGCCGGTGGACCGGTTCGGCCGTTTCCTCATTAACTACCTGGGGGGGCCTGGAATCTTCCCCACCTACTCAGCGGCCGCAATCCTGGAGGACCACCTGCCTCCGGGAGCCCTGAAAGATAAAATCGTGCTTCTGGGAGCCACCGCCCAGGGCATTTATGATCTCCGGGTCACGCCTTTCTCCGGCATCCAGCCGGGGGTGGAAATTCAGGCACAGATCATGGATAACCTGGTGCACCGCAATTTTTTACGGACTCCGGCATTCGACCGGGCCTTATCCCTGCTGATCATCATAGCCCTGGGGATCATCATGGGTCTGGCCCTGCCCTATCTGTCCGCAATTTGGTCTCTGGGGTTTATCTTATTCCTGTCCGGAAGCTTCATTGCCGGCAACTATTTCCTATTCCGCCTGGGCCAGCAGTATGACCTCTTCTACCCCCTGTTTCAGATCGGCTTGGTCTATATGGGCCTCACCATCCACCGTTTCGTGCGGGAAGAGCAAGAGCGGGCCCATACCCGCCGGAGCTTCGAGGCCTACGTGGCCCCGGCGGTGGTCAAAGAGATTTTGAAGCACCCCGGTAATCTGCGCCTGGGGGGCGAACGCCGGGAACTCAGCATCCTGTTCGCAGACATCCGGGGCTTTACCTCCCTATCGGAACATCTGGCCCCGGAAGATCTGTGCAAGGTGCTGCATAACTTCCTCAATCCCATGAGCAACATTATCATCCAGCACGGCGGCACCATTGACAAGTACATCGGCGACGCCATCATGGCCCTGTTCGGCGCCCCCCTGGAAATGCCGGATCATGCGCGCCTGGTCTGCCGCACCGCCTTGGACATGGTGAAATCCCTGCGGGACTTGAGCCAGCAGTGGGCCGCGGAGGGACGCCCTCAGATCCGCATCGGCCTGGGGATCAACTCCGGGGTGGTGGCCGTGGGTAATATGGGCTCCGACCGCCTTTTCGACTATACTGCCATTGGCGATAACGTCAACCTGGCTTCCCGCCTGGAGGGTTTGAACAAGTATTACGGCACGGAAATCTTGATCAGTGAGGCCACCGCCCAAAGCCTGGGGGAGGATTTTGTCTTGCGGCGGGTGGATCTGGTGCAGGTCAAGGGCAAAATGCACCCCCTGGAGGTTTATGAAGTGATGGCAGAGGGACCGCCGCACCCCGAGATGAAGCAATTCTTGGAAATCTATCACCAGGGCCTTAATCATTACCGGGCAGGGAACTGGGCTGAGTGCGCCGCCACCATGGAAAGGGCCCTGGGCCTGCGTCCCCATGATGTGCCGACGCGGCGCTATCTGCACCAGTGCTCGAAATACCAGGAAGAACCACCCGGGCCGGAATGGGTCCCGGTGACCGTAATGTCAGAAAAATAAATTCTTCTGGTTTCTTACTATACGGAACGACATAAAGAATTGCATATAAACGGTTTCTCTGCGTTCTCTGCGTCTCCGGGATAGCGGCTTGGCATTCAATAACTGACTGCTAAACCGCCAAACCGCTATTCACCGCAGAGGCGCAGAGAACACAGAGAAAAAGATATGCAATTACTTTTGACGCCGTGTATAAAAAGATGGGGATAATTGTCAGGTTAATCTTTAGATGTAAGGCATTCATTTAAAGAATTGAGCCAACCGCAGGAACGCACCACTCTTCCCCTTCCCGCCCAGGGGAAATATTTTTATTAGGGAGATATATGGAAGAACGACGGCGGGTCCCACGCCTCAGTGAATTACTGGAACTTAAGGAACTCAACCACCAACCCGGGGCGGGCAACTTTTTGTTGGATCACAGTCCTCTGGGGGCCAAACTGGAGACGAAACAAGCCTTTGCCCCGGGAGATTGCCTGGATTTCAGCTACCAACGGCCGGGAGAGGAAAAGCCCACCAGCCATTGGGGCAAAGTGATTTGGGTACTCCCCTCCCCCGACAAACCGGGGTACTACCGCATGGGGGTGGAATTTTTCCGGAACCTGGGTTAAGGGAGGGGAGGATAGAATTGGGGCAGAGGCCATTATCATTGTCCCGAAAAGTTCCTGAGCGGTAATACAGGCTTTCCAGCCTGTGCGGATTATCAGGGCGGGCGAGGACGCCCGCCCCTACGATTCTTTTTATTACTTTAGGGTGAGCCAGTAGCTAATGAAGACTGCCCTAAGTTTTCATAAATCGTTTTTTATTCTGCTCTGAAAGTGCTCCGGCCGCAGGCTGGAAAGCCTGCGCCACCATCCTTTCATGGGTTTGGGCGAGTCGGAGGCTCATGAATGGCTCGTTCCCAAGTTGTACTTGGGAACGCAATTTTAGCCCAAGCTGAGCTTGGGCAGACGCTCGCCATGGCAGAGAAGGTAAAGCCCGGCTTTGCCTCCAATTGGGTTCCCAGGCGCTGCTTGGGAACCAGGGCAACAATTTTGCAAGCGGCTCTTTGGGCAATCGCTCTGATTAACCCTTTTCCGACCGCGCCTCCACCAACCGGGCCAGGCTTTCCCGGTTTTCCACATTAAAGAAATTCTCCCCGGGTTCCTGGGGCAGAATCTTGCGCACCAGCCCTTTGAGCACGTTCTTGGGACCCACTTCCACCCAGGTGTCGATGCCTGCGTTTTTGAGATTGAGGATGAGCTCGGCCCAGCGCACCGGCGAGGTGAGCTGCCCCCCCATGGCCCGGCGCAATTGGGCCGGATCGGTCTCCTGCTGGGCAGTGGCATTGAGGTAGAGAGGAATCCGGGGCGCCTGGAACTGCAAAGATTCCAGAAACGCGGCAAAATCAGGGGACGCCGCGGCCATCAGGGGGGAATGCCAGGCCCCGGAGACTTTCAAGGGCACGGCCCGGGCCCCCGCGGCCTTGCAGACCTCCGCGGCCCGGCCCACCATCTCCGGGGACCCGGAAACCACCGTCTGCTCCTGGGTATTGAAATTGGCCAGGGCCAAAGGGCCCTCCTGGACCAGGGGTTGCAGCAACTCCGCCAGTTTCGGCGGCGCCAGGCCGATGATAGCCGCCATGGCCCCGGGATGCTTTTCCGCCTCCCGGTGCATGAGGCGGCCCCTTTCCTTGACCGCGGCCAGGGTGTCCCCGGCACTCATCACCCCCGCGGCGAACAGGGCGCTGTACTCCCCCAGGCTGTGGCCGCAGACCGCGGCGGGAGTTACGCCCGCGGCGCTCAGGGCCTGATAGAGGCAGAGATTCACCGCCGTAATCGCGGGCTGGAGATTGACCGTGGCCGTGAGTTCCTCCATGGGCCCTTCAAAGCAGAGGCGCTGCAAGGGGAGGCCGGTCCTCTCCGCCGCCACCCGGAAAAGCTCCCGGGCTGCGGGGTCGGCGTCGAACAGGTCTTTGCCCATGCCCACGTATTGTGACCCCTGGCCGGGAAAGAGAAATGCCAGTTTGGACATATTGTTACCTCGTTTCCGGTTTTCGGTTTTCAGTATTCGCTTAAAAAAGAAAGCCAGCCAGGTTAATTTAACGCATCTGTCTGTTGGGGCCAAGAGGGAGGGCGATTTTCTTTGTAATATGCCTCTTACCCTCTTTGCGCCGGTAGTGCCATAATCTATTTACTGTGACCCACCAAAAATTTTTTCCTAACCTTCACAATGATTCTTGACGAATGTAGAATTATAGTATTGTATATGATACCATGGATTCAAAAAGGCTGAAAAAGCTAAGACGAAAGCTTGAAAGCCTCCAGTCTTCGCCAGGAAATATTTCGTCACGTAAACTGGCGGGATTGGCTGAATCATTGGGAAGAAGGCGGATAAAAAAGCAAAGAGGGGAGCCTATGTATGTAAGCGATGTCTTCCCTCATTTAAGGCCAATTCCCATACCCGCCCATCCGAGAATCGCGGTTTCGAGAACGGCGATGAAGATTCTTGCTTGGCTTGAAATCGATTTCTGCGAATGGGAAAAGTTTCTTCATCAACAAGAAACCCAGAAACAATAAAAATGAAAGGAAATCAGTAATGAAAACGGCTAAGGAATATCTCAAAGAGCCGTATTCCCGTGTCCTGGTCCCCGAAATTGATGGAACTTACTCAGCTGACATACTGGAATTTCCAGGGTGTTTTGCAGAAGGTCGGACTCCAGATGAAGCATACGCTAATCTCGAAAAAGTTGCTGAATCTTGGATTGAGGCAGCTTTGGAGCAGGGACAGGAAATTCCCGCACCGGTTGAGGCCCATGACTTTTCAGGGCGCATTGCTCTTCGCATCCCCAAAAGCATCCATAAGCAAGCCGCAAAATTTGCAGAGATGGATAATATTAGCCTTAACCAGTTTTTTCTAACTGCTGTTGCCTCTCGGGTAGGTGCAGAAGATTTCGTCGAACGTCTAGCACAAAGACTGGAAGCTAAGTGCGCGACATTTGCATCGATTTTTCCTTCTTATAATATCAATCTTGGCGATGCTTTATTGGCGATAAATTCTGTGAATATAATGACAAATAAATATCTTTCTCCCGAGTTATCAGAAAAGCCATTTATCTCTGCGACCGGTGAAACGCAAGTGACATTTCCAACTAGCCAATTTCTCATCACAAAGGAGGTTTAAAATGGGTGAACCTCAGATAATAACTTTTTCATATAAAGAGATTGTAACTGCACTGATTAAGCATCAAGGGATTCATGAAGGCATTTGGGGTTTAACCATGCAAGTCGGTCTCCAGGCTGGACCCTTAAAGGTGGGTCCCTCTGAAAATGATAAGGTTATTGGCTTAATTATTCCCTTCCAGAAGATCGGTATTCAAAAACAGGATAAGCCAGACCCGCTTGCTGTAGACGCAGCAGAAGTCAACCCCCGTACAAAACCTTAAACCTTTATAAAAATTAAATAAACCTTCAAGGACTCGGCCCACAAACCGAGTCCTTTTTTTCGATTTATAATCGTGAACAATCCCCCATCCCTGCCCCCCGACTTGACATCTCCCCTGGGGGTGGGATATTTTAAACGATATTTTATGCATAAATAGGGACCCACTCCACCACTCCTTTCCCAAGCTCAGGTTGCGATCATGGAATACGAAGCGGTTATCGGGCTGGAAATCCACGCCGAACTCCTGACCGCCAGCAAGATCTTCTGCGGTTGCGCCACCCTATTCGGAGCCCCGCCCAACACCCAGGTCTGCGAAGTCTGCCTGGGGATGCCCGGATCGCTGCCGGTCCTGAACCAGAAGGCCGTGGAGTTCGCCCTGAAAATGGCCATGGCCACCGATTGCCGGATCAACCCGGAATCGGTCTTTGCCCGGAAGAATTATTTTTACCCCGATCTGCCCAAGGGCTATCAGATTTCCCAATACGAACTGCCCCTGGCGGAGCACGGCCACTTGGACGTTCGGGTCAATGGTGAAGCCCGGCGCATCGGCATCACCCGCATCCATCTGGAGGAGGACGCAGGCAAGCTGATCCACAGCGAGCACCGGCCGGTGAGTTTTGTGGACTTCAACCGCACCGGCGTGCCGCTGATTGAAATCGTCAGCGAGCCGGACCTGCGCACCCCGGAAGAGGCGGTGGAGTATTTCAAGGGCCTGCGCAATATCCTGCTTTATCTCGAGGTCTGCGACGGCAACATGGAGGAGGGGTCGCTGCGCTGCGACGCCAATATCTCCCTGCGGCCCGTGGGCCAGGCCGCATTCGGCACCAAGGCCGAACTGAAAAACATGAACTCCTTCCGCTTCGTCAAACAGGCCCTGGAATACGAGATTAAAAGGCAGCGGGCGCTGCTCACCGCAGGCAAGGAAATCATTCAGGAGACCCGGCTCTGGGACGCGGCCCAGGGCCAGACCGTGTCCATGCGGGGCAAGGAAGAGGCCCACGATTACCGCTACTTCCCGGACCCGGACCTGGTGCCGGTGCGGATCGATGAGCAATGGCTGGAACGCATCCGGGCCTCCCTGCCGGAGCTGCCCGCGGCCAAGAGCCAGCGCTTCCAAGAGCAATATGGGCTGCCAGAATATGACTCCGAGGTCCTCACCGGGGACCAGGCCCTGGCGGACTATTTCGAGGCCTGCGTCAAAGAATTCCCCCAGCCCAAGCAGGTGAGCAACTGGATCATGGTGGAACTCCTCCGGGAACTGAAAGGTGAGGCAGCGGGCATCGCCGCCTGTCCGGTGACGCCCACAGCTCTCGCCAAACTCCTGGCCCTGGTGGAGAAGGGAACCCTCAGCGGCTCCCTGGCCAAGAAGGTCTTTGAGGAAATGTGGGCCAGCGGCGGCGACCCGGAAGCCATTGTCAAAGCCAAGGGCCTGGCGCAGATCAGCGATACGGGCGCCTTGGAAGCCGCGGCCCAGGAGATCATCGCCGCCCACCCCAAGGAAGTGGCGGACTATAAGGCGGGCAAGACCAAGGTCATGGGCTTCTTCGTGGGTCAACTGATGCGGAAAACCAAGGGCCAGGCCAATCCGCAACTAGCTAATGAAATCTTTCAGCGTCTATTAGAGAAATAGGACTTTAAGCAGGCGGTTGGGAATTATATTCAGGGCGATAGATTAAACCAGAGGTATTTAAAGTCTCCCTTTGGAAAAGGGGGATTTAGGGGGATTTCAGGCGCATACAAATCCCCCCTAACCCCCCTTTTTCAAAGGGGGGGATAAAGACTTCTTCCTTTCGCAGGTTGTTTAGACTCTTTCGGGGAAAAATGCTCACGCCAAGGCCAGATATACAGAGGATCGATTATGAGCCAGGAAGATGATTATTGGAACTGTTCGGAGAAGGAATTAATTGAGCTTATGGGCCAAACGACGCTCGGTGATCAATTCGGGTTTTATTTATCCAACATCCTCCAGCATAAAAATACCGAAAGAATTAACCTTATTACCAAGAGGCTTGTTTGGGCCACTTGGGGATTGGTAATCATAACAGGATTACTTGTGATTGTTACCATCTTTAAGTGATTCTTCTTACTGCACTTTCAAGATGGCTTTAACCGAAGACCGAAAACCGAAAACCGAAAACGGAGTGTAAATGATCCCCTACTGCAGCATCTGTTGGGATATCGACAAGGTCAAGCTCCTGGATCAGCGGCAGCTGCCCCGGGAAGAGATTTACCTGGAGATCACCGATTACCGCGAGATCATCGAGGCCATCCGGACGCTGGCCATCCGGGGGGCGCCGGCCATCGGCGTGGCCGCGGCCATGGGCGCGGCCTTGGGCGCTTTGGCGCTAAAGACCGAGGACCCCAAAGAGTTCGCCGACCAGTTTGGCGATATCTGCCGGGAGATCGCCGCGGCCCGGCCCACCGCGGTCAACCTCTTCTGGGCCCTGGACCGGGTGCAGGCCGTGGCCCGGGCCCACGCCGGCGAACCCGTGGCCCAGGTGAAAGAGCGCCTGGTGGCCGAGGCCCAGGTCATGCTGAAGGAAGACGAAACCATCAACCGCCACATGGGCCAGGCCGGGCAGGTGGTGATCCCCGAGGGCGCCCGGGTGCTGACCCATTGCAACACCGGGGCTCTGGCCACCGGGGCCTACGGCACCGCCCTGGGGGTGATGCGGGCCGCCTGGGAGGCGGGGAAGCGCTTTTCCGTGTGGGTGGATGAAACCCGGCCCCTGCTCCAGGGCGCCCGCCTCACCACCTGGGAGCTGGGAAAGATCGGCATCCCCTATACCCTGATTCCTGATGGTGCGGCTGCGGCGGTCATGTCCAAAGGCCTGGTGGACCTGGCCATTGTCGGCGCGGACCGCATCGCCGCCAACGGCGACACCGCCAATAAAATCGGCACCTACGGGGTGGCGGTCCTATGTCATCACCACGGCATTCCCTTTTACGTGGCCGCGCCCCTCTCCACCTTTGACTTCTCCATCCCCGACGGCAGCCACATCCCGGTGGAGGAGCGCGCAGGCGCGGAGGTGACGCACCTTTGGGGCCAACCCCTGGCCCCCGCGGACGCCGCGGCTTTGAATCTGGCCTTCGACGTCACGCCCAACGAGCTGATCGCCGGCATCATCACCGAAAAAGGGGTGATGAGGCCGCCCTACTCTTCCAGCTTAAAGCCGTACCGTCACGGCAAGGATTGATTGATGCGCCGCTTCGCTTTTTTTGGTAATAGCTTGTGGAAAAACTATTCTGGTATGGAAAATCAAGGCCACAAAGCAAACCAAAGGTATCTAAAGTCCCCCTCTGAAAACGGGGAATTTAGAGAGATTTCGAGCGTTTCCCAAATCCCCCCTACCCCCCCTTTTTCAAAGGGGGGGATAAAAGATTCGTTTATTCAAGCTAACCGACTATTTTTCGTCAGCCTGCTAATCCTGGTGATTTCCCTGGTCTGTTCCGGGTCCGCCTGGAGCGCGGGGCCCTTCAATTTCCGGCCGCCCGCCAGCAACCGGGGCGTGGACCCCCAGGCCCTGACGGTCGTGGGCGCGCCCCAGCACCATGTGACCAGAAAAGGGGAAGACCTCCTGGATGTCGCCCGGCGCTATGACTTGGGCTGGACGGAAATCGGGGCCATGTATCGCGGCTGGGACCCCTTTCTGCCGCCGCCGGGCGTCAACATGCTCATCCCCACCATGTGGATCGTGCCCACCGGGCATAGCGCGCCCATCGTGGTCAATACCGGGGAAATGCGGCTCTACTACTTCATCAATAACGGCACCCAGGTCATTACCTATCCCATCGGCATGGGGGTGCTGGATTACATCACCCCCACCGGCAATTTTTATGTGAATCAAAAGATAGTGAACCCGGCCTGGCACATCCCCAAGCATTTGCAAGCTAAATACGGCATGGCCGTAATGCCCGCGGGCCCCGACAACCCCATGGGGGCCTTTAAGCTGGGCCTGAACTGGGGCGACTACGGCATCCACGGCTGCAACTTGCCCTGGGCCGTGGGCCGCTTGGTCAGCCACGGCTGCACCCGCCTCTATCCGGAAGATATCAAGCGACTCTATCCCATGGTGCCCATGGGCACCAAAGTAGAATATATCTACGAGCCCGCCAAGATCGGCTTTCGCCGGGGCCGTATTTTTCTTTCCGTGCATGATGACGTGTATTTCAAAATCCCTTCCATGACCCTCCACGTCCTCAAGATGCTGGAGCAGCGGGGCCTGGCGGATCAAGTGGATACCTCAAAAGTCCTGCAGACCGTTGAAGAACAAACCGGGATGCCGGTGGACATCACGAAAAGGGGCGGTGGCGGCTGAGATGCGGCTGGCAGGCCTGATTCTCTCGGTTTGGTTGATGTTAGGGCCCCTGCCGGTGGCGGCTGCCGGCCCCTTTGACATCCGCCCCCCCAATACCGCCACCGGCATCGATCCCCAGGCGGTGACGGTGGTGGGCACCCCCCAACGCCATGTGGTGGTGAAAGGCGACGACCTCCTGGAAATTGCCCGGAGCTATGGCCTGGGCTACACGGAAATCGGCTCCATGAATCGCGGCAAGGACCCCTTTATCCTGCCCGCGGGCACGGATCTGGTGATTCCCACCAGGTGGATCGTGCCCGACAGCCGCGGCCGCCAAATCATCGTCAATACCGGGGAGATGCGCCTTTACTACTTCCCCACCCCCACCCAGGTCTACACCTTTCCCATCGGCATGGGCGTGCTGGATTTCCGGACGCCCTCCGGATCGTTTAGGGTCATCGAGAAGAAGGTCAATCCCGCCTGGCATATTCCCAAGTCTTTGCAGGTGAAATACGGCATGGCCGTGATGCCCCCCGGGGAGGACAATCCCCTGGGGGAATTTAAGCTCACCCTGTCCTGGGGGGATTACGGCATCCACGGCACCGCCATGCCGCTGGGGGTGGGGCGCCTGGTGAGCCATGGCTGCACCCGCATGTACCCGGAGCATATTAAAAAATTGTTCCCCATGGTGCGGGTGGGGGCATCAGTGGAGTACATCTACGAGCCCGCCAAGATCGGCTTCAAGGACGGCCGCGTCTTTCTTTCCGTGCATGAAGACGTCTATTTCAAGATCCCCTCCATGCTCCTGCATGTCTTGAATCTGCTGGAACGGCACGCTCTGGCCGACCAGGTGAACCTGACCAAAGTGCTGCAAACCGCGGAAGAGCAGACCGGGGCGGCGGTGGACATCAGCAGGGGCGCGGGCGGCTCGGAGAGCCTGACCTTTAACCAGGAGGATGATTTAAACCAATAAAGGAAGATCGAAACCTGCTTCTTCGTTTTATGACTGAGGGAAGCAGGCCGGATCTGGAGATGGTGATTGTAAGGGGCGGCTGGCAGCCGCCTTTTTTATTTGGAGGCGAAGCGCCGGCTGATTGGAGGAAGTGGAAGACAAAAGGAGGAGAAAGACCCGGCACATATCCTGGCCATTCCAAGGAGAGGATGGCTGCAGGTGGAGGCCATTTGGCTTGAAGGAAGTTACAGGAGGGCCGGCCGCCTTATTCTGCCCGGAAGGCTGAGCCCTGGCAGTCTAGTGGCTGGAAGGAAAGAGAGCGCGGTGGCAGCTCCAAAAGACAGAAGGTGTGGAGAGCACACCCGCTCTGACCACACCCTCTGACTGCTTACATTCGGGGTTGATACCCCAATGAATCCAAACGAAGAATTACTTCTTTGCTTTTTTGGCTTTTTTGGCCTTTTTGGCTTTTTTGCCCTTCTTCCACTTCTTGTGATACTTCACGTATTTAACCTTGGCACACACTTTCTCTGCCGCATCTTCCGCCCGGGCGGCAGCCGCTTCAGCTTTGTTAGCCGCAGCAGAGGCCCGAGGAACGGGAACTTTGGCATCCTGTGCGGCCGCTTCCGCTTTCACTACCGACGCGGCAGCCCGATCTGCAGAAGCCTTGGCCTGCTCCATGTACATTTTGCACTGATCATAGTACTTTTGGCAGCAGCCAGCACCTCCCAGCACCAGGGCAAAGACCGCGAGGAGCGCCAAGGCATAGCCCTTGCTCGTCAACGCCTTCCTCATCGATTACCCCCTTTCGGAGAGAATTTCCTTCTCTCCAGAATTTTGCTGAGTCTACCCCAGGTGCTACTTCCGCATTTTCTTCATCAGGCAGGCCTCGGCCTTAGCCGCAGCAGCCTCTGCCCGATCCGCCGCGGCCTCAGCTTTATCAGCCGAAGCTTTAGCGTCAGCAGCTGCCATTTCGGCATTCCGAGCCGCGCTGTCTGCTTTTGCCGCAGAGGCCGCCGCCTGATCGGCGTACATCTTGGCCTCGTCGACGTTCTTTTTGCAGACGTCACAGCAGCCTGCTCCCATGGCGAGGACAAAGGCCATGAGAATCGCGAAAGCAAAACCCTTCCTTACCAAAGCTTTCCTCATCATCTATCCCCCCTTTTCAAAGAGATGGTTAAAGGTTAGTAAGATGCCCACAATTTAATATCGTGCCGGTAAAATATCAAGAAAAATTATGACCTCCGGGAATTTTTTTTTGCATTTTTTGGGGAATTTTACCCCAGTTGCCAAATTTGGCAATAATGTTTAGTAGTTAGCTAAAGCCCCCGTTTTGGGCCGTATGGGTGCATCTCGCCCCAATTGCCGCCGTGCCGGAGTTCCACCGCCAGCGGCACCTGCAGGGGAACCACTTCTTCCATGACCCGTTGCACCACCCGGGCCGTGGCCGCCAGTTCGCTCTCCGGCACCTCAAAGAGCAGTTCATCGTGCAGTTGCAGCAGCATCTTAGCAGACAGCCCGGTCTTTAGCAAGGCCGGTTCCACTTCCAGCATGGCCTTTTTGATGATGTCCGCAGCCGTTCCCTGGAGGGGAGTATTGATGGCCGCGCGCTCCGCTTCCTGGCGCAGAATGCGGTTGCTGCTGTTGATCTGAGGAATCTGACGCCGCCTTCCTAAGAGAGTGGTGACCCAGCCCTGCTGCCGGGCCTGCTCCAGGGTTTCCTCCAGAAAGGCCCTGACCCGGGAGTGGCGCTGGAAATAACGCTGAATGAATTCATGGGCCATGCGGTTGCCCACCCCCAGTTGCTTCGCCAGGCCGAAGGCACTCATGCCGTAGATGATGCCGAAATTGACCACCTTCGCCTGGCGCCGCATCTCCGAGGTCACCAGTTCCGGATGGATGCCGAAGACCACGGCCGCAGTCTGCCGGTGGATATCCACCCCTTCCTGGAAGGCTTTTTGTAAGGTCTGGTCCCCGGAGAAGTGGGCCAGCAGCCGCAGTTCCATCTGGGAATAATCTGCGCTTAAGAAAACCTGGCCGGGCGGGGTGATAAAGGCCTGGCGGATTTGGGCCCCCAGCTCCCCCCGCACCGGGATATTCTGCAGATTGGGGTCCCGGCTGGAAAGCCGCCCGGTGGCGGCCACGGACTGCAGGAAAGTGGTGTGCACCCGGCCCGTAGCCGGATCCACCAGCCGCAGCAGGGCATCCACATAAGTGGCCTTGATTTTCCCCAGGCTGCGGTATTCCAGGACCTTGGCGGCGATGGGGGCTTCCGGGGCCAGACTCTGGAGCACCTCGCTGTCGGTGGAATAGCCCGTCTTGCCCTTGGTCTTCTTCTGGGGCTTGATCTGCAGTTTCTCAAAGAGGATGCGGCTCAATTGCTGGGGGGACTGGATGAGAAAGGGCTCCCCCGCGGCCCGGTAAATCTCCTGCTCCAGCCGCTGCATCTCCCCTTCCAGGTCCTGGGCGAAGCGCCGCAGAAAATCCTGGTCCAGGAGCATGCCCCGGGCTTCCATGTGGGCCAGCACGGTGAGCAGGGGGAGTTCCAGGCCGGTATAAAGCTCCCACAGGCCTTCCTTGTTTAAATCCGCTTCCAGCAACGGCCAGAGGCGCAAGGCCGTCTCGGCCCGCTCCCCCCCATAGCGGCAGGCCAGGTCCGGGGGCAGATCCGCCGCAGCCAAGGGCCGCCCCGCCAATTCCCGGGGCCCCGGCAGATTGACCCCCAGGTAATGGAGGGCCACGTTTTCCAGGTTTTGCTCATAGCGCACCGGATTGAGCAGATAGGAGGCCAGGAGGATGTCGCCGCTGATTTCCGCCGGGTCCGGCGCGAAGCGGCCCGCGGCCAGCATGGCGGTTTTTAAGTCTGGCCCCACCTTATTGATGCGGGGATCGGTCCACAAGGAGCCCAGCTTCTCCCACACGGCCTGGGGTGACAATCCCGGGGTAAAAGGGATATACGCGCTTTCCCCCTGCCGCCAGGCCAGCCCCAATCCGGCCAGCGGAGCCATGACCGGGTGCAGCTCCCCCAGCACAAAGAACAGGGCCATCTGCCCGCTCTCCCGGATACCTGCGGCCACCTGGTCCAGATCATTCAGGTTCTGCACCAACAGCAAGGCCCCGGCCTGGGGGGCCGCAAACCCCAATTCCTTATTGAACTTGCTGAACTCCAATTCCACGAAAAGCCGCCGCAGGGCCTCCCGGTCCCAGGGTCCGGGTTGCAGAGAGGCGGGCTCCACCTCCAGGGGCACCGCGCACTCCAGCAGCGTCAGCTTCCGGCTCAGGCGAGCCTGATCCGCAAATTCCCGCAGACGGTTTTTCAAGGCCTTTTCTTTAATTTCCTCCACGTGGGCCAGGAGGTTTTCCAGGCTGTGGTATTGGGCAATCAGCTTGAGAGCCGTCTTTTCCCCGATGCCCGGGACCCCGGGAATATTGTCGCTGGGGTCCCCGGCCAGGGCCCGCACCTCCACCAGCTCCTCCGGGGAGAGGCCGAACTTTTCCCTGATCACCTCCGGGTCATAGCGCACGTCCTTCATGGGGTCCCACATGGTCACCCCTTCCTGCACCAAGGGCAGGAGGTCCTTGTCCCCGGAGATGATCTCCACCTGGAACCCCTCTTCTTTGGCCCGGTGGACCAGGGTGCAGATGAGGTCGTCCGCTTCATACCCCTCCTGGACCAGGGCCGGCAGGTTCAGGCCCTGGATGATCTGCTGGATATAGGGGAGCTGCATGGCCAGTTCGTCGGGCATGGGGGGGCGGTGGGCTTTGTATTCCGTATATTCTTTATGCCGGAAGGTGGGCCCCTTGGCGTCGAAAACCAGGGCTAAATACTGGGGCTGCCGCTCCCGGAGGACTTTCAAGAGCATGTTAGTGACCCCGAACGCGGCGTTGGTGGGGAACCCCTTGGAATTGGTGAGGCCCCGGATAGCGTGATAGGCCCGGTAGATATAGGAACTGATGTCGATGAGGTCCAGAAGCGGCTTGGCCTTGGGCATAGCCAGCTTATACCCCTCCCGGATTGTTCTGTCAATGAGAGGATGGGGGGAGGCCGGGGGAAGTGAGCGGTGAGCCGTAAAAAGACACGACCTCTATGGCTTTTACAAAACTGTTTATTCTGTCATCCTGAGCGTAGCGAAGGATCTAGATTCTTCGGTCGCTCCGCTCCCTCAGAATGACAGGGAAGAGGACTTTCGCAGAGGTCTCAAGTTGAAAAACTATTTGCAAATAGAAATTCAGGACCTCATAGAAAACCAAAGGTGTCCAAAGTCCCCCTTTGAAAAAGGGGGATTTAGGAGGATTTTCAGGCGCTTATAAATCCCCCCTACCCCCCCCTTTTCAAAGGGGGGGATAAAAACTGCTTTAATCAGCTCACTATTGGTGCGTGAGACGCACCCTACAACTACAACTAAATTAATCCCCCTGCATCAGCAGGTTGGGCGCAATGGCGCCGGGCACCACGGCGCCGGAGTATTGCCAGAGGATTGAGCCGTTGGGGCCGAGGACCGTAATGCGGTTCATATTGGCCACGGTGATGGTGTTGCCGCCGCTGCCTTGCTTACATAAGGTGTTTCCCTGATAATCTTTTAGGGTAAAGTCCTGTGTCCCAGCATTAATGGTCAGGGCGTTAAAGCCGCCGCCGCCCAGGATGGTCACCACGTCGCTACCGGCGCTGACAACGTATGATATGGTATTGTTGCGGGGTCCCCCGTAGATTTTGATGACATCATCACCCGCACCGCCTTCCACAAACATGTTATTATTTCCGGCCCCGCCATACAGCTCGATATAGTCGTTTCCATCTCCACCATACACGGTCAATTTATTGTCGCCCGGTCCACCCACCTGGATTAACGTATCGTTTCCCCCACCGGCGAAGCATGAAATGTCATTAAGGCCCTGGCCGCCGTACTGGTAGATGGCGTCGTCCCCGGTGCCCCCGTCGATGGTCATGGTGCTGGCCTGGGACCCGCCCACCTGCAGAAGCCAGTCATTGCCCGCGTCGCCGCTGATGTACTGGGTGATGCTATCGGTGCCGCCGTACTCGATGATCTTGTCCTTGCCGGTGGTGCCGAACTCGATCTGCTGCGCCACCCCGCCTTGGCCCCGGGCGTCAGCCACCTTGACATAGTTGAAGTTAGCATCCGGCGGCGGCGTGGGGAGGGGCGGCGGGTCCGGGGGATACGGCCCCGGGAAGCCCGCGAAGGCCAGGGAGACGATCAGGAAGCTTGCGGCCAGGACGGTGGTCAGCAGGTGTAGGGCGGGAAAGCGCAGCGCCTCCCGCCAGCGGCGAAAGATGCGTGGAGGCAGGGCAGGCTTCATCTCTAAAACCTCCTTGTTTGAGGGTCGGCAGGAGAAATGAAAAAGCCGTTTGCTGGAAAATGGAGAGCAGTATCTTATAAATTAATATCAGATAATTATGCTGATTTCCAGGAAATTTTATCCAAGGAGGATGCACCTGCGAGGGGGCGGCTGGTCACCCAGGGTGACGTCACAGAAATAAGTTACAAAATATCACCTATGGATGTGCCTAGAAGCCATTGCAAAACCTCAAATACCCTAATTTGTCATTCTGAGCGCCGCGAAGAATCTCGTATTTTCAAGGCGTTGAGATCCTTCACTGCGTTCAGGATGACAGAAAAAAGGTTTTGCAATGGCTTGTACTATTATTTCCTCTCCCCCCCCAGGTGGAGATGGTGAGGGTGAAGGGGGCGACTTTGGCTAAGTGGCTGTAACCCGCCAAAAGACGCCACCCCCACCCCGGCCCTTCCCCCTCAAGGGGGAGGGAGAAGAACGGACAGCTTGCGTAAGGTATTTCTGGGAGATAACACTGACTCCCTTCTGCTCACTGCTTACTGCTCACTCCTCATTATCCTCTGGGTTTGGCCCAGATTTCCAGGACGTGGAGCTGCATGAAGCGTTTGGACGCGGCGGCGCGGATGAGGGCCACCGTGTCCCAGCCCCGGGCGGTGCCGCCCACGGCCACGACTTCTTCCCCCTCAGGGATGAGGCCCGCGTCCACGGCCTCCATGACGATTTCGCAGGCGACCTTCAGGCCCTGGCCCAGGCGGCGCAGGGTATTGGCGATGACCAGAGTGGGTGCGCTGCCTTTGAACATATCCGCCAGGCTGGTGTCCAGGGAGTGGGTGAGGATGGTGGCCTTGAGCACCTTGCCGCCGGAGCGGACGATTTCCTTGTAATTTTCTTCCAGGAACTCATCGATGTTGGGGCCTTTGAAGCCCACGGAGTGGCCCACCACCACCAGGTTGACATCCCGGGCCCCTTCCAGCCGCAGGGCCGCACTCGCGCCGCTGGTCCCGGTGGTGGAGGGCACCACCAGGTGGCGGAAACCCATGCCCACCGCTTTTTCCAGGAGGTCCAGACAAAACGCGGTATTTTCCGGCCCGGGCTTGGGGAAGTAGTACGTTTCCCTGGTTATCATGGTCTTTCTCCTTTCCGGCACTGGGATAGTTCAAGGTTTAAAGTCCGAACCGCGACTTCCCAGAACATATCATAATTTAGGAGGTAGCCAAGGCTCATGAACGACCGGGGTCATACCGGCGGAATATATTTTTTAATTTCTACGAAGATGCCGATAAAGAATACCACGGGAAATTAATGGGAAAGTCCGCTTATGAGCCACCTGAACCTGAACGACCCCACCGAAAAATTGACCCAGATCCGCATTGCCGGCATGCATCTGTTCGGCCCTGCACCTCTACCTGGGCCAGACCTTTGTCAATAACTGCGTCAATGATTATTTTGCCCGTGAGGTCACCGATCTCCGGGATTTGCTCATCCCCACCCAATACGGGCCCCAACTGATCGGCGGCGACAGTTCCCAACTGGGCTCAGCGAATATCAGTTTCTGGGCCAAATTGAAGTTGATCAAATCCCTGCGGGAGTTGGACGCGGACTATGTAATCATCGACCTGGGCAGCAACACCTCCTTTAATATCCTGGACTTCTTCCTGGCCGCGGATTCCCGCGTGGTGGTGACCACCTGCGAACCCGCGTCTTACCTGGAGGCCTATAATTTTATCAAAGTGGGACTGCTGCGCCGCCTTAACCGCCTGTTCGGGGGAGAATCCGCGGGCCTCCGTGCCCGCCGGGCGCCCGGCGGGCACGGAGGCCCGCCCCACCAACTTGGAACCAGGAACTTTTCAAGGCAGTTCCCCATTGGCCTTTGCCCACCCACAAAGCTTGAAAATTTCAAAGGTATCTCTATCTTAACCTTGAACTTTGAACCTTGAACTTTGAACTTTTCAGGACAGGTTTCTGCATTTAGCTGAAAGCTGACGGCTGATAGCTGATAGCTACCCGCCTAAATCATCCGGCAGGAAGACGACTTCCCGCTCCAAAGCCACCCCTCTGGTCCGCCAGATGTTCTCCTGGATCTCGGTGATCAGGGCTTTCACCTGCGCCGCGGTGGCGTGCCCCTGGTTGAGGATGAAATTGGCGTGTTTCCGGGAGACCTGGGCCTCCCCGGCGCGCCGCCCCTTGAAACCCGCCTGGTCGATGAGTGCCCCCGCGGCCGATCCTCCGGGGGGATTTCTGAAGACGCTGCCGCAACTCCGGGGGTTGGCAGGGAAGCGGGCTTTACGGGCCGCCAGGAGTTGCCGCATCCTGGCCTCGATCACCGGCGGCGGTGCAGGGGTCTGCAATGCGAATTCCGCTTCCACCACCAGCCAGTGGGGGAAGTTTAAGAGGAGAGAGGAGCGGTAGCCCAGGGCCAGTTCCTGGACAGTGAATTCCAGCATTTGCAATTGGGGCGTGGCCACCCAGACCCGGCGCAGCACGCCCGCCAGATTCCCTCCCTCTGCGCCGGCGTTGAGGCGCACTGCCGCCCCCACCGTGCCGGGGATACCCGCCAGGAACTCGAAGCCGGAAAAACCCAAGACTGCCGCCTGGCGGGCCAGGCGGGGCAGGGCCACCCCCGCGCCCACCCGCAGCGTCTCCCCCTGCCGCTCTATTTTTTGCAGGCTTTTGGCCAGATGCAGGGTCAGCCCCGGCAGGCCTGCGTCAGCAATGAGGATATTGGAGCCCCGGCCCAGGAAAAACAGGGGCCAGCCCCGGTCGTAAGCCAGGCGCATGAGCCCGAAGACCTCCTCCAGGTCCTGGGGTGCGGCCAGATGCGCCGCGGGCCCGCCGATCTTCCAGGTGGTCAGGGGCGCCAGGGGGTGGTTTTCAAGTATAGGAATTTGTAACATGCAACCGGAAAATTAAAAATGGCCGCGCGCTCTCTGCGGCCATTATAACATTATTTCAAGTTAGTTAAAGGTTCACGCAATGAGTTCCTTTACTTTTGGTAGACTTCCTCATAGCGGCCTGCCGTTTCCTTTCTTTTCCCTCGGGTTTTTTTGGCACGATTTCCAGCAAAGGCACCGTCAGAGCCGGAAATCCCATGCGGGCGCTCATGTTTTGAACAAATTCCCGCCAATACGGCCAGGTATTAGAAATAGGATTTATATTCATAAGATATTCGACATGAGCAAGCAGGGAATCAGCATCATCAGGTTCAGGAATAGTAATTTCGAGTTTGTTGACATAAGAATTACAAAAAGAAGCTTCAATTTTCATAACCGGTTTATCCTGGTCTTTGCCATCGAAGGCGGCAACCTGAAAATTGCATAGCACTATGTATTTTTCTTTATCGGATATAAGGGTATCCGTGGAGCACTTATGTTCAAGGGAAAGAGTCTCAGGAGATATGATCAGTGGATTCCGACTGATTTTCGCGTCGACCAGAAAAATTTCTTTTAGGGCAAATTTTTCCGCTATCCGGGCCGCGGCTTCCATATCGAGCTTTTCTAACCCAATTTCCAGAACAGCATTGTTATTCATAAGAGTACTCCTTAGCCAAAAATGGCAGCTTTTGCTAAGTGGTAATTATCAGCAGGTGAAAATTCTATTTCTTTTCCGTAATGATAAATATCATCTAGCTTCACAACATACTCAGTTTGACATCCGATGATATTATCTCTTTGTCCTTGCCTTGCTTCCTTATAAGCTTTGAGCGAAGCCCTATACCCCAATACATGGAGGATATCAGCAACAGTACGTAGAGTGAGATTCCGGCCGCCATTAAGCAATTGGGAGATAAACCCCTTAGTTTTCCCCAGGCGGTCGGCCAGTTCCTTCCGGGAAATTTTTTCTTTTTCAAGAAGCTTACAAAGTGTTTCCGTGACTTCCAGAATTAAATCTTCTTGAGCAAAAAGTCTACGGAATTCTTCATCCTTCAGATATTCTTCAAGGATTGTAGCTCTCATGTTTTCAAATCCTCATATAAATCGTAATTTTCATAAGTTTTCTTTATTTCAATCATTTTATCAATTTCTTTTTGGTCGGTATCTTCACGTTTTTTAAAACAACCATGAGTAATAACTATTTGAGATCTATCAACATAGAAAAAGAAGAATCTTGTTTTGGAAATATAAACATCTCTGAATTCGTAAAACCCTGCGGCCTTTTTCCCCTTTAATTTTGCGAGTAAGTCAATATTACTGGTTTCGCCATGGTTTGCAAAATATTCGATTATTTTAGAAACCTTTGCTCGATGAATTTTTGATAATGTTTTCATAAATTTTTTCGCTGGGCATTGACCGGCGGGAGACAAGAAAAAATCAACCCTCACTTTTCTCCCGAAGACAAAGGGCTCACTTCGCTGTTTCGACATAGTTTGTAGTTTACTTAAACATAAACTTATGTCAAGAAAAAATCAAGCCCCAATATCCTGAAAATTGACAACTTTCTTTTGCCAGCAAATGCCTGCCCAGCCTTGACAAATCAGGGTAAACAGGTTAGCGTGAAGGCCACTAAGGGGGAGGATAATGTCGGGAATGCGTCATCAGGGTTTAAAGATTTTTGTCTTTTTGGTTTTTTTAGCAATCTGCGCTCCGGCCTTTGCCGACCCCCTGCCGGTGGCCTATGTGGACCTGAAATATCAACTGGTGCGCAAGGGGCTGGATAAAAATTTCGTCAACCAGGTCTTTGCCGACTCCCGCAACAGTTTTCTCCCTGACGTGGTGCGCAAAATCGCCTACCTGCGCAAAGAGAGCAAGGATATTTATAAGAAATTCCTTACCCCCCAGATGGTGGCCCGGGGCCGCGCCTATATGCAGGCGCACCAACAGGAGTTGAGCCGGGCGGAGGCCCGCTTCGGGGTGGCCCCGGAGGTGATCGTGGGCATCCTCACGGTGGAGAGCGATTTGGGCAACGCCACCGGCAAGTATCCGGTCTTCAACGTCTTTGCCTCCCTGGCGGTCATGGATACCCCGGAAGTGATCAGGGAAGTGGGCCTGGACCCGGCCCTGCAAAGCCGCCTGCGCAAGAAAGCGGCCTGGGCTAAAAAGGAGTTGCTCATCTTCCTGGAATATTGCCGGGCTAAAAAAGTTGACCCCTTTTTCTATAACGGCTCCTGGGCCGGGGCCATGGGGTTTTGCCAGTTTCTGCCGTCCAGCCTGAAAAGCTGCGGCGTGAGCGGCAAAGGCGACGGCAAGGTGGACCTCTTCACCCATGAGGATGCCATTGCCAGCATTGCCTGCTATTTGCACCAAAGCGGTTTTAACCCCGGTAACCGTGCCTCTTGGCGCCGGGCCGTCTATAGCTATAATCACTCCGAGGCCTATGTCGACACGGTGCTCACCCTGGCCAGTTGGTATTGAGGGGAAAGATTTTGGGGGAGGGGCCGATTTAGTAAGCAGTGAGCAGTTAAAATTAATATCCGAAAGTCTATCTTTTACTGCTCACTGCTCACAATCCCCTTTACCTTCCACGCCACACCCCAAACTAATTAAAGGACCTGAACATGGCAGAGACCATAGAGGTGGGAATCGTGATGGGCAGCGCCTCGGATTGGCCCAATATGGAGCCGGCCGCGGCCTTGCTCAAGGAATGGAGCATCGGCGTGGAAGTGACGGTGGCTTCGGCCCACCGCGCGCCCAAGCGGGTCCTGGCCTATGCCCGGGAAGCCGCGGGCCGGGGAGTGAAGGTGATCATTGCCGCCGCGGGGCACGCGGCCCATCTGGCCGGGGTCCTGGCTGCGGAGACCACCCTGCCGGTGATCGGCGTGCCTCTGCCCAGTTCGGACCTCAAGGGCCTGGACAGCCTGTACTCCACGGTGATGATGCCCGCAGGGGTGCCGGTGGCCACCATGGCCCTGGGCGCGGCCGGGGCCAAGAACGCGGCCATCTTTGCCGCCCAGATCCTGGCTCTCAGCGACCAGAGGATCAGGGACATCTTGAGCGGCCACAAACAGATCCTGGAGCAGAAAGTCCTGCAGCAAGCGGAGCAGATTCCCCAGGAGTACCGGCCAAAGGAGTAAGCAGTAATAAAGAATGTCCCTAGGTCTTGTTGACTAATGCTCTCTGCTCACTATCTCCTGATTTCGTCACCCTACCATTTAAAAGGTTGAATTATGATCGTCACTTCCATGGTGGACCTGGCTGTTGATCTCTCGGCCCTGCGTCACAACTACCGGCGGTTGCGGCGACTTTGCGCGGCCGGGGTGAAATTCATGGCCGTGGTCAAGGCGGACGCCTACGGCCATGGCCTGCTGCCTGCGGCCCAGGCCCTGGCCGCCGAAGGTGCGGACTATCTGGGCGTTGGGTCTCTAGAGGAAGGGTTGACAGTGCGGCAAGCAGGCCTTAACCTGCCGGTGCTCCTGCTCCTGGGCATCTTGCCGGCAGAGGCCGGGCAAGCCGTGGCCGCAGGTCTGGAAACGGCTCTCTTCCGCCTGGATGTGGCCCAGGCCCTGGCCGCCGCGGCCGCGGCCCAGGGGAAAAAAGCGGGGGTGCATCTCAAGGTGGACACCGGCATGGGCCGTCTGGGCCTGCTTCCTGAGGAAGTTCTGCCTTTCCTGGAGGGGCTCCGGTCTTATCCCCAATTGGAGGTTTTGGGTCTGACCTCGCACCTGGCAGTGGCGGACCTGGAAGATAAAAGTTATACCTTTAAGCAACTAGAGCAGTTCACCGGGGTCCTCCAGGCCGCCCGGGACCGGGGCTGGGCCTTGCCCTTGAGCCACATCGCCAACAGCGCTGCGCTCTGGGAGCTGAAAGACGCGCATTTCGCCATGGTGCGGCCGGGGATCATGCTCTACGGCTCCCCGCCTGCCCCGGAGCGGCAGATACCGGTGCTGCTTAAGCCGGTGATGTCCCTGACCACCAAGGTTCTACAGGTGAAGCGTTTGCCGCCGGGGGAAAGCATCAGCTATGGCTGCACTTATACCACCACGGATTGGTGCCGGCTGGCTGTGCTGCCCGTAGGTTACGCCAACGGCTACAGCCGCCTCTTCTCCAACCGGGGGGAAGTGTTGATCCGCAGTCTCCGGGCTCCCATCCGGGGGCGGGTGTGCATGAATCTGATCATGGTGGAGGTCAGCCACCTGCCGGAGATCCAGGCCGGGGAGCCGGTCGTCCTGCTGGGTCAAAGCGATGACGCCCTGCTCACCGGCGACGAATTGGCCGGGTGGGCCCAGACCATCAGCTATGAAATCTACCTGGCCCTGGGCAACGCCAACCCCCGGCGGTATGTGGGAGAGTAATATGGAAAGGAAGCCGGATACCCAGGAACCCAGCATCTGCCTGGTCTGCGCCTGGCGGGAGACCTGCGTCAAGAAATTCTCCTTCACCGGCCAGCATTGCCTGGAGTTCACCAGGGATTTGACCTTGAAGGCCAAGCCGGTGGGGGAAGCGCCGCCGGAAAAGAAATAGGGGTCAGGGGCCAGGAATCAGGGGTCAGTTTCTCAGGGGAGCATAGGCCGCCATTATACGGCGGGAATGCCCCAATGATTCAAGAATCTATTCAAAACCTCTTTTTCTGTCATCCTGAACGCAGTGAAGGATCTCAACGCCTCGGAAATGCGAGATTCTTGCTCCGCTCAGAATGGCAGTTTAGGCAAGTTGGGGTTTTGAAATGGCTTAAATTTGGAGCAATTTTCTTCTCCCTCTCCCCCCTGCGGGGGGAGAGGGTTGGGGTGAGGGCGGGAGCTTGGAGCTTTGATAATCCTCAAACTTCAGGAGGAAACCCATGGCTGCGAAAAAAATCTTGATGATCGTCGGGGATTACGTGGAGGACTACGAGGCCATGGTCCCCTTCCAGATGCTCCTGATGGTGGGGCATACGGTGCACGCGGTCTGCCCCGGAAAAAAAGCCGGGGACTCTGTGCGCACCGCGGTCCACGATTTCGAGGGCGATCAGACCTACAGCGAGAAGCCCGGGCACAATTTTGTCCTGAACGCGACGTTTACCGACGTCCGGCCCCAAGATTACGACGGCCTGGTGATCCCCGGCGGCCGGGCCCCGGAATACCTGCGCCTCGACGAGCGGGTGGTGCAGATGGTGGCCCACTTCGACGCAGCCAAGAAACCCATTGCCGCCATTTGCCACGGCCTGCAATTATTGAACGCGGCCCTGAATCTGGAAGGCCGGCTCTGTACGGCCTATCCCGCGGTGAAGCACGAACTGCTCCGGGCCGGGGCCCGGTGGGGGGAAGTCAACGAGACCTTCTCCAACGCCCATGTGGACGGCAACCTGGTGACCGCGCCGGCTTGGCCGGCCCATCCCGAGTGGATGCGGAAATTTTTGGAACTCCTGGGGACCCGGATAGAACCCTGAAAGACAGGGGGCAGGGGCCAGTTTCTATCTGACCAGCGAGGTAGGGCGGGAAAGCGAAGCGCTTCCCGCCTTTTATAAGCTAACATAAGTGCCGAAGGCGGAAGGCGTTGGCCTTTCCCTCCCTTCGACTTGCTGGTAACCACGAGTATGTGGGCGTAATAGAAACGCCGATTGCCGGCGGCCCCGGGCCGCCCTATTATTGTCTGAATAATTGCCAAGAGATATGAACCCTAAAAAACAACTGCGAGACCTCTTAATTCAATCTGTGGAACAGGCCCGGGCTGGAGGCGCACTCTCCTTTGACACTCTGCCTGCGTTCGAAGTGGAGGCGCCAAAGCAGGCGGACCACGGCGACCTGGCCACCAACCTGGCCCTGGTCCTGGCCAAACCCGCCCGGATGGCCCCCCGGAAGATCGCGGAGCTCATCACCAAGAACCTGGCGGCCCCGGAGGGGATGCTGCGGCAGGTGGAGATCGCCGGGCCCGGCTTCATCAACTTTTTTATCGAGGATACCTTCTGGCACCAGGTGCTGGGGGAAATCCGCAGCCTGGGTCCGGCTTACGGCAACTGCGACCTGGGCCGGGGCCAAAAGGTGCAGGTGGAGTTCGTCAGCGCCAACCCCACCGGCCCTCTGCACATCGGCCACGGCCGGGGCGCGGCCCTGGGGGACGCCCTGGCCAACCTGCTGGCCGCCGCGGGCTACGATGTGGTCCGGGAATACTACATCAACGACGTGGGCAACCAGATCAACACCCTGGGGAAGTCCCTCTATTTCCGCCTCCGGGAACTCCAGGGAGAGAAGATCGAGTTTCCCGAAGACGGCTACCAGGGCGGCTACATGAAGGACCTGGCCCGGGATTACCTGGCCGCTGGCAATCCGCCGCCCTCTCCCACGCCTGCGGAAGACGAATTCATCACCCTGGGCCGCTACGCCGGGGACGTAATCCTGGCGGGCATCAAACAGGACCTGGAAGATTTCGGGGTCTCCTTTGACCGCTGGTTCAGCGAAACCAACCTCTATGACCAGGGTCTGGTGGAGCAGAGCTTTGCTTTTCTCCAGGAAAAAGGCTTTCTTTACGAGCAAGACGGGGCCTTGTGGTTCAAATCCACGGCGTTCGGGGACGACAAGGACCGGGTGGTGCGCCGCTCCACCGGGGTCACCACCTACTTTGCCTCGGATATCGCTTACCACTTTCATAAGTTCCAGGAAGGCTACGACCTGGTGGTGGATATCTGGGGCGCGGACCACCACGGCTACGTGCCCCGGCTGCAGGCGGCGGTGGAGGCCATGGGCTGCGCGGGGCATCTGCAAGTGATCCTGGTGCAGCTCGTGTCCCTGCTGCGCGCTGGCGAACCGGTGGCCATGACCACCCGGGGGGGCACTTTTGTCACCCTGCGGGAAGTACTGGATGAGGTGGGAAAGGATGCGGCCCGCTTCATCTTTCTGACCCGCCGCCCCGACGCCCACCTGGATTTCGACCTGGAGCTGGCCAAGACCCAGAGCCCGGAAAATCCGGTCTACTACGTGCAGTACGCCCACGCCCGGCTGGCCAGTGTCTTCCGCCAGGCCGCGGCCCAGGAACTGGAGGTGCCGGAGCCGGGACCGGATATCGTTCCTTTCCTGCAATTGCCGGAAGAGATCGCACTTCTGAAAATGCTGGCCGGGTACCCGGAACTGGTGGCAGCCGCGGCCCGCAATTTGGAGCCCCACCGCCTCACTTATTTCTTGACGGAACTGGCCTCGCAACTGCATAGTTATTACTATAAACACCGCTTCATCTCCGAGGATGCCGCTTTGAGCCGGGCCCGGCTCTGCCTGGTGCAGGCAGTGCAGACCGTCCTGGCCCACGGCCTGCGCCTCCTGGGCGTGGCCGCGCCGGAGAGCATGTAGTTTGAGGGGTGTCAGGATTTTTGGGGGCAGAACGGGGGAAAGGAGTTCCCCCGGATTGCCCCACCCAGCCAACCAAGGGTTCTAGGGGGAGAAATGACGGAAGGCCGGGGGAAGAAGGGCAAGAAGGCCCGCTGGCAGCTGGTCCTGGGGTTGAAGCAGGTGCTTTTCGGAGCCCTGGGCCTGGGCTGGACGATGATTATTATCTTCATCCTGGGGGTGCTGGCCGGCCGGGGTGATATTTACCGTTGGCTCAGCAGTTGGGGCCTGGTGGCTCCAGCCCCCAAGGTGGCGCAGTGGTCGCCCCCGGCGGCCCAGCCCGCGACCCAGCCCGCAACCGCCGCCGCCCCTGCCGCCGCCAACACTAAAGCTCCGGCCCCGGCGGCCACCGCGGCTGTCCCTGCCACTAAGCCGGTTACCGGGAATA
>JAKAKP010000086.1 GCA_021813445.1 Deltaproteobacteria bacterium
CAGGGGCTGGCCGCGGCCTTCATCGACCGCCTCACTCTAACGGATAAAGTCATGGCCTCCATGATCAAGGGGCTGAAAGAAGTGGCATTGCTGCCGGACCCGGTGGGCGCGGTCACCGGCATGTGGGTGCGGCCCAACGGCCTGAAGGTGGGCCGCCAGCGCATCCCGTTGGGGGTCATCGGCTTTATCTACGAATCCCGGCCCAACGTCACCGTGGACGCCGCGGCCCTGTGTTTCAAGAGCGGCAACGCCGTGATCCTCAAAGGCGGGAAAGAAGCGCTGCACTCCAACCTGGCCCTGGCCAAGCTGATGCAAGAGGCCCTGGCCGCGGCCGGGGTGCCTGCGGCCGCGGTCCAGGTCATCCCCAGCGTGGCCCGGGAAGCCACCCTGGAGCTGCTGAAGCAGGACGAACTGGTGGACCTCATCATCCCCAGGGGGGGCGAGGGCCTGATCCGCTTCGTGGCCGAGCACTCCCGCATCCCGGTGCTCAAGCACTACAAAGGCGTGTGCCACATCTTCGTGGACCAGGGCGCGGACCTGGACCTGGCGGAGACGGTCTGCTTCAACGCCAAGGTACAGCGCCCCGGGGTCTGCAACGCCATGGAGACCCTGCTGATCCATGAAGCCGAGGCCGCGGCGTTTATCCCCCGCATGTTTCAGCGCTTCCGGCAGGCCGGGGTGGAACTCCGGGGCTGCCCCCGCACCCGGGAGATCGACCCGGAAACGGTCCCGGCCAAGGACGACGATTGGGGCGCGGAATTCCTGGACCTGATCCTGGCGGTGAAAGTGGTCCCGGACCTGGACGGGGCCCTGGCCCACATCGCCCGGTACAGCTCCAACCACACGGAGGCCATCATCACCCGGGATTACGACCGGTCCCAGCGGTTCCTGCGAGAGGTGGATTCCTCGGTGGTCCTGGTGAACGCCTCCACCCGCTTCAACGACGGGGGCGAGCTGGGTCTGGGTGCGGAGATCGGCATCAACACCTCCAAACTCCACGCGTTCGGACCCATGGGGTTGGAAGAGTTGACTACCACGAAGTTCATCGTTTACGGGAACGGCCAGATCAGGACGTGAGGATAGCTGTCAGCTATCAGCGGTCAGCTTTCAGCTTTAAAAAAGAAGCAAAGCATGGCTGAGAAAGCAGTCTGCCCCAGTGATTTACGGGCCTTTAGCTCTGGCCCCCCCTCTCGCCCGCGGGCTTATCATTACCCACAAGTCTTAGTCTGGCGGGAGAGCATCACTGATTATGTCCAGATCCTGCCAGGGCTAAATTCTTATGAGCCACGTGGTCTTAGGGTTGGGGCGCCTCAAAATCCCCCCAGCCCCCTTTTTCAAAGGGGGGGTAAGAAAATGCCTGATTTAAGGTATTCTTTGGTGGCGCAGGCTTGCGCAGTTTTTAGCGCAGCCTGGCAAGGCTGCGCCACCGGTTAAAAACTTGTGGGTAAAGAAAAGCCCCCTCGGGGGAGCGGGGATAAATCCTCAACTTTGAACTTTGAACCTGGAACTTTGAACTTTCTGATCGGAATAAGTCCTTGACAGCGCTCACACCCAAACGCCTGGGCCTCTTCGGCGGCACGTTCAACCCCATCCATTACGGCCATCTGCGCACCGCGGAAGAGGTGGTGGAGGCCCTGGGGCTGACGCGCCTCTGGTTCATCCCCGCGGCCCAGCCGCCCCATAAGGGGGGCCAATATATCACCCCCTTCGCGACGCGCCTCGAGATGACCCGCCTGGCCGTGGGCCGGCACCCCCGCATCACCGTCTCCGACATCGAGGGCCGCCGTCCCGGCAAATCCTACTCCATCGAAACCCTGCGCCAGGTCCGGGCGCAGCAGGGCCCGGACTGGGAGCTTTATTTCATCCTCGGCTTGGACGCCATCCTGGAGATCACCACCTGGAAGGATTATGCGGAACTCTTCACCCTCTGCCATTTCGTGGCCCTGGACCGCCCGGGTTACGACCGCAGCCAGTTGGAGGCGGTGCTGCGCCGGGAGGTGCATCCCCCCTGCCGGCCGCTGCCGGGGGGAACCGGTTTCCAGCATCCTTCAGGCTACAAGATCATTCTGCTGGGCACGACCCTGATGGATATTTCCGCCACCCGCATCCGCCGCCTGGTGGAAGAAGGCCGGTCCATCCGTTACCTCTTGCCGGAGAAGGTGCGAAGATATATAATTAAAAACAAATTATATGCGTAAGGGAGGCCCCATCACGGCGGTCGCCACCAAAACCCTCGCCCCGGACGCCCTGCTGAAACTGGCGGTCAAGACTATTGACGCGGTCAAGGGCCTGGAGCCGGTCGTTCTGGAGGTGAAGGGGGCATGTTCTTTTGCCGATTATTTCCTGATCTGTTCCGGGACTTCCCGGCGGCATGTGCTAGCCCTGGCGCAACGGCTGGAAGAGGCCCTGAGCCAGGCCGGGGTTAAGCCCCTGGGAGTGGAGGGTCTCCAGGAGGGCCTTTGGGTCCTGATGGATTATAATGATGTGGTCGTGCACATCTTTTCCCAGGAACTGCGACAATTCTACGATTTGGAGGGTCTCTGGGCCGAAGCGCCCAAGACCTACCCGACGCCGCCTCCTTCGGCACTAGCTCTCACCTCTCAGGACCCAGTGCAGAACCCGGAGTCCGAGTCTGAGTCCTCATCATGACTAGCTTTTATGTCGCGTTGAGAAAGCCGGCCATCATTTTGTTGTTGGCCGTGAGCCTGCTGTTTGCCCAAGTCCGGTGCACCTGGGCGCTTTTCGATGAATTTAAGGGTATGTCCGTTGAAAGGGAGAAACAGATAGGCGAGCAGTTTCTCTTGGAGATACAGCAAGAAGTTCCCCTCATCGAAGACCCTTTCATCACTTCCTATATCAATCGCCTGGGGCAAAAGCTGGTGGCCCAAATGGGGCCGCAGCCTTTTACTTACAGGTTTTTCATCGTCCAGGACCCGACGATGAATGCCTTTGCCGTGCCGGGCGGCTATATCTTTCTGCATACCGGCATGATTATGATGGCCGACCGGGAGGGTGAGCTGGCCGGGGTGATGGCCCACGAAATTTCCCACATCTATTGCCGGCACATGGCCAGGATGATGGAAAAATCGAGGCCGGTTACCATCGCTACTCTGGTGGGCGCCATGGCCTCCATCTTTCTGGGGGGGGCTCTGGCGCAGCCCCTGATCGCGGGCGTCATGGCCGGGGGGCAAAGCGCCATGCTGGCCTACAGCCGGGATTTTGAAGCCGAGGCGGACGCCACGGGGTTCAAATGGATGGTCAAAGCCGGCTATAACCCCCGGGACATGATCAGCATGTTCAACAAGATGAATAAACAACGGTGGTTCGAGGGCGGGAAGACCCCTTTATACTTGCGGACCCACCCCTACACGGACGATCGCATCGTGGAACTGGCCCACCAGCTGGTGGTCCATAAAGGTGAGATCCCGCCGGAAAGAGATAATCCCGACTTCCACTATTTCACCGTTAAGCTGGATTCCATCTGCGGCAATCCCAATCAGCTTTTGCGACGGATGAGCCAAGACGCCCTCCGGGAGCCGCAGAACCCGGTCTACCAGTACGGCAAGGCCCTGGCTCTGGCCAAACTGGAGAAGGAGGATGAAGCGCTGGCGGCTTTTCAGCAGGCCTTGAAACTGGCCCCGGATAGCTATGTGATCCAAAGGGATTTGGCGGTCTACTACTTCCAACACAACCGCTACCTGGACGCCCAGAGTCTCCTGGATAGCCTGGCCCGGCAGCACCCCATGGACGCCGCAGTCTTGTTTTACCTGGGGCGGATCTATCAGGAGCGCCGCAGGTTCGATCAGGCCCTGCCCCTGTTTGAAAAAGTGCAGAAGCTCAATCCCACCTTTAGCCAGGTCTATTACAGCCTGGGGACCATTTACGGGGAAAAGAAGCAGCTGGGATTGGCCCATTATTACCTGGGCTTTTATAGCCTGGAAGTGAAAGCCCTACCCACGGCGATGTTCCATTTTCAAAATGCTTTAAAGAGTCTGAGCCCTGGAGATCCGCGCTATTCCGAAGTGAGGTCCCAGGTGGCCCGGCTGCAAAAGATGCGGGTCCGGGTGCAGAATTGAGGCGAGGAGCAAGCCCGCCAAGGGCGGACACTCTGGTCCAGCTTTACAGAAAATTTTTTACCTCATGCCCATTTACGAATATCTCTGCCAGGACTGCCGCCGCATCTCCAGTTTCTTGATCCTGAATCTGCAGGAGCAGTTTGTTCCGGTATGCCGGCATTGCGGGAGCCAGGCCCTGGAGCGCATCCTCTCCCGGGTGCATGTGCGCCTGTCGGAGGAGACGCGTCTGGAGCGTCTGGCCGACCCCTCCCAATGGTCCGGCGTGGATGAGAACGACCCCAAAAGCGTGGCCCAAGTGTTGAAAAAGATGGGTCAGGAGATGGGGGAGGACTTTCCCGGCGAAGTGGATCAGATGGTGGAAGAAGCCATGGACACCGGGGGTGAAGAGGGCGGCGACGCCGGCCTTGACTAAGGGGCAGGGGGCGTTACGTCCCGTAAATATCTGGCTTATTCTGGACGCTTCTTAGACTTGCTGCCGTTTGCTGAGTGGTTCTTTTGGGCCACCCGTTCGGTTCCATGCGTATTAGCTGGGTTTTCCCGCAGGATCTCGTAAAATACTCCCTTACGATCCTTGCCCTGCTTCAGGATGACCTTTTCCCCTCTCCTTTGCAATTCCGCCATCTTCGCCTTGGCGGTTTTCGCATCCCGGTATTGGCCGACCCGCACCAGTTTGGGTGAGGCTTTGGGCGCAGCGGCCGTAGCCAGGTGCTTGTCTTTCTGCTTGGACGCGCGCGTGGTCTTGGTGGGGGAAGAATCAAAGCTGTTTTGGAACTTCAGCTTGGAGGCTACTTCCTGGCGCAGCCGGTTCAGTTCCTCTTCCTTGGCCTTTTGCTCCCGGAGCGCCGCGCTTCTTCTGGCTTTTTTAGTACTAGGAGGAGCAGGGGCCGAGGGCGCGGCCGCGATATTCCCGGTCATCGGCTTAGTTGCAGGAGCAGCCGCGGTGGCAGCCGCCGGGGGGGCCGGGGCCGCAGTCTTGGCGGCGGCAGGGGAGGCGGGGGCCGGTGGCGTGGCCGCCGGGGGCGACCATTGCACCATCTTGGGGGCTGGAGCCACCAGACCCCAACTGCTGAGCCAGCGGTAGATATCACCCCGGCCGGCCAGCACCCCCAGGATGAAGATAATAAT
>JAKAKP010000123.1 GCA_021813445.1 Deltaproteobacteria bacterium
TTAATAGGCCGTGTCATACGCGCCCGCAATGGTGCGTGGGACGCACCCTACATCTCCCGTTTCCAAGCTCAGCTTGGAAACGGGAAATCTGCTCACTGCTTACCGCTTACTGCTCACTCCTCTGGCCGCCCGAAATGCCGGTCCAGGGCCAGGTTGAGCAGCAGCACGTTCACCCGGGGCTCCCCCAAGAATCCCAGGTCCCGGCCCTGGAGATAATCCTGGATTACCGCCTCGAGCCGTTCCGGGGCCACCTGCCGGGCCGCGGCCACCCGGGGCACCTGCCACTCCACCCCGGCCAGAGACAGATGGGGGTCCAACCCGCTGGCCGAGGCCGTGACCAGTTCGGCCGGGATCGGGGAGGCGCCCAGGGGATTTTGTTTTTTCAAGGTCCCTGAATAACTTATAACACGATCCCGCAATTTCTGGGAAGTAGGGCCGTAATTCGACCCTCCCGAAGCCAGGGCGTCATAGCCCTTGTCCCCGGCCGCGGAAGGCCGGGGATGAAAATACCCGGGCCGGCTGAAGGCCTGGCCGATGAGTTCGGAGCCCACCACCCGGCCCTGCTCGTCTTTCACCAGGCTGCCTCCGGCCTTCCCCGGAAAGAGTACTTGCGCCAGGCCGGTCACCAGGAGAGGATAGGCAATGCCGGTGAGAATCAGGGTAAAGAGGGCGGTGCGGCAAGCGATGATAAAATTGCGATACATCATTTTCTCCTCAATTATAAACCCAATCCCGCCAGCAGCAGGTCAATGAGCTTGATGCCCACAAAGGGAGCGATGAGCCCGCCCACGCCATAGATCAGCAGCAGCCGCCGCAGCAGCATGCCTGCGCCCAGGGGCCGGTAGCGCACTCCTTTCAAAGCCAGGGGAATGAGCAGGACGATGATCAGGGCGTTAAAGATGACTGCGGAGAGAATGGCGTTCTGGGGGGAGCTCAGGCCCATGAGATTGAGGGGCGCGATTGCCGGATAGACCGTAACGAACATGGCCGGCAGGATGGCAAAATACTTGGCCACGTCGTTGGCCACGGAAAATGTGGTCAGGGCCCCCCGGGTCATGAGCAGCTGCTTGCCCACTTCCACCACCTCCAGGAGCTTGGTGGGGTTGGAGTCCAGGTCGATCATGTTACCCGCCTCTTTGGCGGCCTGGGTGCCGGTGTTCATGGCCATGCCCACATCAGCCTGGGCCAGGGCCGGCGCATCGTTGGTGCCGTCTCCGGTCATGGCCACCATCTTGCCTTTGGCCTGCTCCTCCTTGATGAGGCGCATTTTCCGCTCCGGCGTGGCTTCGGCCAGGAAATCATCCACTCCCGCTTCCCGGGCGATGGTGCCCGCGGTGCGAGGATTGTCCCCGGTGATCATCACCGTTTTGATGCCCATGGCCCGGAAACGCATGAACCGCTCCCGGATATCCTGCTTGATGATATCCTTGAGGTGGATCACCCCCAGGATCTTATTGCCCCGGGAGACCACCAGGGGGGTGCCCCCGGCGTCACCGATGCCGTCCAGGATATACGTAATTTCTCCAGGGAACTGCCCCCCCTGCTCCCGGACATGGGAGACGATGGCATCCCCCGCGCCTTTGCGGATGGCCTCGCCGCCGGCATCGCAGCCGCTCATGCGGGTGTGGGCGCTAAAGGGAATGAACTGGGCGCCGGGGGGGTTCAGGTCCACGTCGGTGAAGCCGTAATGCTTTTTGACAAACTCGACGATGGAGCGGCCTTCAGGGGTTTCATCCGCAAAGCTGGCCATCCCCGCGGCGATGGCCAGATCTTTGGCTGGGATGCCCGGAGCCGGGATCAATTCCGAAGCCATACGGGCTCCCAGGGTGATGGTGCCGGTCTTGTCCAACAGCAGCGTGTCCACGTCGCCTGCGGCTTCCACGGCCCGGCCGCTCATGGCCAGGACGTTTTTGCGGATCAAGCGGTCCATACCGGCGATGCCGATGGCGGACAGCAGTCCGCCGATGGTGGTGGGAATCAGGCACACCAGCAACGCGGCAATCACGGTGGCGGAGAGATTGACCCGGGAATACTTGGCCACCGGCACCAGGGTGACGCAGGCGATGAGAAAGATGATGGTCAGGCCCACCAGCAGGATGTGCAGCGCGATTTCGTTGGGGGTCTTTTGCCGCACTGCGCCTTCCACCAGCGCGATCATCTTGTCCAGGAAGGAATCCCCGGGGTCCGCGGTAATCCGTACCACGATGCGGTCGGAGAGCACCTTGGTGCCGCCGGTGACTGCCGAGCGGTCGCCCCCGGCTTCGCGGATGACCGGCGCGGATTCCCCGGTCACCGCGGATTCGTCCACGGAAGCGATACCTTCGACGACGTCGCCGTCACCGGGGATGTAATCTCCGGCCTCGGCCACCACCAGATCTCCCTGGCGGAGGTGGGAGGCCGGCACCTTCACTTCTTTGCCGTCCTGCAGCTTGCGGGCCATGATCTCGAGGCGCATCTTCTTCAGTTCCGCGGCCTGGGCCTTGCCCCGGCCTTCGGCCACCGCCTCCGCAAAGTTGGCAAAGACCACCGTGAACCAGAGCCAGAGGCAGACCTGTCCGGTAAACCATAAAGGTTCCGCGGGAGTGGATAAAAGATCCCGCAGCCAGAGGATGGAGGTGAGAACCGCGCCCACTTCCACCACGAACATCACCGGGTTTTTGATGACCAGATGGGGCGAGAGTTTCTTCAGGCTGTCCCAGGCCGCGGGGCCCAGAATCGCTTTATTGAACAGGGAAATTTCCTGCCGTGGATGAATAGTCATGTTTCAATCCTCAAAAAAGCTTGCCCTGGCGGGCCAGGAATTCTTCCAGCACCGGGCCCAGGGACAGGACCGGGAAAAAGGTCAAGGCCCCGACAATGATGATCACCCCTACCAGCAAGCCCATAAACAACGCGCCGTTGGTGGGAAAAGTCCCCAGGCTGGCGGGAACGGTCTTTTTGCCCACCATGGCCCCGGCAATCCCTAATACCGGAATCATCATCCAGAAGCGGCCCGCCAGCATGGCCAGGCCCATGGTGACGTTCCACCAAGGGGTATTGGCGTTCAACCCCGCAAACGCGGAGCCGTTGTTGCCCGCGGCGCTGGAAAGGGCATAGATGATTTCGCTCAGGCCATGGGGGCCGGCGTTATTCAAGGACGGCAGGGCATACGGGGCCACCGCGGCCCAGGCTGCGAACCCCAGGATGATCAAGGGGAAGATGAGCACATAGAGCATGGCGAATTTGATCTCCCGGCTTTCGATCTTTTTGCCCAGATATTCCGGGGTGCGGCCCACCATCAGCCCGGCGATGAAGACTGCCAGGATGACGAAGACCAGCATGCCGTAAAGCCCGGGGCCCACGCCGCCGAAGATGATCTCGCCCAACTGGATATTTACCAGGGGCACCAATCCCCCCAGGGGTGTGAAGCTGTCGTGCATGGAATTCACCGCGCCGCAGGACGCGTCAGTGGTGATGGTAGCGAACAGCGATGAGTCGGCCACGCCGAAGCGCATCTCCTTGCCTTCCAGGTTGCCCAGGGTCTGGTTCACCCCCAGGCCGGCCAGGGCGGGATTGGGCCGGGCCTCGGCCCAATAAACCGTGGCCACCCCCACCAGGAAGAGCAGCGCCATGGCCCCGAAGATCACCCACCCCTCTTTCTGGTCTTTAGCCATACGGCCGTAGGTGTAAGTCAGCGCTGCGGGGATGGCGAAGATGAGCAGCATCTCCAGGAAATTGGTAATGGGGGTAGGGTTCTCAAAAGGATGGGAGCTGTTGGCGTTGAAAAAACCGCCGCCGTTGGTGCCGAACTCCTTGATGACTTCCTGGGAAGCCACCGGCCCCAAGGGGATGGCCTGTTTGGCCCCTTCCAGGGTGGTCACATGCAAATATGGGGAAAAAGTTTGGATCACCCCCTGGGACACCAGCACCAGCGCGCCCGCGAGGCAGAGGGGCAGGAATACATAGACGATGCCCCGGACCAAATCGGCCCAGAAATTCCCGAGAGTCCGGGGCGCATCCCCGCCTCCCGCGGCCCGCCGGGTGAGCCCCCGGGCCAGGGCCAGGGCCACGCCCAGGCCTGCGGCCGCGGAGATAAAGTTGTGCCAGGCCAGGGCCGCCATCTGGGAAAAGTAGCTCATGGTGCTCTCACCGCCGTAAGCCTGCCAGTTGGTGTTAGTGGTGAAACTCACCGCGGTATTGAAAGCCAGGTCAGGAGCCACTGCCCCCAGTCTCTGGGGATTTAAAGGCAGTAGATGTTGAAATCTGAGAAAGACATAGGTCACCACCACCCCCACCAGGCTGAAGAGCAGCAGGGCCAGGGCATAGCCCTTCCAGGTCTGCTCCGCGTCCGGGTCCACGCCGCAGAGCCGGAAGCTCCAGCGCTCCAGGGGGCCGAAGAACCGGGGCAGAGGCCGGTCCTGGCCTTCAAAGACCCGGTACAAATAGATGCCCAGCGGTTTGGTAATCGCTAAGGTTACCAGGAGAAAAATCAATATCTGCAGCCAGCCGTTCGCCGTCATGGCCACCCCCTTAGAAGCGCTCCGGCCACAGCAGCGCGTATACCAGATACCCCAGAAGCAGCAGCGAAATTATGCCTTCGATGGCATATTCCCAAGTCATATTCCTCTCCTTAGAGCTTTTCTGCGCCTAACACGTAGGCCCAGGAAAGAAGAAAAAACCCCAATAAAACGCCGCAAAGAACCAGATCCAGCATGGCCTTCCCTCTTTAATCCCTACTGTAAGATCATCTGCCCTGTTTTATATCCCGATCCAGCCTCCGGGCCAGAAACGGGTCCAGTTTTTTTAGCAGCAGATACTCATCCTGGGCATACCCGAAGTCGCCCTTTTCCAGGTAGAGCAACCCCAGGCCATAATGGCCCACGGCATCGTCCGGGGCCAATCGCTCCATGAGCCGATGGGCCTCTCTGATCTTTTCCCAAAAAGTAAGAGCATGGTACGCCTTTTTCAATCCAAGATCAGCAGTTTCCAGGCCGGGCTGCAGGCGCAGCGCCTGTTTATAAGCCTTGGCGGCCTGGAGGTAGTGGCCCGCGTCCAGCAATTTTTGGCCTTGCTGACAGAAATCCTGGGCCGTTCCCTCGGTCCGGCCAGAGGCGGCAAGCGCCAGGAAAAGCATGGTCATCGTAATGATCTTGATGAGGCGCAATTTTTCCATAGAGGCATCCCTCTGCGAGCCTGTATCACCAGGATAAGTGCAAAGGGCAAGCCAAAGACACTACACTAATTTATCATTCAATTCAGGTAGATGCCGTTTTCCGGCAGGAGACGGTCTTGCAAAATGCAAGATCGAGTGGCAAGGCGGCTTTTAAAATGCAGGCCTGCCGCTAGCCTTCTTCGTACTTCTTACGCTTGCGCCAGAGGGTGGATTGATCGATGCCCAGGATCTGGGCCGCTTCTTCCAGGGCGGCAGTCCGGGCCAGGACCCGGAGGATGTGCTCCTTTTCGATCTCCTCCAGGGGATAGTCTCCGCCCAGAGCCGGCGCGGCCGCGGCCCGGGCCGCGAGGGGCTCCGGCAGGGCCTCGGGCTCAATGATCTGGGAGGGCCAGATGATCACGGCCCGCTCCAGGACATTGCGCAACTCCCGGATATTCCCCGGCCAGGAATAGGACTCCAGGGCCTTCAGGGCCGCGGCTGACAGTTCCGGCGTAGGCCGCCCCATCTGCCGGGCGGAAAAGTCCAGGAATCTTTTGGCCAAAAGGGGGATGTCCTCCCGGCGTTCTCTTAAAGGGGGCAAAAGAATTTGCACTACGTTGAGGCGAAAGAACAGGTCCTCCCGGAAGCGCCCGGCCTTGACCTCTTCCTCCAAGTGGCGGTTGGTGGCCGCCAGCACCCGGACATCGGCCTGGCGGGTGCGGTTCTCCCCTACCCTTTCAAATTGTTTTTCCTGGAGAAACCTCAAAAACTTGGCCTGCAACCCCAGGGACATCTCACTCACTTCATCCAGAAACAGAGTGCCGCCATGGGCCGCTTGCAGACGTCCCTCCCGGTCCCGCACCGCGCCGGTAAAAGCTCCTTGGACATGGCCGAACAATTCGCTGGCCAGGAGTTCTTCGGATAGGGTGGGGCAACTGACCACCACAAAAGGCCCCTGGGCCCGGGGGCTCTGGGCGTGCAGCCAGCGGGCCAGGACCCCTTTGCCGGTGCCGTTTTCCCCGAGCAGCAGCACCGTGGCTGGGGTGGACGCCACCCGGGCCGCCAGCTCCAAGATGGCCCGCATCTTCGGGGACGCGGTTTCCAGGATCAATTCGGGAACGGCTTCCTTGAGGCGCTCCTGCAATTCTTCCACCTGCCGGGAGAGGTGGAGGCGCTCCGCCAGTCCGGAGACCAAATGCCGGATTTGCGCGGGTGTGAAGGGCTTGGGCAGATAATCCCTGGCCCCTCTCTTGATGGCCTCCACCGCAGTCTGGATGGTGGCGTAGGCAGTAATCATGACGATGGGCAATTGGGGATTAAGAGCCAGCAGCCGGGGCAGCAGGTCCAGGCCGCTCATCTCCCGGAGGCGCAGGTCCAGGAAGGCCAGATCAAAGGTCTGCCTTTTTTGGGCCTCAAGAGCCGCGTCCCCGGTGCCTACCGCGGTCACTTGGGCGCCCAGACCTTCCAGGCAAGCCGCGAGGGTAACCCGGATATTCTTTTCGTCATCGATCACCAGGACCCGGAAGGGACCAACCCTGGCGGGATCAGGGAGAGAGGCGATATCCATCGATTATTGCCCCAAGGTGCCTTTTATGATTCTGCCGTGCTGGCCTTTAACCAGCTTTTTCTTCCATCTTATCCATTTGCCAGGAAAATTGCGAAATAAATGGAATGGTTCCTTCCCAGCGCGGAAACCGCCCAAGGACAACATTAATTGGCTCAAAGTCCAGATATACTTAAGCTCAAGATTTCATTCCAAAAGTTTAAATAATTTGATTAAATATTTGATGCTATCTTGCCGACAAAACAAGGGAGGGCAAAATGGCGTCTCCAAAAGATCGCACAAAGAATCCCAAAAAAGAAACACCCTCCAGCCCCCAAGTCCCCGCCTCCCCCGGAAACCGGCCCGGGATCCAGGCGGCACGGGAAGCCATAGTCTCCTCAGACTCTCTGCTGCATAGCATAATCGATCGCAGCCCTTACCCCATGTGGATTGCAGATGACCAGGGCACTCTCATTTGGCTGAACCAGGCCTGCCAGGACTTGCTGCACCTCAGTGCGTCCGAGGTCGTCGGCAAGTATAACGTCTTCCAAGATAATATTGTGGAACAGCAAGGGCATTTTCCCCTTTTGCGCCGGGTTTTCGAGAAAGGCGAGACCGTAAGATTTGAACTTACTTATGACACTTCCCTGCTTAGAAATTTCTCCATAGAAACCGCAGTTACAGTCATTCTTGATATCACGGTTTCCCCCGTAATGGACGCCCGGGGCAAGATAACCAACGCCGTTTTTCAGCACGTGGACGTTACCGACCGCAAACGCGCGGAAACCGCGTTGGCCGAAAGTGAACAGCGCCGAAGGCTGGCGGGGTTCATCCAGAAGCCTTACACCGTCAAAGTATTGCGGGAGACTTTAAGGCGGGTCTTGGGGGCTAAATAGAGGGAGCTGCTTCCCAGCCTCCATGCTGCCGTGAAGAATGGTTTCTCCATTCATCATCCCTGGTTATAATTTCCATGAGTAACCTTAAATTACAATTAAATAGGCCATAAAATTAAGAAACATTCTGAGATATGGCTCGGCCAAAATTCAACTCATTCGCCAGGCTTGGCTGCAATCGGCTTATTGAACTACTTATAGAGGAGCAAAGATGACGGCGAGCAGGATTTTGTTACTGGGCGCGGGGGCCATGGGCAAGGCGGCAGCCCAAACTGTGGCGACTTTTCCGGAAGTGGGGAGCCTGCTGATCGCCGACCTGAATCAAACTGCGGCCCAGGCAGCGGCCGCGGCTTGCGGCGAAAATGCTAAAGGCGTGGGCATAGACGTGACCGATCACGGGGATTTAACCGCGTTAATGCGCCAGGCGGATGTGGTCATGAATTGTGTCGGCCCGTTTTTCCGCTTTGGCGTGCCCATTCTGGAAGCGGCTATTGCCGCGGGCAAAGATTATCTCGATATCTGCGATGACCCGGAGCCCACCAAAGCCATGCATGAGCTCCATGACCAGGCCCAGGCCGCGCAGATTACCGCGGTCATCGGCCTGGGCGTCAGTCCGGGGATCACCAGCATGTTGGCGGCCAGGGCCAAGGCGGAACTGGATACGACCGAAGAACTGATTGCCGCCTGGAACATCGAAGAAGATGCCGGCGGTGAGGAGAAAGTGGGATTTTCCGCGGCCATCGTCCATTGGATGCAGCAGTGTTCCGGCACTATCCTGGAATGTGACAACGGCCGCCTGGTGGACAAAAAGCCCCTGACCGATGTTGTCCTCCATTACCCTGGCCGGGGCGAGAGAACCGTCTATACGGTGGGCCATCCGGAGCCGGTCTCTTTTCATTTTTCCTATCCCGGTCTGCCGCGCTCCTTTTGTGTCATGGTCATGCCCAGCTTATGGATTAAAAAATTCAGGGAACTGGCGGCCCAGATCGACCAGGGCGCCCTGACCTTGGAAGAATCCGGGAAAAAGCTCCTGGAGGGCGCCGCCGACAGTTCTTTTCTAGGGAAGGTTATTGAAAGTATTGCCGGTATGTTTGACGGTCCCCGCTTACCCATCTTTTTCGCCCTGGCCCATGGCAGGAAAGACGGCAGACCGGCCCGCGTGGCCACCACCGTCCGGGCCATACCCCCGGGCATGGCCCGGGCCACCGGCATCCCCCTGGCGCTGGGAACCAGGCTGCATCTCGAGGGGAAGGTTACGGCCAAAGGGGTGATTGCCCCGGAAATAGCCTTCGATGCCGAGGAATTCTTCGACCTCCTGGCGCCCTACTGCACCTTCCCCGAGCAGGTCCCGGCAGCAGAATTAGTGGAAGTGGTGCGGGAATAACTGGGGACGGGCTAGACCCGGATGCTGATCTGCGAGGAGTTGCCGCCATCCTTGGCGAAATAGCGGGCCTGGCTTTCATAGGCCCGGCGGCCGGCAGCCTGGGCAAAGGTAGGTTTGGGCGTGGGCACGGGATAATTCGGAGTGGTCTGGATGGCTGGAGAGAATGCCGGTGCGGCTATAATCAGCGCGGTGTTCGGGTCCTGGCTGGTCAGTTGGCTGGGGGCAGGCACGGGGAGGGTTGACTCTGCCGGGGCGGCAGCAGCAGCAGGCGTGGCTGCCAGGTTGGCGGCGGCGTCAGAGCCGTTAGAGGACGACTGTTGCAGGGTCTGCCAGGCCTCTCTGAAGACCGGATTACTTCGCAGCAATCCCACCAGTTCGTCGGTGCGCCCGTCTTGATAAAGCTGCTGGATATAAGTCAGCGCTTCTTCCGGGGTCTCAATAGCCCCGGGGTTTAAAACCCGGGCGCGGCCCGTTGCTGACTTCGACGCGGCGCTGCTCTGGCCCAGCTCCCCCCTTGGCCAGGCGCTCTGGTTCAGACCCTGAATAGCTGCAACCAAACCCATAAGGAATCCCTTTCCTTGTCGGCATTCCGGCCTCTTGCCGGGACCGCAGGTTTTTAACCGTGATTAAGCCGCAAGCTTAACTTCTTCTCAAAATCCCGCTAATCACCTCCCATAAGCCTGGAATAAAAAAACCGGCGCCCGTTCCCAGGCAACCCGGCTATCTCTGTCCCACGGAGACCCGCGGTATTCCGCCCCCACCTCACGATGAGTTGAGCTTTTTCTGGAATTATTAGGGTAAACATATTTTCAGAAATGTCAAATGAAATCCGCTGGAGGATATTGGGGCTAAGGTGCATTCTTTTTAAAATTTAGATGAAGGTTCTTTCAGGAAACTCCAGCCTCCTCATATCCTGGTAACCATGGATTTCTCTTGAGGATTGTGATATCTTTACTCGGAAACCGGGGATAAATCGGTGATATCAGGGGCGCCAGGAAATGCCGGTGAACTGTTGCTCCCCTCCCCTATCATTTTTAGCCGCAACCGGGACGGAGAAATGAAGCTGGTTACTGCCGCAGAGATGCGGGAACTGGACCGCCAGGCCATCGAAGAAGTGGGTATCCCTTCTCTGGTGCTCATGGAGAATGCGGGGCGCACCACCTGCCAGATTCTCCGCCGGGAATTCCCCGAGTTGACTGGACCGGTGGCAGTTCTCGCCGGCCGGGGCAATAACGGTGGCGACGGTTTTGTGGTGGCCCGCTACCTGGCCCAGGCGGGCATTCCCGTGGCCGTCTTCCTGACCGCGGCCCGGGACCAGGTCCGGGGCGACGCCCGGGTCAATCTGGAAATCGCCGCCCGTCTGGGGCTGGAAATAATCGAGATTAAAGAAGAGAAAGACTTGAACCCCCTGGCCCACCGGTTGGCCCGCTCCGCGCTCATCGTGGACGCCCTCCTGGGCACGGGCCTGAACAGCGAGGTGCGGGGCTTGATGGCCGGAGAGATCGAGGAGATCAACCGGCTGCGGCCCCCGGTCCTGGCGGTGGATATTCCTTCCGGCCTCTGCGCCGATACCGGGCGGCCCCTGGGCGCGGCGGTTCAGGCCGAGGTCACGGTCACCTTTGGGTGGCCCAAGATCGGCCAAATCCTGCCGCCGGGCCGGGATTATACGGGCCGCCTCTGGCAGGTGGATATCGGCATTCCCCCGGCCCTGGCCGCCGGTGTGGCCGTGGAATTGACGGAAGCCGCCCAGATGCGGAGCCTCCTGCCCTCGCGGCCGGTGGCCAGCAACAAGGGGACTTACGGCCACCTGGTGGTCCTGGCCGGTTCTGAAGGCAAGACCGGGGCCGCGGCCCTGACCTCAGAAGCCGCGTTGCGCGCGGCCGCGGGCCTGGTGACCCTGGGGATTGCCGCCAGCCTCAATGATATCCTGGAGGTGAAGATCACCGAGGCCATGACCCTGCCGCTGCCGGAGGCAGAAGGCGCGCGGGCCTTGGGAATGCAGGCCCTGACACCCCTGCTGAATTTTCTGGAAAATAAGACCGCGGCAGCCTTGGGACCGGGGTTGGGGACCCACCCCGAGACCCAGGAACTGGTGCGCCGCCTGGCCCGGGACCTGGCCCTGCCCATGGTGGTCGATGCCGACGGGGTCAATGCCCTGGCAGGGCATCCCGAGCTGTTAAAAACCGCGGCCGGCCCCCGGGTGCTTACTCCCCATCCCGGGGAGATGGCCCGGTTCCTGGGAACCACGGTGGCGGAGGTGCAGGCGGACCGTCTGCGCACCGCCAGGGAAGCCGCGGCCCGCACCGGCGCGGTGGTGGCGCTCAAGGGCGCGCAAACCGTGGTGGCCGACCCCGAGGGCCGGGTGAGCTTCAACGCCACCGGTAACCCGGCTTTGGCCAGCGGCGGCACCGGCGACGTGCTCACCGGCCTCATCGGCGGCTTTCTGGCCCAAAAGCTCTCTCCCTGGGACGCGGCCCGCCTGGGGGTTTATCTCCACGGGCTGGCCGCGGATTATTGGGCCGCGGCCCACGGCTCCCGGGGTTTGATCGCCGGGGACCTGCTCCGGGTGTTCCCGGAAATTTTGCACGATTTCATCCAGGGCCATATCCCCCTGACAGAGGAAGACATATGCTACAAGCGCGTGATATCATGAGCAAAGACGTAATTACCACCACCCCGGAAACCCCGGTGAACGAGGTGGCGGCCTTACTGGAAAAACACCGCATCAGCGGCGTGCCCGTGGTGGACGCCGACGGGCGGATCGTGGGCATAATCACCCAGAGCGATCTGGTGTCCCGGGCCCGGGACCTGGAACTGCCGCCCACCATCGCCCTGTTTGACCTGCGGCTCTTTCTGGAAACCCCCTCCCATTTCAAAAAACGGCTGGAGAAGATGTTGGGGGTCACCGTCAGCGAGGTCATGACTCCGGAGCCGATCACCATCCCCCCGGAGATGCCCCTCCAGGAGATCGCCGCGCTCATGGCCCGGAAAAAGGTGCATACCCTGCCGGTGGTGGCCGGCGGGAAACTGGCGGGAGTTATCGGCAAGATCGACCTGATCCACGCCCAGGCTCAAGGAGGAAAAAGTGAGCAGTGATTTGAATACCTTCTTCCCCAATTAACTAAACCTTGATGAGCCATGACGCAATGCATTGGACCAGTACCAGCCCCGAGGCCACCCGGGCCCTGGCCGCGGCTCTGGGCAAGTGGCTGGCTCCCGGGGACCTGCTGGCCCTGCATGGGGAGTTGGGCAGCGGCAAAACCGAGTTCGTCCACGGCCTGGCCCAGGGCCTGGATGTACCCGGGGACGCGGGGGTGGCCAGCCCCAGTTTCACTCTGATTCACGAATATCCGGGGCGGCTGCCCCTGGTGCATATCGATCTTTACCGCCTGGAGAATCTGCCCCCGGAGATGCTCCCGGATCTGGAGGAATACCTCTCCGGGGGCGCAGTGGTGGCGGTGGAGTGGGCCGAGAGACTGGGGGCCCTGCTGCCGCAGGCATACTTGCAAATCACCATCGAGATTACCGGGGAGAGCAGCCGGGAGTTGCATTTCCGGGGGCACGGCCCCCGGGGAGAGGAACTATTAGAGCGGCTGGCGCGGGGGTTAGGAAATCTGCGGTTCTGAAAGAACCAGGGTGGGAGCTATCAGCTTTCAGCCAAAGAAGAAACTAAGGCAGGCCTGGAAAACTTATAAACAATCTTTGCTAAACTAACCTGGATACTATTTAGATCTTTTAGCTGACAGCTTAGAGCTGACGGCTGAATGCTTTTCTCTGAGAGGAAAACCATGGCCAAGACCGGATCCCGTAAACGCGACTTCGTGGAAAAACCGCCGGAGATTCTGACGTTGCAACTGCGGTTGTTGCAATATCTCAAGGATTATTGGCAGTGGGTCGCGGCTGTTCTGGTAGTGTTGTTCATCGGCGTGGCGGCCTGGGGGATTATGGTCCAGGTTCAGGCCCGCCGGGCAGAGCGGGCCGGGGCCGCCATGGCCAAGCTCACCCCGCTGCTGAGCAATCCCAAGGCCGCGGACGCGGCCTTGAAGGGCCTGGACCAGATCCTGAAAGACTATCCCGGCACCCCCTCTGCTTTGGAAGCCGCAATCTTCCGGGCGCATCTCCTTTATCAGATAAAAAATTATGGGGAGGCAGCCAAGGCATACGAAGCGCTGCTGCACGGCCATTTGTCCGGCTGGGATACCTTGATCGCCGATAGTCTGAGCTACTGCTATGAGGCCCAGGGGGAGTATCGCAAAGCCGCTCAGACCTTGAAGCCGGTGGTGGACAAGGCTCCCAGACCCCTGCAAAACGAGATGTACCGCCGTCTGGCCATGCTTTATGAGGAGGCGGGTGACCCCAAGGAAGCGGCCCAGTACTGGCAGAAACTCCTGGACCAGGTTCCTGACCCTGCCTTGTTGGCTTACTATAAAGAAAAAGCCGCCGCCGCCGAGGCCGCCGCGCAGAAAAAATAGAGAGGAATGCAAAAAGATTAACCACAAAGACACAAAGAGCACTAAGAATTGCTTTAGGCTTTAGCGCCCCAGCGCCAAAGCCTAATTCTTTTCCTTGGCGATTCTTTGTGTCCTTAGTGTCTTTGTGGTTAAGTATTTGATTTTTATCAGCAGTTACTTCTTTTCAGCCGCTTTCCTGGCCACCATCTTCAGAAAGTCTTCATCGACCTTGTAACCCAGGCCCTTGGCCTTTTGCAGGTCTTCATAAGACTTGGCGAAATCGCCCAGGTCAAAGTAGATCATGCCCCGATCGCGGTAGGCCTTGGCGAACTTGGGGTTCACTTCTATGGCCTTGTTCATATCCAGGAGGGCCTTATCATTCTGGCCCTTGCAGCGGTAAACCGTGCCTCGTAAAGTCAACAGCATCGGATCGTTGGGTTTCGCCTTTAAGCCATCATTGAATTCCTTCATGGCCTGATCGAAATTGCCGGTTTCACACAGGGCGATCCCTTTCTCAGTGTGACCCTTGACGTCCTGGGCGGCCAGAATGCCGGGGAGCAGGATGGTGGCGAGCAAACAGGCTGATACCAAAAATAAACGTTTCATCAGTTGCAGCTCCTAGTATTTGGGGAGTCTCAGGCCCGGAACTCGTCTGCCCCAAGCCGCCATCTCCCCGATATGGGCAGACAATACGCCGACCCTGTTCAGTTTATCATAAGACTCAGAGATTGGAAGTCAACGCAGCGTTAACTTAATCCCCAAAAATAAAAGGCCCCCGAAGGGGCCAGGAGCTCCTGCTGGGCGGCAATTAGCTTTATCTGGGGCCTTTCCCCGCCAGGGGTTCGCTTGACATATACTGCTTGACCATATCGATGTTCATCTTGACCAGGGGTTCCAGCTCCTGATTGCCGGTGCCGCCGGCCGCGGGTTTGAAAGCTACGCAGATGCCACCCACCTGGCAAACCCGGTTGATCTGCACCATGTAGCCCTTGGCCCGGGGCAGGGCCTGGTTGAGATAAGTGTCAGCCTTGTCAAATTTCTTCTGTTTGACCATAATGGCCGCCATGTTGTTAAGGGCCAGGGGGTTGCCGGGGTCTTTGGCCAGAACTTTATCCAGCATTTTTTGGGCCCCTTCGAATTTCCCCTTTTCCATCATTTCAAAGCTCGCCATCAGCATGGCACCGACGTCCATCGGCTTCTCAGCCTTTTTGGCTTTGGCCGCAAAAGCCAACCCGCCGGCGCAGAGGATGAGAGCCATAATAATGGCGGTTACTTTAACAGAAGTCCGAATCATAGAAATCCTCCCTCGAATTGATGGTACCATCAGTTAATTGCCGCCCTTTGCAGTAAGATAGGGGCTATTAGCTTAATTGTCAATGTATTTGCGAAGCGATGCGGCTTTGTGCAAAAGTTTTTCTTTCAGGGCAGATGAACTGGGACAGTCTCATTTCTGCGACAAAGGCATAAAAATCGCCCAGAATCACAAACAACCATTTCCCCTGGTGTATTTTGGCTCCTGGGTGCCTTGGTGGTTATTATTTCACCGGGGTAACAGCCATCTTCTTCTTGACCATCTGGATATTCAACCGGATTAAAGGCTCTAGCTCTTGGTCGCCGTAAACGTCCTGGAGAGGACGGAAGGCCATACAGATGCCTTTGACTGTGCATACCCGGTTGACCTTCAATTTATAGCCTTTGGCCTTGGGCAAGGCCTTTTGCAAATAGGAAAGGGCCTTGGCCTCCTTCCCCTCGGTGACCATGATGGCTCCCAGGTTATTCAAGGCCAGGGGATTGCCCGGGTCCTCCCGGAGCACCTGCTCGTAAATCTTTTGGGCTTCCTCCACCTTGCCCCTCTCCAGGAGATCGTAGCTCTGGACCATCATCATGGTGAGCTTGTGGTTATCCTGGGCCCAGCCCTGGGAACTTCCCCCCGGCCAGGACAGGAAGATAACCGCGGCCGCCACTGCCAGGCTCTGGCAAATCCGCTTACCCATAGTCTACTCCTTTAAGCGGGGGTCAATGGCCTCCCGGATGCCTTCCCCCAGGAGGTTGTAACTCATCACCGTCACCAGGATGGCCAGGCCGGGAAAGACCGACAGCCACCAGGCGATTTCGATGTTGTCCTTACCCATGGTGAGTATATTGCCCCAACTGGGCGTGGGGGGTTGCACCCCCAAGCCCAGAAAGCTCAAAGCGCTCTCCACCAGGATGGCTCCGGCTACCCCCAAAGTGGCGGAGACCATCACCGGGGTCAGGGCGTTGGGCATAAGGTGCCGCCAGATGATGCGGGTATCCGAAGCACCCAGGGATTGGGCCGCCACCACGAAATCCCGCTCCCGCAGCGACAGAAATTCGGCGCGCACCAGGCGGGCCACTCCCATCCAACTGGTAAAGCCGATAACCACCATGATATTCCAGATGCTGGGGCCTAGAAAGGCGATCACCGCCAGGACCAGAAAAAAGACGGGGAAACAGAGCATCAAGTCCACCAGGCGCATGAGGATGCGGTCCACCCACCCCTGATAAAATCCAGCCAGCGCGCCCACCAGCACGCCGATCAAGGTAGAGATGCCCACGGCCACAAACCCCACCAGCAGGGAGATCCGGGCTCCGAAGATGATGCGGGACAAGACATCCCGGCCCAGAGTGTCGGTACCCAGCAGATGCGCGTAACTGGGGGCCATGAGCAATTCCTTGACATTGATCTTATCAGGATCATAGGGCGCCAGCCAAGGCGCCGCCAGGGCCACCACAAACATCCCGATTACCAGGATCAGACCGCTCATGGCCAGGCGATTGCGGCTAAATCGCGCCCAGAATTCCCTTTTTATCATGGCGTCTTATCTTTGCGCCTTTGCGTGAGATTTTTGTATTACCTCACCCGGTCCTGATCCTGGGGTCCACCAGGGCATAGCTCACGTCCGCCAACAGGTTGCCCAGCAGGGTGAGAAGCGCGCCGATGACCAGTTCCGCCATGACCAGGGGATAATCCCGGGACATAACTGCCTGATAAAATAATTGGCCCATGCCGGGGATGGCGAAGATGGTCTCAAAAATGACGCTGCCGCCGATGAGGCCGGGTACGGACAATCCCACCAAGGTAACCACTGGCAATAAGGCGTTGCGCAGGGCGTGTTTGAAGATCACGGTCCTTTCGGGCAATCCTTTGGCCCGGGCCGTGGTGATATAGTCCTGGCGGATGACCTCCAACATGCTGCCCCGCATGTAACGGGACCAGCCGGCCAGGCCCATGAAGGCCGCGCCCAATACCGGCAGGGCCACGTGCGCCACTAAGTCCTGTATCTTTTGCCACAAGGTGAATTGAGAAAACTGCAAAGACGTCAGCCCGGAAATGGGCAACCAGTCCAGGTAGACGCCGAAGAAAAGAATCAGGAGCAGGGCCAGCCAGAAGCTGGGCATGGCAAAGCCCAGAAAGACCAGCAGCGTAGTGCCCTTGTCAAACCAACTGTGCACCCGGTAGGCGGCCAGTACCCCCAGTGGCACTGATACCGCCAGGGTCAGGATCATTGCCAGCAGATTGAGGCTCAGGGTAATGCCGATGCGTTCCTTAATTTTGTCCCACACCGGGCGGCGGTCCGGAGAAAAAGAGCGGCCGAAGTCCAGAAACGCCGTACGTTTGAGCCAGTCCCAGTACTGCACGTACAAAGGTTTGTCCAGGCCGTAAAGCTCTTTGAGACGCTTCTGGGCCTCCAGGGAAGCCTTGGGGTTCATGGTGGTCTGCAGTTCCACGGGAGTGCCTGGGGCCAAGTGAATAACAACGAATGAGATCAGGGTGATCCCCAGGAGCATGGGAATCATGAAAATTAAACGTTTTGCCAGGTAGAGCCACATAGATGTTATGGATATTTCTATTTTTTGCTTTTGGCTGCCGCGATTTTCTGGCGCATCTCCTGGATGGCTTTGCCATAGTCCTTGGCCCCGAAAATCGCGGTGCCGGCCACATAAACGTCGCAGCCGGCCTGGGCCACCGGGCCCACGGTGTTGACATTAACGCCGCCGTCCACCTCGATCTTGATGGCGAGCCCCCGGGAGTCGATCATCTCCCGAAGGCGGCGGATTTTGGGGAGCATGGCGGGAATGAAGCTCTGCCCTCCGAATCCCGGATTGACGCTCATGATCAGGACCATGTCCAGGTCTTCCAAAACGTATTCAATGGCCTCCAGGGGAGTGGCGGGATTCAGGGCCGCGGCTGCCTGGCAGCCTGCCTGGCGGATCTGCTGCAGGGTGCGGTGCAGATGGATGCACGCCTCCGCCTGCACGGTAACGATTTGGGCGCCGGCCGCGGCAAAGTCTTCGATATAGCGCTCCGGCTGGGAGATCATCAGGTGCACGTCAAAAGGCAGGGGCGTATAGGTTCGCAAGCAAGTGATCACCGGCGGCCCCAGGGTGATATTGGGCACGAAGTGGCCGTCCATCACGTCGATGTGGATCCAGTCCGCGCCCACGGCGGTGATTTCCTTGATTTCCTCGCCCATGCGGGCGAAATCCGCGGACAATATCGAGGGCGCAATCAGGGCCATGATGGACGTTCTCCTTCTCAAGAAATTTCCCTGTCATAAGTTAGCTCAATTAAGCCGGGGATGCAACCGCTCTATAAAGTTCAAAGCTCAAGGTTCAAAGTTTGATAAGGAGGGCCGCTACCTTGACACCATCTCCATCCTTCCTTTATTCTGAGTGCCAATCAAGGATGCGGTACCTCTAGCCTAAACCTTGAACCTTGAACCTTGAACATATTGACGGAGGCGCAATGCGGGCAGTGGTGCAGCGGGTGAAGGAGGCCTGGGTGCGGATTAATGGCGAGGAGGTGGCCCGCATCGGTAACGGTCTGCTGATTCTGGCCGGGGTGGCCGCAGACGACGGTCCGGAGGATGTGGCTTTTTTGGCCAAGAAGCTGGCAAACCTGCGGGTCTTTGCCGGGGAAGGCAAGTTGATGCATCTTTCCCTGCTGGACCTCCAGGCCGAGGCCCTGGTGGTGTCCCAATTCACCATTCTGGGGGACTGCCGCAAAGGCCGGCGCCCTTCTTTTGATCACGCCGCGCCTCCGGAGATGGCGGAGAAGCTCTACGAGGATTTGGCTGCGGCCCTGGCGGGTTATGGCCTGAAGGTGGCCACCGGCCGTTTCCGGCAGATGATGGACGTGGGCCTGATCAACGACGGCCCGGTCACCCTGCTTCTGGACAGCAAAAAGGTATTTTAATAAATAGGGTCCCCTACCCTTTCCCGGGCTTTAATCTTTACCCAAAATTTTTCTAACCCGCGGCGCTGTCTTTCCAGGCTGCGCTGCCAAACCTGCACCTGGCAAGCCTGGGTCGCCAAGATTGCCCTCAATCAACGGTTTCCTGGGTTTTCGGCAACGCCCGGCCTTTGCCTCGAAGTCATTCCTAAACCTCAAATTCCCTAAACTGTCATTCTGAGCGGCGCGAAGAATCCAGTATTTTCGGAGCGTGGAGATCCTTCCCTGCGTTCAGGATAACAGAAGAAAAGTTTGGAAAGGGTTTCTTCTAACGAATGTGCCGCCAGAACTCTGCATATTTTTGCTTTGCCTTTGATATAATTGGCAATATTCCGAATTTCGGAGCTGGCCGCGGCGAGATTGGTCTTGACAAAATCCCGAGGCCAGGATAAACAAATCGCTTGGAGGCGGGGTAGCTCAGCCGGTAGAGCAGCGGACTGAAAATCCGCGTGTCCGCAGTTCGATTCTGCGCCCCGCCACCAATGATTTCAAGGGGTTAGCCTAATCGGGCTGCCCTTTTTTTGCGTCTTGGCTAGCGTTTTGGCTAGCATTTGCAGAATGGGCTAGCAACTGGGCGTCAAGCCATTCGGTATAAAGGGCCATGGTGCGGCGAAGGTCCTCATCTGAAAAGCGGAGATAATGAGCGTCCATTCCTTTTAAGCTGTGGCCCATAATCACGTCTCGATATTCCTTGGCAATACCGGCTCTCGACATGTTGGTCTTAAACGTGCCCCTTATATCGTGAAAAATAAGCCCTTCTGCCTCAAACCGGCCTTGGATAATCCCTGCCTTCCCGCAAGCAGTGGAGAATGACTTCTTGATGCCTCCCAGGTTCCCGATTGGCTCATTGAGATAGGTAAAGACATGATCATGGTGGATTGCGCGGGGGAGCTCCGCCAGAACCTTCTTGACGTGATGGTTAATGGGAATCACCTTGGGTTTCCTTTCCTTAGGGATATCCGCCGGCAACCTGATGACCCATTTATTCCTGTCAATATGTGCCCATTGAAGCTCCAAGATTTCGCCTAATCGCATGCCGGTATTGAAAGCCATGATGAGGATGCCCTTCAGGTGGGGGGCCGCGACTTTCAGCAGGTCCAGGTATTCTTCAATGCTCATGGTGCGGCGCCTGGCATTGGAGCGTCCCTTAAGCTTCCTTTTAACGCATCTGAAGGGTTTGACTGTGCGTCCGTCCACCAGGTCATTGTCGAAACTTTTAGTGACCATGGTTTTGACAATGCTGATTTCCATGTCTATAGTGGCCGGAGCCCGGCCATCCTTTTTCCGCTTAGCCTGGTACTTTTCCAGATCCTCAAGTTTGAGGCTGCTCACGATGCAGTCGCCGAAAACTTCATTGAAGTTTTGAAGAATTCCTTTTATGCGTCTTAAAGAGGAGAGCTCTTTGACGCTCTCCTGATCAAGATACCATTTTGCAAGCTCGTTAAAAGTCATACGCTCAGCAGGAACCCTTTCAAGAATCGAGGGGTTCTCCACCTTCTGCGACTTCCGCTTCCCCTCGGCTGCCCGGGCTTCTACGATGCCTCCGGGACGTCCATCGGGAAGTTTCACTAATTCCCAACGTTGCTTACCATTTGGAAGCCGAAAATGAATCCAATAACGAACCTTGCCGGCTCGCTTAGGCTTCACCAGGTCATTTCCACAACCGACGCAATTGCGATTCCTGTTGCCCTGTTTTCTATGACAGAATGGACACTCGGCGAAAATCGCCATGGCATCGTCCCTCCAGTTATCCTTGCAGATTATCCCGTTCGGCGAGAATGCCTTTGACCAGGTGCATGAGCTCCTCAACCTGGCGTATTACTGCGGAGCGGTCAAGGGACTCCTCAGCCATATCCAGGGAGCCGTAGCGATAATCCACTGCATAGGCGGTGTATTCGGTGAGATCCCAAAAATTATCGACCTTGGCTCCTTGCTCTTCTAAAAGCGCCAGGAGCCGGGCCAGGTTATGAATGAGAGGATACTCCTGGCCAAGGGCGGCAAGCCAGGCTTTAAGGGTCTTTTCCACGGCCTGCTGAGCGTGGAAGCCGAAGACTTCATCGGCAAAGATTTGGGGGTCTCCCATAGCCCTAAGCGCCTTGAGGTCTTTTCCCGCTAGTTCAAAAAGGTTGTGGGCGTGTTTAAGCTCGCTCATACAAGATTTTTCCCTCCCGCAAGGCGCGGGCTATGACGTGGTTTTTGGTTTTACGCCATTCTTCCACCTCTGCCGGGGTGTAGACCAGGATATCTTGGGAAACCGGGAAGTGAGCCAACAGGCGCAAGAGCCTGGCCATTTGCTGCCGGCGGGTCTGGCCGGGGCCAAAGGGGTGGTCTTGGACAATAAGGAAATCCAGGTCGGAATCAGGCCGGGCGGCTCCTCTGGCTTGGGAGCCGAAGAGGATCACCTGCTTGGGGTCGACCTCCCGGACAATGATGTCCGTTATTTCAGAAATGAGCCGTTGGATATCAAGAAGGCTGGCCTGCGAAGAAGTCATAAAATTCCTTTCTTTTGTAACTGCCGGTCACACTCAGTATATTAGCGCATTGGCCACGTGTCAGGAAGATAAAAGGAAATATGATTATAATTTAGGTTTCATTTTGCAAGGCACTCGTCAATAATGACCGAACGGCGAATATTGCAAGCCAAACCATTACCAAGCTGATTTGATTGACAATGGTGATAAGCATGCCGAATTCAGTACCTTGCACAAAACCAGATGTCTTGAAAAAGATATATGTACCATTATAGATCATATAGGCGCTAAGAAGCCCCAATGTCCAATCAGATATGTTTTTAAAGAGGTATTTATAATACGAAACGTAAGCGTTGATATAATCCTTCCAACGCGACATTGAAGATTACCTCCTTATCTTTTTCTCGCTTTATGTATTAAGGCATTAACGCTGCAATCTTTTTAGCTAGCGTGTACGCAACTGCCTGGCGCGCCGAAGGCACCTGATTTTGGTTAGAGATCTTGGCTTCAGCACGAAAGGAAATTTCTTGGTCTTCCGATGATGGGCTGCTGATGATGACGTCAACCCCGCCGACATACCGCTCACTTGAAGAACTCCCCAACAACAAGCTTGCTGCTCCGAAACCGGCTACACCAGCAACTGAACTTGCCGACAGGACGCCGGCAGTTGTCCCGAGTTGGGCTGCTGATCCCCCCTTCTTCGCAAAAGACCCTATTAATTCAAACTCGCAACATTGCAGCTTTATCGTGTATGCCGATTGATCCGGAGAGGATAGCAGTTTATAGTCCTTAGAAGTCAACATTTCCTCTAAAGGTTTTTGGATTAATCCTATCTCAGTTTCTCTGGGGTCCGTATGAATAAATATTTTCCGCTCGGTTAATTTAGGGACGACAATCTTACCGCTGTCTTGGGTTCTTACATATGGAGCGCATCCCCAAGTAAGGAAAAGAAAATTTATCAGGCAAAGTGCCAATCCGGTCATCTTAATCTTTCGATTTATGTCGTGCATTTTATCCTCATTATAAAAAAACCCCAGCCATTTTCCCCTGCCCTCCCGGCGGTTTTTATTGAAAGCGGAGCCCGGGCCTGCGGTCAAGGGGCGCAGGCGGGATTTTTTCAGGGCGGGCATTTTGCCCTGAAAAAATCTTGCCAAGACGGAGTGAAATTTTTTGCCGGCCGGGGAACTCCGGGGGACCCCACCCCCTACACCCCGGCCGGCAAAAAATTTCCCCCTTGACGGCCAAGGCCCGGGCGCAGCAGGATTAAAAGCCGGGAGGGCAGGGAGAGGAATAAGGCTTCCTTCTTTTTGATAAACCTTGGGCATCTGAGAGCCTCATTAATGAAGAAAAAGACCGGGGCCCGCGTGGGCCCCGGGGTCAGCACATGGGGCATTTATTGAGGGCCTGGCTTTCAAGAGCAAAAGGATAAAGACTCCCGCAGCTAGCACAGGTCCTGATAGATAACCGGCCGCCACATATGTCGCGGATAATCTCAAAAGCCAGGTTGATGTTTATTGGGAACTTCGTCATCCGCACATAAAACGAATATGAATCCAGCAGCACCTTAGGATTTAACGACCGCCAGCTGCCGGAGTCATACCCCTGCCGGCAGGCGGTTGAATCGTAGTATTTGATGAACTCAGAAACCTCAAGAGATTGTCCAAAGGATCTGATAGAGGCATGGGAGTGACCCGGAGTCCGGGCGGGAGATGAGGACCTGCCGTGAATGGATTTATATAAAACCCGGAGGCGGCGGGGGGAAATCCCCGTCAGGGCCTGAACCGTAGACAGACGCATGCCGCACTTAATAAAAGCGGCGGCAAAGTCCTCGTCAGCGGTTTGAGGGACGGTCGCTCTGACCATGGCACTTAATCGGCGACACTGCCGGCGCCTCCGGAGATTTTCCCGGAGCCGACCTTCTTGACGACGCCTTTATCATCGAAGAGGATGGTGAGGGTGTTGCCGGATACATCGGTGCCGCCGGCAAACAAACCGACTACGGGAATAAAGGTGGCCGGACGGAGTTGGCCGTGTTTATAGACATATTCCCAAACCTCGGTATTGCCGTTGTCTTTGTAATTAACCTTGGTGGGTTCGCCCACCAGGGCCTTAACATCGGCTTTGGTGGATTTGCCCTCTTCGATCTTGGAAACGGTGGAAGAGTCGGTAATTTGTTTATTGCCCACGCTGGCGCATCCAGAAACGAGAAAAAGAAGAGTAAGGAAAATGGAACAGAGTGTTGAAGAAGTTTTCACGTCGCATTTCCTTTCCGGGGCGGTCCCCATGGTAAAAAGTTGAAGTATTTCGTGAAAGTACCGCTGATCATTGAATTTTGTCAAGACCTAATTAGCTGCCGTATGCATCCTTTAGCAGACCGAAGAAATTAAGAAGCGGCCGCATTTTGAAAAAGGTTATTTACCTTCTCAATGGTATCAACCACAAGGTCTATTGCTTCATCTGGCAATTCGCCCATTTCTGCCTGTTCGATTAGGGAAATGAACTTTTTTAAGGCATCAACTCTTTTGCCTCCGGAGAGAATACGAAAAGCTACGCTTAATTCAGGCATTGGTGGCATGGCAAATTCCTCCTTATTTAGAATTATGACCTGGCCTTTACCGGCCAGGGCGATGATTAGAATCAAATAGACCAGGGGCCGGCAGGCAAGAGTTCCAGGCGGTAAATCCTGCGGCCCGGCCGGTCGGGGCGGGTCTTTTCGCGGATGCGTTTCTCGAAAAGGGCTTCGGCCTCTGCCAGGGAGTCGAACTCCCAGCACTGGCGGTGAAAGACCCGCCCTTGAGAGCCGCTGGCCTTACAGAGCCGAAAAATTCGATCATCCTTTTCAATCCACAGTTGATAAAAAGCCTGCCTGGGGCTGCCCACCGCGGCCAGGTAGGCTGATTTAAGGGGCTGGGGGCCTTGAGGGCCGCAGTATGGCAAGGGAAGTTGGCGCATCGCAAGACCCCAAACCCAAAAGCCAGGTTCACCGTAATTGAAAGAGGTCGCGAAAACGGGGGTGTAATGGGAAATACCTTTGAACGACCTCCCAAGAAATCATAGTTAAAATCATAAGTACCAAGGATAATAGGATTAAAGGCCAATAAAACATTGAAAAAAGAGAGTACCACCAGGCCGCCAAATTATAGCGGTCGGCCAAAGAAATACAAACCCAATCAAAAAGATTTAAGATTAGAAAAATTAAGACCACGTAACAGAAAGGGTAATCCCGCAATTTATTGAGGTTTTTATTAGATCGGCAGGCAGGAAAGAAGAGGAATAAGACTTGATCCAAGGCCAACATAAAAAAACCGATTGCCAGCATTTGAAAATCCTCCTATGGTAATTAATTAACCGGGCTGTCAAGCGCGGCCTTCAACTCGCTTAATACACGGTCCAACATTTCGGGAGTGGTAGAAGGATTGACGACCAAATTCAAAAACTTGGTGGCCAGATTCAATGATTCAGGAGAGTGGCGCTGCAACTCTAACAAAAGATTGAAAGATTGAGAGATTTGATTTAGGTTTTTCAACTTCCTTCCTCCTCTTTTTTTTGATCAGGGGTTCACACCCCAACCTTGCAGCCATTTTTGATTGCGCAATTTCTCAAGATCCTCGCCAGTGTAATTAAGCCGGTCCTGTGTCCGCTGCACCACGTCCGGCCGGTTGTTGTTATCAAAATTCCAGGGAGAACCGGTTCCCGTTAATCCATCTGAAGTCATGGTCTTTTGGGTCGGGTATTTTCCTGCCAGATTCAACAAGGCGATCCATTCGCTCAAGTCCACCTGGCTCCAATCGACCGAGGCCAGGTCGGGCCCGTTCAGCCCCAGGCAATCGGGATCCTGGGCCTTGCCCCAGGGCCTGCACACTTGAGGCTGCTTTCGAACTTGTTCCTGGAGGATGCGGCCTAAAGGGGAATTGAAGCAGCAGTAGGAATCCCGCTTTTCCAGACAAATTCCCATTACGCCGGTGTTGCAATACGACCCCACAAAATGGCAGACTTTCATTTGTCGCTTGGCTCCCAACTCCAACTCATCCTGGGTGCATTGCCAAATGATATGGACCAGAATGTCGAAAAGCTGGTAAAGGGTGTAGAGCCACATGACATAACTGGCGATGTTAATAAGGGTCAGCATATCCTCTGAAAAATCGATAATCCCGGTTACTTCTCCCTTGGAAAATAATGCATTTGCTAGGTCCGGGGAAATGCTGTTGGCTATATCATATGCCCCCTGCATAATTGTCTGAGAAAATGTAGAAGGCATACCTGTCAAGGTGATGTCCGGTAAAGATTTACCCACGATGTTGTCCCAGGCAGATGAAATCAAATTCTTCACAAAATCATACGGCGACTTAAGCGTGGTCCAGACCCCATTAAGGGGATTGGTGGCGAACATCGCCGGGAACTCCTCTTTAAGATCCCAATCTGCCGTCATTATGTAATTCATGGTGGTAAGCAGCTTTATATACTCAATAAGAGACACTCCATCTGGCTGCTGGCAGCAATCGATGTAGCCGCCCAGGGCTTTCTTGCACTCCATGTGCTGCCCTTTAAAAAGCGTGCAGCCCTGACCTCGCTCGTTATCGAGGTCGTAGTTGCAATCCAGGTCGTGCTGGGCATATTGGGCCAGCTGCAACGCGGCTACGGCCTGGGAGAAGCCGGTGTTGTTAGGATCGAACTGTCCGTCGATGCAGCCCTCGCCTATGCATTTGAGAACCCCATTGCAGATATACGCCGTGGTGGTGGTTGGGTTATTCACTAGCAGGCTGTTGAAAAACTCTTTTCTTGATGCCCCTAAAATAACGCTGTCCATAATGCCGATAAGGTGTTATAGTCAACGATAACAATATGTTATCTGGAGGCAGCCATTATGCGCGGCAACG
>JAKAKP010000113.1 GCA_021813445.1 Deltaproteobacteria bacterium
ACCCGATCTTCAAATCTGGCCGATTCTATGGCGACATAGGCCTGGCAATGTTCCAGTTCAGTGGCCAGGGGAACCTGGTCAGGGCCGGGATTAATGTTCTTCCTCAGGAATTCCGCCAACTTCACCAGGAGATCGGTAGCCATTCGGGGTGCGGTTCTGGTATAGCTGATAATGGTATTTATGGCGTTAAACAGGAAGTGTGGATTGATCTGGGCCTGAAGGGCCCGGATTTCCGCCTCTTTTGCCAGCTTGCGCTGGTTCTCCACCTCAGACAACTCCAGCTGTTGAGAAAAAAGGTGCGCCAGGCCGTTTGCCAGCTCCACATCCATGGGGCTGATGGTTGTTCCTTTTACCCGGTAGAGCTTTAAAGCACCGATGGCTCTGTCCCACTTCCGCAGAGGCACAACGATGGAGGAGCTGAGTTGACACTGGTCATGGGGACAGCCTATCTCCGTGTTGGTCATCGAGACGCGGATACTGTCCTCGGCCAGGGCGGATTTGGTGGCGGCCGTCAAAATGGGATGCCCGGAAAGATGATGATCTTCACCGATTCCTTGGTGAGCCAGGATATTGACCTTGTCAGTGAGAGCTACAGCATCCAGATCGGTCATCTCCAGAATGATTTGGGCGGTCTTGGCCGCGGAATGCTGATTAAGTCCGCTTCTTAGGATCGGCAGGGTTTTCCAGGCAATCCTCAGTGCGGTCTGGGCCTGATAAGCCCCCACCCGCTCCTGCTCCCGATAAACGGAATCCACCAGTTCCACGAAAACCGCCAGGCCCACGGAGTTGGCGACAATCATAGGCAAGGCGATCAATTGGACCAGGCCGAGGGCGGCCTCAAAAGGCTTGGCCAGCAGAAGGATAATCACCATCTGCAAAATCTCCACCATTACGCCGCTAAACAGGGCCGCCACGGCGTCAAAGGGCCGCCGCTTCAGCCGATGATAAAGCAGACTGCCCAAGAAGCCTTCCGCCACGGTGGCCAGCCCGCAGGCCACCGCGGTAAAACCGCCGATATCGATAAAAAAGCGATGGCCGCCGGCGATAATCCCGGCAAAAAGGCCAACCAGAGGCCCTCCCAGGATGCCCCCGAGGGTAACCCCAATTACCCTGGAGTTGGCAATGGCGTTCTGGATGGGAATCCCCATGTAGGTGCCGGCAATGCCAATGGCCCCAAAGACCAGGGCCAGGATCACCTTTTCCCCGGCGGTGGCTTTGCCGAGAAGCAGTCTTTTGACCACAGAAAGCCGCAAGGAAAAGATGAAAATAATTGCCAGGATTCCCAGTCGCTCGAAAAGCTTTACAAAAAGTTCGATCATTCGTGGTTTCTAAATGAAGAGGTTTATGGCAGGGGAGCGTATCCTTTACGAAATCCCTGTTGAAGTTTAACTAATTACCTGATTAATTAAACCTCACCATCCTTAACCTGTCAATAATCTCAGATCAGGAATTCTTAGGCCAAGAAGCATGGAAAGGGAAACCATTTAAGCGTTTAATCCCGCCACTCATCTCCCCCAAAAGCCCATTGACCGATTTTCCTTTTTCCTCCTTCGGAAATCCGGTTTATTATTGACCTAAAGGGATAGGTACTGGTTAATTCAATCAAAGGAGAAGGCATGAGAATAGCAATCATGGGCACCGGTGGCGTGGGGGGCTATTATGGCGGGCTCCTGAGCCGGAAAGGCCAGGAGGTGATTTTTATCGCTCGCGGTGCGCATCTCCAGGCTATCCGCGAAAAGGGTCTGCAGGTGAACAGCGTCCATGGCGATTTCCTGGTCTCACCCGCCAAGGCCACTGCTGACCCCGCAGAGGTAGGGCCGGTGGACTTGATCCTCTTTACCACCAAGACCTATCATACGGACATCGCCGCCCAAGCCATCAAACCGATGGTCGGCAAAGACACGGTAGTGGTGCCGCTCCTAAACGGCATAGACGCAGCCGAGCGTATCGGGGCGTATGTGGGCAGGGAGCATCTTGTAGGTGGCGTAACCTGGCTCTCAGCAGCGATTGGAGGCCCGGGGGTTATTGGGCAGTACAGCCAATTCCAGCGGGTCGTACTGGGAGAGTTCGACGGCAAGCTGACGCCACGCCTCCAGACGATTTATGAGACACTGCAGACCACCGGTATCACCGTGGAACTGAGCGACGACATCTCCAAGGTCTTGTGGACTAAATTTGTGTTCATCTCCGCCATTAGCGCCCTGGGAAGTCTCACCCGCGCTACCATAGGAGAATACCGGCAGGTTCCGGAGACCAGGGAAGTACTGACCGAGGCTATAAGGGAAGTAGCCGCCGTGGCGCAGGCCAGAGGCGTGAAGCTGGAAGGAGACTTGGTGGAGAAAACGCTGGAGTTCATTGATAATGCCATACCAGACATGAAAACCTCCATGCAGCGCGACGTGGAAACGGGCCGGCCAAGTGAACTGGAATCCATGATCGGGGTGGTTCCGCGCCTGGGCCGGCAAAGCGGCGTAGCAACACCGGTGATGCGGCTGGCTTATGCGGTTCTCAAGCCCGGAAATTTAAAAGCATAAGGGGGATGAGAGAAAAATTGCCATTATCTGGTAATTCCGTTGATGCCCAGAATTAAGGATCTAGTGCTTTTGCTCGTGGTCTTCGGCAGCATGGCGGCAGGCGTGCTTTGGCCGGATGAGACCCGCAAGTTAGGCCCCTTTCTATCCTGGTTTCTGATGGGGATGTTATTCCTGGCCTTCCTTAAGGTTTTCCCATCGGCAATTTGGGACACGCTCCAGCGATATTCTGTCAAGCTGCCCCTGTTAATTCTGACCAAACTGCTAGTGATGCCCCTGATAATCTATCCCCTGGCCAGCCGACTGCTGTCGGCCTATGCTCTGGGGCTAATCTTGTTGGCCGGGGTCTCCACCGGTTTGTCGGCTCCCTTTTTTTCCGGTTATGTGGGGGGCAAAATTCCTTTGGTACTGGCCATGACCGTGGTTACCACGTTATTGCTGCCCTTGACCCTGCCGTTTCTGGTAAGAATCTTGATTGGCAGAGAAATGTGTTTCGACCTGATGGGCCTCGTGGGATTCATGGCGTTCTTGATTTTTCTCCCTCTCATAGTCTCTATTTTTTTCCGGCGACTGCTGCCGAGGATTTCAGGTTGGTTGGATGAGCGCTCTTACCCAATTTCTCTGGTCTTGCTCGCTGCCATGAACCTGGGCGCCTTGGGTCTTTACACCCCTTTCTTAAAGGCGCACCAGGCCGACGCCGTTATCTCGGTGCTGGTTGGCTTTGCCTTAGCGGCAGTTCTCGCCAGCGCCGGTGTGGTCTTATTCCGGTCTGCTTCGCCCCATGAAAGGGTTGCGGCTGGCGGGGCCTTGGGCTGGATTAATAACGTCCTGGTAATCGTTTTAGGCCATTACTTTAATGATCCCCTGATTTCGGTCTTGGCTGCCCTTTACATGGTTCCCTATTATGTCCTGATCGTTCCCCTGGGCCATCTTGGCCGTGGGTTAGAAAGATCCGAGAGATTGACGTAAGCTCCATTATAGTTAAAAGGATCATACAGAATAGCCCGGGGCATCATGGACAATCATTATTTTGTCGCCTCAGCAGAAGATTTCCACCGTCAAATGCTCTTTATCCCTCCTGGTTAGATGCTGAAATTGCAAACGCTAGCCAAAACGCTAGCCAAGAGACAAAAAAGGATTAGCTGAATTAGCTAATCCTTTGATTTTACTGGCGCGCCCGGAGGGATTTGAACCCCCGACACACGGATTCGTAGTCCGTTGCTCTATCCAGCTGAGCTACGGGCGCGTGATCTCGCTGCAGCCTTGTTGGCGGCTGCTTAACGATTTTTTATATCTTCTTGAGGCTAAAAGGTCAACCCCCTATCCTACCGGGCAGCGCCCCTTTTGCCATTAGCCTGCTGGTCAGGCATTTTATTTTCATTTTGACCGGCCAAAGGGCTATTTGCACCCATTGGTATCTATACAATATAATTGTTAGAACTGGTCGTCGGGGCGACAATTTGTTATAATGTGTTGGCAAAATTTTGAACCATTCCGGGTCCTCCGGCAAAATCTTTTCCGAGGTTACCATTACGACCCCAGGCGCCATTTCCCAGCGCAAGCTGAAAGTGACGGGCATCGTTCAGGGCGTGGGCTTCCGGCCTTTTATTTACCGTCTGGCCCAGGACCACCGCCTGGCCGGCTGGGTCTGCAACACTTCGAGCGGCGTGGAAATCCAAGTGGAGGGCGCAGCCCCGGCCGTGGACAGCTTTGTCCGGAGATTGTCTGCGGACGCGCCATCCCTGGCCAGGATAGACGCCATCCTGCAGGTGGACGCCGAACCCTGGGGCCGGGAAGGTTTTTGTATCCTGGAAAGCCAGAACCTGGCGGGCACCGAAGCCTTGATCCCGGCGGACGTGTCCACCTGCGGGGATTGTTTCCGGGAGATCATGGACCCGGGCGACCGGCGCTTCCACTATCCTTTCACCAACTGCACCAATTGCGGCCCCCGTTTTACCATCATCCGCCAGGTGCCCTACGACCGGCCCCAGACCACCATGGCCGCGTTCACCATGTGCCCGGAGTGCCGGGCGGAATATGAAAATCCGGAGGACCGGCGCTTCCATGCTGAGCCCATGGCCTGTCCCCGCTGCGGTCCCTGGCTCTGGCTGGAAGAAAGGGAAGCCGTGATCGCGGTAGAACCCTTGCGCGCCGCGGGCCGGCTGCTGCAAGAAGGAAAGATCGTAGCAGTCAAGGGTCTGGGGGGCTTCCACCTGGCCGCGGACGCCCGGAACGAAGAGGCCCTGCTTACCCTGCGCCACCGCAAGGGCCGGGTGGCCAAACCCTTTGCGGTCATGGTCCGGGACCTGGCGGAGGCGGAGTTGTTGGGCGAACTGGGAGACCTGGAGCGGTCCCTGCTCCTGTCGCCGGAGCGGCCTATCGTCCTGGCCAAAAGGCGGGTGAACGGGCCCGCGTCCAGCCAGGTGGCCCCGGGGAACAATTACCTGGGGCTGATGCTCCCTTACACCCCGCTGCACATGCTCCTTTTTGAGTACGCGCCCCCGGCCCTGGTGATGACCAGCGGTAACCTGAGCGAGGAACCCTTGGAGTTCACCAATGAGGGGGCCAGAACCCGCCTGACGGCCCTGGCGGATGCCCTGCTGCTCCACAACCGGGCCATCCAGGTGCCCTGCGACGACTCGGTGGTGCGCCCGGTGGACGGGGCTATGGTGATTCCGGTACGCCGGGCCCGGGGCTTCGTGCCCCGGCCGGTGCGGCTGCCTTTGCCCACGCCTCCGGTCCTGGGAGTGGGCGCGGAGCAGAAAAATACCTTTTGCGTGGCCTGGGAACGCACCGCCCTCTTAAGCCAGCATATCGGCGACCTGGACACTGCGGAGACTTTCGATTATTACCGCCAGGCCATCCGGCATTTTGCAGGCCTCTGCCGCCAGGAGCCGGAGGTGGTCGCCCATGACCTGCACCCCCAGTATCTCAGCACCCGCTATGCCCGGGAGCAGGAGGGCTTGAGGCTGATAGGGGTGCAGCACCATCACGCCCATATTGCCGCGTGCCTGGCCGAGAACGGCCGCCTGGAGAAGTGCCTCGGCATCGCCCTGGACGGGACCGGCTACGGTCCCGACGGCACTGTGTGGGGCGGGGAAATTCTGGTGGCGGACCTGGCGGATTTTTCCCGGGCCGCTCACCTGGCCCAGGTGCGCCTGCCTGGGGGGGACGCCGCGGCCTGGGACCCCCGGCGTATGGTTGCTTCCTTTCTTAAGGCCGCGTACGGCGAGGGCTTCGAGGAAGCGGCAAAGCGGCTGGATCTGAAGTTCAGTGCCTTTGAGTGGCAGGTCCTCCAGCGCCAATTGGCCACCGGCCTGAATTCCCCTCTGACCTCCAGCGCCGGGCGGCTCTTTGACGCGATGGCCGCGGCCCTGGGTGTCTGCCGCGTCCGCACCTATGAAGGCCAGCCCGCCGTGGAGCTGGAGATGAGCGCGGACCCGGAAGAAGAGAGTTTCTACGAAATAGAGCTTTCCCAGGAAAACGGGAGCATCATCCTGGACACCCCGGGCCTTTTCCGGGCAGTGCTGGAGGATTACTGGTCCGGGGCCGGGGTGGAAAAAGTTGCGGCCCGGTTCCATAATTCCCTAGTGCGGCTGCTCGCGGCCGCGTGTCTCCGGCTGCGGGAGCAAACCGGCCTGGGATTGGCGGCCCTGGCCGGCGGGGTTTTTCAAAATGCCCTGCTGTTCGCGAGATTGCGCCGCCGCCTGGAGGAACTGGGTTTCGAGGTGCTGTACCATACCCAAACGCCGCCCAATGACGGCAGTATCTCCCTGGGCCAGGTGGCCGTGGCCGCGGCGCGGCTGCAGAAAGAAAAAGGGAATTAAACCAGACCGATTTTTCTGGTTCCATAACAAGTTAGATTCAAAAAGTATTAAAATGTAGGGGCGAACCTTGTGTTCGCCCATTTGCCCATGGCGAACACAAGATTCGCCGGGGGAAAATTAACCTTTTATGCGGCGGGGCTGAAAAAATTGCCCGCACAGGCTGGAAAGCCTGTGCTACTGCTTATACTGAAAACTGGGACTTTACATGTGTCTGGCCATACCCATGCAAATTGTGGAGATTGAGGGACTCACCGGCGTGGCCGAAGTGGACGGCGTCGCCCGGAAAGTGCGCCTGGATCTGCTCCCCGAAGTGTACCTGGGCGATTATGTGCTGGTGCACGCAGGCCTGGCCATCGCCCGGGTGGACGCCGGGGAAGCCGAAGAAACCCTGTCTCTGCTCCGGAAGCTGGCCGATGAAGTTTATTGACGAATTCCGGGATAAGGATCTGGTCCGGGACCTCGTCCGGCGGTTGGGGCAGTTTGCGGCCGGTCCGGCCACCATTATGGAGGTCTGCGGCACCCATACCATGGCCGCGGCCCGCTTCGGGTTGAAAACCCTGCTGCCTCCCGGGGTCAGCCTGGTTTCCGGCCCGGGTTGTCCCGTGTGCGTCACCGCCCAGGCAGACCTGGACGGCTTCCTGGCCCTGGGGAAAGAACCCGGCATCATCCTTTCCTCTTTCGGAGATATGCTCCGGGTGCCGGGCACTGCCACTTCCCTGGAGAAGGAGCGGGCCGCGGGTGCGGCCGTCCGGGTGGTCTACTCGCCCTTGGACGCGGTGGATCTGGCCCGTCAGGAGACCGGGAAACAGGTGGTCTTCTTCGGCGTGGGTTTTGAGACCACCATGCCGGCCACGGCCGTGGCCATCCAGGTAGCCGCGGCGGAGGACTTGCCCAATTTTTCCGTATTTTGCGTGCACAAGACCATGCCCGCGGCGCTCCGGGCCTTGCTTTCCGCGGGAGAGGTCAAGGTCTCCGGCCTGCTCTGCCCCGGTCATGTGACCACCATCATCGGCGCCTCGGCCTATGATTTCATCCCCCAGGAGTTCGGCGTCCCCTGTGCGGTGACGGGCTTCGAACCCCTGGACCTGCTCCTGGGTATCGACTCCATCCTGCACCAGATTTCCCGGGGACAAGCCCGGGTGGACAACGTTTATCGCCGGGCCGTGCAGGTCCAGGCCAATCCCCGGGCCCAGGCGCTTCTAACGGACGTCTTTGCGGCGGCCGACGCGGCCTGGCGGGGTCTGGGAGTAATCCCCGGGAGCGGCATCACCATCAAGGAAAAATATCGGCAGTTCGACGCCCGGGCCCGCTTTGCCGCGCTTCTGGCCCAGGTGCCCCCGCCGCCGCCCTCGGCCTGCCGCTGCGGCGAAGTCCTGCGGGGCGTGATGCGGCCCCAGGAATGCCCCCGTTTCGATCAGGCCTGCTCCCCCTCGCACCCTCTGGGGCCTTGCATGGTCTCCAGCGAAGGCGCCTGCGCCGCGGTGTACCGGTACGAGCGGTAGTGAAAAATGATTTTGGGGGAGGGGGCCAGAGGTCACAGACCCCTGCCCCCTCCCCCAAACCCCCTTCCCCAACCCCTTATATTGTGGTGGTTAAATGGATCTCGTACTACTAAGCCATGGCGCGGGTGGCCTGGAAATGACGGCCCTGATCAATAAGGTCTTCCTCTCCCGGTACGGCAACGCCGCGTTCCGGGGCGACGACAGCGCCCTCCTCCGGGTAGGGACCCAGCACCTGGCCCTGACCACCGACTCCTACGTGGTAACCCCCATCTTTTTCCCCGGCGGGGATATCGGCAGATTGGCGGTGTCCGGAACGGTCAACGACCTGTTGACCGCCGCGGCCCGGCCCCTGGCCCTGTCCGCGTCCTTCATCATCGAAGAGGGCCTGGAGATCAAAGCCCTGGAGCGCATTGCCCAGTCCATGCGGGAAACCGCGGCCGAAGGCGGCGCGGCCATCATCACCGGGGATACCAAGGTGGTGCCCCGGGGCTCCGCGGATAAGGTGTTCATCACCACCACCGGCGTGGGAGAAGTGCTGCGGCCCGGGATCACCGGGGCTGCGGTTAGGCCCGGGGACAAGATCATCCTCACCGGCTCCGTGGGCGATCACGGGGCCACGGTGATGATAGCCCGAGAAAATCTGCTGGAAGGAACCTCGCTGAGCAGCGATGTGGCCCCGCTGACGGAAATCGTGCTAAACCTGCTGGAGCAGGGCTGCGAGATCCACGCCATGCGGGACCCCACCCGGGGCGGCATCGCCGCGTCTCTGAACGAAATCGCCCGGCAATCCCAGGTCTGCCTGGAGATCGAAGAAAGCGCAGTCAAGGTCAGGCCGGGGGTGGCCGCGGCCTGCGAGGCACTGGGACTGGATGTCTTCAAGGTGGCCAACGAAGGTAAGATGCTGATCTTCGTGGCTTCCGGAGACGCGGAAAAAGCCCTGGCCTTGGTCCGGGCCAGCCGCTACGGTCAGGACGCGGAGATCATCGGGGCCGTCCAGGATGGCCCGCCCGGCCGGGTGCAGGTGCGCACCAGTATCGGCACCGCCCGCATCCTGGACCCGCCTTCGGGTGAATTGCTGCCCAGGATTTGCTGAAAAAATTGAGGGAGGAGGCCAGGGGTCACAGACCACCTTACAATCCCTCCCCCAAGCCCCCAAGCTTGGTATTAGACTCCAATTTTTTCCGAAGCCGCAAGGCCCCGCCGCCGGAAAAAGCCACTGGCTTTCTGTTTAAAGGACTCCAGGTAAAGGTAAAAAACCGGGGTGATATAGAGGGTCAAAAGTTGGGAAACCAGCAGGCCCCCCACCACCGCCTGGGGATTCTTGATCTGCAAATCGCTGTTCACGTCCTGGAAACCCGGCAAGGCCCGCATTTTGGCCTCCAACTGGGGAGCGTAGTGGTAGAGCTCCTTGATATCCGGGCTTTGCAGGGTGAACTGATAGAGGCCCTTGGTCAGCATGCCGCCGATGCGGATGGTGGGGAGAATCTGGGGATAGACCTTGATCCCCGGAATCTGGGCGAATTGGGGCCGTAGCTGCTGGATGATCTCCGGCGCCGGGGGCCGCCGGTCCCTGGGGATGAGGCGGATAAAGATGCGACCGGTGTTGCCGGACACATTGGGTCCGCTGGCGCCGATGGAGGAGAAGAAGTTATCCACGTAGGGATTTTTGCTCACCACTGCGGCCACCTGCTTTTGCAGCCGCATGATGGCTTCGAAGGAGATGCCTTCCGCGGCTTCGGTGAAGGCAAAGATGGACCCCTGGTCCTCGGTGGGCAAGAATCCCTTGGGAATGATAGCGAATAAAATGACTGTGACGATCAGCAGCAGGCCCGAGACGATCATCATGGTCCGGCGGCGGTGCAGGACCCACTGCAGGGTGGAGTCGTACAGCGACAGCATCCCCTCGAAAAAGCGCTCCGTCAGGTTGTAGAAGCGGCCATGGCCTTCCTCCCGGGGCGGCCTCAGGAAACGGCTGCACAGCATGGGGGTCAGGGTCAGGGAGACGATGCCGGAGACCAGGATGGCGGCCACGATGGTCACCGCAAACTCATGGAGCAGCCGGCCCAGGATGCCGCCCATGAAAAAGACGGGAATGAAGACCGCGGCCAGGGACAGGGTCATGGACAGGATGGTGAAGCCGATCTCCCGGGCTCCGGTCAGGGCCGCCTGGAAGGGCTTCACTCCCATCTCCATGTGGCGCACGATATTTTCCAAAACGACGATGGCGTCATCCACCACGAAGCCCACGGACAGGACCAGGGCCATCAGGGAGAGGTTGTCCAGGCTGTAGCCCAGCAGATACCTTGACCTGCCCTTGGGCCAGGTATTTCCGCAGCTCCGGCAGGTATTGCTCCGGCACTGCAAAACTCACATAGATGGGCTGCACCTGGGTGATGACCACCATGGGGTTGTCGGCGTCGGCCTTGATCATATTGCCCATATCGGCCAGAAGATTGCCGGTGCGGCCGGAGATGGGGGCGTTGATGTAGCAATAACTGAGATTGAGCTTGGCGTTTTGCGCCGCCACTTCATCGGCCTTGACCGTGGTCGCCAGGGAATCGGCCGTGGCTTTGGCCTGGTCGTACTCCTGCTGGCTGACAAACTGCTTCCTGATCAACTCCGCATAACGCCGGGCATCGGCCGCGGCCTTGTTATACAGAGCCTTGTCTTTGGCCAGGTTGGCCTGGGCCTGCTGGGCCGCGGTCTCATAGGGACGGGGGTCGATGACGAAGAGAAGCTGCTTGGCTTCCACGTCCTGGCCTTCCTGAAAATTGACCTTGACCAGTTGCCCGCCGATGCGGGACTTGATGCCCACGGTGGCGTAGGCCTCCACCGCACCGATATTTTTGATTTCCACGGGCACGTCCCGCTGGACCACCGTGGCCACCGCCACCGGTACGGCTTCCTGCTTGGGGGGCTCTTTGCCGCCGGAGCAGGCGGGGAGAAGGGAAATAATGAGAAATACTATAGAAATGAAAGCTGAAGAAGGAATATTCAATGAGCTAAAGAACCACAATTTACTTTCCAAACCTCTGTGTTCGAACATAAATTGATATTGGATATTTCATAACTCAGGAAATTCTCAAGGGAACTATATCTCAAGGCGTATTAGGAAGTTATTAGCATTTTTTCACGATGACAATTCTTCTTTAACAGTATCTCTTTTACTCCATGGAATGGGTTTAACATCATAACTACGAAGAGCATCAAGAATATAGCTTGAAAGACCGTTATTAGAATCATTCAAAATTGCATATGCACGGGAATCTGGATGACGCACTTCTTTTGTATCTATCCAAGAAAAGGCCACTGATTGTGCCATCTCTCTACTTGGCCGATTAATTGCTCTGAGAAGACGTTCCGGTTGTTTGTTCGATGCTGGGATAGCAAAATCAAAGTTATGATCGAATCCACTTTTTCCCGTAAATTTAACATTAGAAATGTACCTAATACTATGCAATTCTAACCAAGAAGTAACGTCCTCAAGAAATATGCTAACAATTACAGGTTCAGCCAAATAAAATAAGTCATTGATAGCAAGTATCGCCTGAATTAGATTATGTTTTTTTTGAGAAAAATTATCTATAGATGCGCGCACTAATAATGTATTGCCAGACTTCTTCACACCAAATCCATTTAATGTAATTTTTAGAAGATCTTGTCTTTTGGGACTTTCAAGTTTACAACCTGAATTTTCTAAATCTGCAATAGTATAACCATCATCAGTAATAACAAAACTACTATTTTCTTTCTTGGCATATATTTGTAAATAATCATTATGGCGATCTAAGTAGGGTGTCGTGATCTCAACCCAATCTTCCACCTGTCTAAGCTTTGTCCTATCTTTAAGCCAAACAATATACTTATTAAGCAGATTTTGTATTTCGCTTATCATGAAAACAAGCCTTTTATGATTTTGGGTTGTTTAGTTATATTACAGTATTCCATAAAATCGTTTAATGTCTGCCAACGGTCCTGTATATTTTTAAAACATTCTGGAATAGGAAATGCCCATTTGTCCCCATAACCTTCTCGATAGATGTGAAGATGAGGCGATGGTATTTCTTCTCCATCGGGATTTTGGTGAGGGCGACCTCCAAAATCTAACCGAGCAAGAATGACTATCTGACGAGATCGATTTTGGTACGTTCCCTTAAGGAGATTAATTTCACTTCTACTAATATCGAGGATAAATTTCTCTCTACCATTAAATGAGATTAGTGGAATGTTTATCGACCATCCAGGATCAGGAAAATTCCAATATTGGTCGTCTACCCGATGCTTTTCCATTGCCAGGAGAGCATCCGCCTCATCCTGAGATAGATTTATCTCGGGCATTTCTCCCCCCGGAGATCGCTATCACCTCATGTCCACAACCAGTTAATTCATATAGAATATTTCTAATCATTTATATCATACTTGTAGAAAGCTAATCAAATTCAAAAGCACATCGTTTAATATCACTTAGGCCACCCTCCTCCGGAAGCGCAGCACGCTCAAGCCTAACAGGGCCGCGCCCAAAAGCGCCAGGGCCACCAGTTGCGGCCAGAGGATGGCCAGGCCCACCCCCTTTAAAAAAACGTCCTGGATAACAATGATGAAATAGCTCAAGGGGTTGATATAGGTAAGGTATTGCACCGCCACCGGCATATTGGGGATGGGAAAGACCAGGCCCGACAACATGATGAAGGGCATCAGGAAAAAGGTGCTCACCATCATGGCCTGCTGCTGGGTGGAACACAGCGTGGAGATAAGCAGACCCACGCCCACGGTGCTGATGAGAAAGAGCAGGGTGCCCAACAGCAGCACCGGCGGGCTCCCCCGGAAAGGCACCCCGAACCAGAAGAGGGCCACCAGGGTCACCAGCACCACGTCCCCCAGGGAGATGAGGACAAAGGGAATGGTCTTGCCCAGGATGATTTCCACGGGCCGCAAGGGGGTGACCAAAAGCTGCTCCATGGTGCCGATCTCCTTTTCCCGGACCACCGACAAGGCGGTGAGCATCATGGACACCAACATGACCACCATGGCGATCACCCCGGGGACAAAGGAGTAGCGGCTGATGCGGTTGGCATTGAACCAGGTCTGGTCCTCCACCACTACTGGCGTACTCATATTCCCCTGGCGCCCCAGGCGTTTCTTAAGAAGCTCTATGGAATAATCATTAAGAATAGAGTTGGCATAGCGGCCCACAATGAGCGCGGCGTTGGAGTCGGTGCCGTCGATGAGCAATTGCACGGCCGCGGGTTTGCCCATCTTGAGATTCTTGGCAAAGTCCCAGGGGAAGTGGAGGGCGAAGGTCACCTTACCCCGGTCAATGAGGTCCCGCACTCGGTCCTCCCGGCCCACGTAGTAATCCAGGTCAAAGTAGGAGTTGGAGGCAAAGCGGTTGATCAGGGCCCGGGTCTGGGGGGTACGGGCCTCGTCAAAGACTGCGGCGCGGATGTGCTGGATGTCGAAATTAATGGCGTAGCCGTACATCAGGAGCTGGATGATGGGAGGCATAAAGAGAAAAAAGCGCAGCCGCGGATCCCGCACCGCCTGGATGAATTCCTTGACCAAGATATGATAAATGCGTCGTAATCTCATAATTATTGAATCTTTTTTACCAGCTTGCGGCTGGCGACTATCAGGAAAAACGCGGCAAAGCCGCAGAGCATCAAGGCGTCGGGCCAGAGAATCTTCATGCCGATGCCCTTCAGATAGATGCCTTTGCTGATGGTGGCCAGGTAGGTGGCCGGGACAAAAATGGAAGCCACCTGCAAGGCCGCGGGCATCTGGTGCACGGCAAACATGGCCCCGGAAAGCAGAAAGGACGGTAAAAAAGTGGTAAGCATGGCCATCTGGTAGGCGTCCAATTGGCTCCGGGCGACAACCGAAATGAGGAGGCCTTGGCCCAGGACCACCACCATAAACAGGGCGGCCAGGATAATAAACAAAAACACGCTGCCTCGAAAAGGCACATGGAAGAGAAACTCTCCCATGGCCATGGTGATGAACATGTCAAACATACCCACTAAGAAATAGGGGCCCAGTTTCCCCAGGATCAACTCCCATTTTTTCAAGGGAGTGCCCATGAGGCCCTCCATACTGCCCCGCTCCTTTTCCCGGATGATGCACAGGGCGGTGAGGAGGGCGCCAACCATGGTCATAATGATGGCGATGAGGCCGGGGACAATGAAGTTGCGGCTCTCCAGGTCCTCATTGAACCAGATGCGGGAATCGGTCTTGAGGGGCAGTTCCAGACGGGTGGCCCCCTGGAGCCTTAGCCGTTCCAGGGTCACCTTCTGGCTGTAGGCGGAAGTGACCCCCTGGAGGTAGCCGACTATCAGGTTGGCGGTGTTGGCGTCGGTGCCGTCGATGATGGCCTGGACCTTGGCGGTCTGCCCGGTCTTCAGCGACCGGGAGAAGTCAAAAGGCAGCACCAGTCCCACCTTCACCTGCCGGCTGTTGATGAGCCGGGCGATCTCGTCATAACTGGAAACAGAGTCATGGATGCGGAAATAACGGGTGCCTTTAAACCCCTGGAGGAAATCCTGGCTCACCCGGCTCTGCTCCTGGTCATAGACGGCCAGGGGCACATCCGTCAGGTCAAAGGTGAGGGCATAGCCGTTTAAGAGCAGCAACATCACCGGCAGCAGGACCACCTGAATGAGGCTGGGAAGATCCCGGCGGATGTGGATGAGTTCCTTGCGGAAAACTGCCCAGGTGCGGATTAGATCCATGCCTTCTTTTCCATACCTATTAAAAAGGTCAGGGGCCAGGGATCAGGGGTCAGGGGTCAGGAAAAAGGACATTTTTTTACTGACCGCCGGCCCCTGGCCCCCGGTCCCTGTTCCCGGCTTCCGCCTGCTCAATCAAGGAAATAAACGCGTCCTCCAGACTGGGCTCCACCCGGCCCAGGCGGCGGATGGCGATGCCCTCTGCGGCCAGGGCCTCTTTCAGGGCCGCTTCCGCGGCCGGGGCCTGGGTGGTGGCCACGTGCAGGCCGTCGCCGAAGACCGCGGCCTCGGCCACCTGGGGAAGTTTGCGGATCAGCTCCAAGGCCTCCCCCAGGCGGTGGTCCGGGAAGACGGCAATGATCTCCTCGGGCACCGCGGCCTTCAGCTCCCGGGGCGTGCCCTGGGCAATGAGGCGGCCCTGGTAGATGAGCACCAGGCGGTCGCAGAATTCGGCTTCGTCCATGTAGTGGGTGGTGACCAGCACGGTCACCCCCTTGTCCGCCAGGGAGTAAATCAAATCCCAGAAATTACGCCGGGAGATGGGGGCCACCCCGCTGGTGGGCTCGTCCAAAAAGAGGATGGGGGGTTCATGCAAGATGGCTGAGGCCAGGGCCAGGCGCTGGCGCAGGCCCAGGGCCAGGTTGCGGGTGAGTTCGCCCCGCCGTTCCAGCAAACCCACCTGGCGCAGCGCCTCTGCTGTCCGCTGCTGCAGGCGGGCCGGGGGGAGCCCGTAGACGCCCCCGAAAAAGGTGAGGTTCTCCTCCGCGGTCAGGTCCTCATAGAGGGAGAAACGCTGGGACATGTAACCGATGTGCTGCTTGATGGCGTCCGTTTCTCTGATGATGTCATAACCCGCCACCGCGCCGGTGCCGCTGCTGGGCAGCAGCAGGCCGTTGAGCATGCGGATGGTGGTGGATTTGCCCGCGCCGTTGGGGCCCAGAAAGCCGAAAATCTCGCCCTTCTGCACCTCGAAGCTCACCCGGTCCACGGCCCGGAACTTGCCGAAGTCCTTGGTGAGGTCTTTAACGACTATGGCCTTTTCGGTTTGCATTCTACCTGGGATTATGATGCATCACTTGCTGTATCAGCTTTGTCGACCTCAACCATACCAACTGCAAATACGAGATTCACTCCGCTAGGCTCCGTTCAAAATGACAGAATTAGCGTTTGCTTTTGCTGCTCACTGCTCACTGCTCACCGGTTTCCTGGCCTTCCTCCCGGCGCACGATCTGCACGAAGAGTTCTTCCAGGGCCGGCTCCGCGGGGGCGATGCGGACCGCGGCCACGCCCCCGGCCTCCAGGGCCGCGGCCAAAGGCGCGGGCGCGGCCTGGCCCGGGGCCACGGTGACCATCAACCGGTCGCCCAGGGGCAGAACCTGGCGCACCTGGGGCTGCGCCGTCAAGCTCTTGCGGGCCGCGCGCAGGTCATCGGCCCGCACTTCCAGCAGCTCACCCGCAAAGGTGGCCTTGATGGCCCCGGGGGTGTCAGCCACCAGGAGCCGCCCCCGGTGCATCAGCCCCACCCGGTGGGCCCGTTCCGCTTCATCCATATAGGCGGTGGACAGGAAAATGGTCATGCCGGTGCGCAGCAACTCGTAAAGAATCTGCCAGAACTCCCGGCGGGACACCGGGTCCACCCCAAAGGTGGGCTCATCCAAAATGAGGAGCCGGGGCGTGTGGATCAGGGCGCAGACCAGGCCCAGCTTCTGGCGCATGCCGCCCGAGAGGTTGGCGGCGAGGCGACTTTGAAAAGGGGCCAAGTTGGAAAAACCTAAAAGTTCGGGTACTCGTTTCTGGCGCGCGGCCCGGGGCACCCGGTAGATGTCGGCGTAAAACGCGATATTTTCCGCCACCGTGAGGTCGTCATAGAGACCGAAGCGCTGGGGCATGTAGCCGATCTGCTCTTTCAGGGGTTCGGCTTCCTTGACGGTGTTGAAACCCAGCACCTGGGCCTGGCCGCCGTCGGGGTCCATGATGCCGCAGAGCAGGCGGATGGTGGTGGTCTTGCCCGCACCGTCCGGCCCCACCAAGGCGAAGGCCTCCCCGGGGGCCACCGTCAGGCTCAGGTGGTCCACCGCCACCAGGGAGCCGAAGCGTTTGCTCAACCCCTCGGCCCGGATGGCCGGCTCAGCGGACGCGTTCTTTGAGGAAGATGACGGCATCGGCGGGCATGCCCGGCTTCAGGGAATGGTCCTGGTTTTCCACCCGGATCTTGGTGCGGTAGACCAGGGTGACCCGCTCCTTGTGGGTTTCCACGGTCTTGGGGGTAAATTCGGCCTTGGAGGAGACAAAATAAACCCAGGCGGGATATTTTTTCCCTGGGTAGCTGTCGGTGGTGATTTCCGCCTTTTGGCCATAGTGGACCTTGGCCAGGTCGGCTTCCGGGATGTAGCCTTCAAAATAGGCGTTGTCCAGGTCCCCCACGGTGAGGACCGGGGTGCCCACGGCCGCCACCTCTCCGGGCTCCATGGGCCGCACCAGGACCACTGCGTTCACCGGGGAGGAAATGGTGGCGTAGCCCAGGCGGGTGCGGGCCAGCTCCAGGGCTGCCTCCGCCCGGCGCACCTCGGCCCGGGCCGCGGCAATATCTTCCTTGCGGGGGCCTTCCAGGACCAGGCTGTAATTTTGCTGGGCCCGACGGTGAGCTTCCTTGGCCATCAGGTAGGCCGCCTCCGCTTTATCCCGGGTCTGGGCGGACACCGTGCGCCGTTCAAACAGGGCCTGCATGCGGCGAAACTCCCGCTCCTTATCCACCAGGTCGGCCTGGGCCTGGGCCACCGCGGCGGCGGACTCCCGCTTTTCCTGGGGACGGGAGCCGGCCAGAAGCTTGGCCAGATTGGCCCGGGCCGCGCCCAGGACCCCTTCGGCCTGGGCCACGTCTTCCCGCAGGTCTTTATCCTCCAGTTCCGCGGCGGTTTGCCCCGCCTGGAGATCATCGCCTTCCTGGAAATGAATGGCCGTGATTTTACCCGGCACCTTAAAGCTCAGGTCCGTCTGCGTGGCCTCTATATGGCCTGAAAGTTGCAATATATCAGGGGAAACTTGATTGCCCCGGAAGAACAACAAATAGACGAGAGCGGCTGCCACCAGCAGCGCCGCCGGAATAAGAAGCTTGGGACGTTTCAGGGCCAAAGAACCACCCCCCTCAAAAGGGTCAGAGTTCGGTTTTGGGCTCAAAATATCAAAATTCAGTGTATAAATCCAGAGCCAGGGATCAGGAAGGCATTTGCGGAGAGAGGCAAGGGCTGAACAAACTAAGGGGAAATTATTTCCTTAAATAATTGCCGCCTGACGGCCGATTATTAAAATAGGAAATATACGTGTTTTTACCTGGATAAAAATATGTATTTTTGCCTAGTTACAAAATCATCACTAGTAATTATCTAGGAAATAAGCAACTGTTATTTCGGACTTAGCTTAGGAGGAGGCCCGAGATGAGCCCGACGATCATTGCTTTTGTTGTGGGCGTGTTTGTGGGAGTCATGGGAGGGATTTTCATTATCGGCATCTTGCAGATGGCGAGAGAAGGGAGTAGGGCTGCAAGCAGAGGAAATACTTGCAATTAAAGGAATTTTCAATAATTTGGATATTTTTTTAGCGTCTGTCTAGAAAGTATAGTGGTGCGGCCATCTTGTGGCGCACCATAAACTAGATTTCTGCCAATCCGATATCCTCAGAGCTTCCCATCTTTTTACTTAGGATAAAGTAACACTTAGGGCAGTCCCAGGGGTATGTCGGGCGGATTCCCGCTTTCCCTTTTTAGCCGCGGATGCGGGCCAGGAGCGCAGTGGTGGAGTAGCCGGGGACCAGGGGGATGACCTGGACTGCGCCGCCCCGGGCCATAACCACCTCCCGGCCGACGATCTCCTCCAGGCGGTAGTCGCCGCCCTTTACCAGGATATCCGGTTGTAATGCGGTAATCAGCTCCAGAGGCGTGTCTTCGGCAAAGAGCACCACCCGGTCCACACAGGCCAGGGCGGCCACCAGCGCAGCCCGATCCCCTTCCGGGGTGACGGGGCGCGTCGGTTCTTTGTCCAGACGCTTCACAGAGTCGTCGGTGTTCACCCCGACGATGAGGGCGTCTCCCAGGGAGCGGGCCTCTTCCAGATAGCGCACGTGTCCCAGGTGCAAGAGGTCGAAGCAGCCGTTGGTGAAGACCACCTTCAGGCCCTGGGCCTGGAGCCTTTTGACCCAGCGGGCCGCAGCCCCCCGGCTGACTATCTTGTGGCTCGTAGTGCAGTCAATCATAATAAAGATCTTACCACAGAGGCACAAAGGACACAGAGATTCACAGAGCAATAACTCAAAATAATTGTGCCGCAGTGCGGCACAATTATTTTAATTTCTCTGTGCAACTCTGTGCTCTCTGTGTCTCTGTGTCTCTGTGGTGAATCCTTTTCATTCATGCTTTACCCGCGCCACGGTGAGGACCTCCACCTGCGCTGCCCCGGCCCGGCGCAGCACCCGGGCGCATTCCCGGACCGTGGCCCCGGTGGTGTAGAGGTCATCCACCAGGAGGACGTTTTTGCCTTTCACTTCTTCCGGCCGGGGCACGGCAAAGGCCCGGCGCACGTTATCCCGGCGCTCCTTGGGGTTAAGGCCGATTTGGGGGTCCGTATGGCGCACCCGGGCCAGCGTTTCCCGCTCCAGCCTGGCCTCCGGAAAGGCCCGGGCCAGGAGCAGGGCCTGATTGAAGCCCCGGGATTGCAGCCGCCGGCGGTGGAGGGGGACCGGAATCAAGATATCTGCGGCCGCCACCAGCTCCCGGCAGCGGGGCCGCTTAAGCCAGTGCTGCAGTACCGGCAGGTAGGCCATCCGCCGCCCGAATTTGAAGCGCTTGACCGCATCCGCCGCCGGCCCGTCGTAGACCGTGGCGGCCCGGGCCCGGGCAAAGGGGGGCGGGTCCGTCTGGCAGGGACCGCAGAGCCGGTCCTCCCCTTCCCGGCTGGGAAAGATCAGGCCGCAGCAGGAGCAGACCGGGCTCTCCACCCACTCGATCTGCCCCTCGCAATCGGGACAGACCGCGGCCCCGGCCTCCTCCCCCACCACCCCGCCGCAAAAGAGGCAGAGCCGGGGGAGAAAGAAGTCGAGGACCCGGAACGCGGATTGTGTGAGCCAGGAGGCGGCGCTTCCCGAATTCAACATTTTCTCCGATTAACGATGCCAGGTTAAGAATATTTTGCCAGATTGTCAAGTAGATAGAGGTTTACGGTCGTATATCAAGGCATAAGGTGCGCAGGGCGAACCAATAACGGGGTAAAAAGTATATTTTCCCAGGAGGGGGTTTGGGGGAACCTCGCTTTTTTAAAAAAGCGGGGTTCCCCCAAATCTTTTCAACCCTTACACGCCCGCGAGGCGGCGGGCCAGGGCTTCGGCGTTGGCGAAGACGGTTTGGGTCTCCGCGGGGCTGAGACCCGCGCCCATGAGGACACGCTCAGCGTGCTGGCGGGTGATGAGGTCGCCGGGGGAGTGGGAGTCGGTGTCCAGGATCAGGGAGGCGCCGGTTTCCCGGGCCATCTTCGCCACGTGGCCGTTGGCCAGGCAGTGGCCTTTGCGGGCGGAGATTTCCAGGAAGATGCCCCGCTCTTTGGCCAAAGCGGCTTCTTCCCTGGTGATCAGGCCGGGGTGGGCCAGGATGTTGATATCCGCCTCCAGGGCGGCGCGGTTGGTCCCCGGGGCCACCGGCTCGGCCAGCGTCTCGCCGTGCACCACAATCAGGGGCACACCCAGGGCCCGGGCCTCGGCCGTCAGGGGGCCGATCAAGGCCGGGGGCAGATGGGTGAATTCCAGGCCGGGAATGAAGTAAGGGGGCTCGCCGCGGTTAAGGCTTTGGGCCGCAGCTTGGAGCCGCTTAAAGACCATCTCGAAGTTGGACGCGTCCACGTGGTCGGTGACGCCCAGGAAACGGTAGCCCAGCACCTGGGCCCGGCGCCAGAGCTCGGTGGGCAGGAGTTCACCGTCGCTAAAAAGGGTGTGGGTGTGCAGGTCGATCATGGGAGGATGGTTTTCTGTTTTCGGTTTTCGGTTTTCTGTAAAAACAGCTTATGAACCGTAATCACTGGAAATTATCTCTATCTTGTAAATATAATGTGGCGAATTCAGAAATTCTAATAACGGGTCGCAGACAGGAAACAGAAAACAGAAAACAGTCTTTTCTACATCTTATATTTGCCGAAGTCGTCGGGGTCCAGGCTTTCCAGGATTTCCGTCCATTTCTTGGCGTCTTCGGTGGTGATGGCCTCCTTGGCGGAAAGGTCCACCCGCCGGGCCTTTTGGATCACCACTTCGGCCACGAAAATGGGGGCTTTAACCCGCAGGGCCAGGGCGATGGCGTCGCTGGGCCGGGCGTCGATGGTCACCTCCTGCCCCTCCCGGTTGAGGTAGATGAGGGCAAAATAGGTGTTGTCCCGGAGGTCGCAGACCTCCACTTTGGTCACCTGAATTTGCATGTTCTCCATGATGATCTTCAGGAGGTCGTGAGTCATGGGCCGGGAGAACTTGATATTCTCCAATTCACTGGCGATGGCCGTGGCCTCCAGCAACCCGATCCAGATGGGGACCGCCTTATCCGAGTCCACATCCTTCAGGATCATGATGGGACTGTTGGTAAAGGGGTCGATGGTCAGTCCGGAGACAGTCATTTGCCTCAGCATGATACCCTCCTTTGGGGTGCCTGCGGGTCAGCGGCCAGCGGCCACGTAATGGAACAGCCCTCTGCCTGTATGCCTTTCAAGGAATGGGGGTGAGCCTCGGCAATGCGCACCATAACCAATTGCCCCACCAACTCCCGGGGTCCGGAGAAGTTCACCACCTGGTTGGTCCTCAGCCTCCCGCAAAGTTCTTCGGGGGAGCGTTTGCTGATTCCTTCAACTAAAACCTCGTGATCCCGTCCCACCAGACGCCGATGTGCTTTAAAGGTAAGTTCATTTAATAAATTCTGCAACCGGGCCAGGCGTTCGGCCTGGACCTCCGCCGGCACCCGCTCCGGCAGGAGCGCGGCCCGGGTTTGGGGCCGGGGTGAATACTTGAAGGAGAAGGCCTGGTCGAATGCGGCCTGGCGCACCAGGTCCATGGTGCCCTGAAAATCCTCCTCGGTCTCCCCGGGAAACCCGACGATAATATCCGTGGAGAGGCTGAGGCCGGGACAGACCCGGCGCAACTCGGCCACCTTCTGCAAATAGTCCTCCCGGGTGTAGCCCCGGTTCATGGCCTGCAAAATCCTATCCGCCCCCGACTGCACCGGCAGGTGCAGGTGTTCACAGAGACTGGGCAACTCCCCGAACGCGGCGATCAACTCTGCCGACAGGTCCCGGGGATGGGACGTGGCAAAGCGCAGCCGGGCCAAACCGGGCAGCGCGTCGATCTGCCGGAGCAACTCCGTAAAGGTTATAGGCTCCGGCAAGCCCCGGCCGTAGGAGTTGACGTTCTGGCCCAGGAGGGTCACCTCTTTGCCCCCGGCGGCCAAAAAATCCGCGACTTCGGTCACTATCTCCCGGGGCGGCCGGCTGTATTCCCGGCCCCGCACGTAAGGCACTACACAGAAGGAGCAGAAATTGTTGCAGCCCTGCATGATGGTCACCAGGGCCTTGACCGCACCCGGGGCCCAGCGCCTCCGGGGCTGGGGCGGAAACTCCCGGGCCAGCTCGATGTCCACGACCCGCCGGCCCTGGGCCGCCCGGCGCACCATCTCCGGCAGGCGGCAGATGCCGTGGGCGCCGAAGACCAGGTCCAGGTGGGGCACCGCGGCCAGCAGCCGCTCCCCCTCCTGCTGGGCCACGCAGCCGCCCACGCCCAGGAGCATGTGCGGGCGGCGCTGCTTCAAAACCTGGAGGCTCCCCAGGAGACTGCGAACCTTGCTCTCGGCCTTGCGGCGGATGGCGCAGGTATTAATCAAATAAAGATCGGCTTCCTCCGGCCGGTCGGTGGGCGCATAGGCGTCCGCCAACACCTGGGCCATCTGCTCCGAGTCCGCCACGTTCATCTGGCAGCCAAAGGTCTTGATATATACTTTCTTCTTCGGCCCCAACATGCTTTTTATTAAATCGGAAACGCAAGCCCTTGTCAACCCGCCCCGTTTCCCTGGACAGCTTCTGGTTCGTCGGGTAAAATGCGGGGGTTGAGTGGCTTTGTGGGAGGCGGGGTAAGTAAGCAGTGAGCGGTGAGCAGTGAGCAGTTAAGACCAGGGCCGGCGGGCCTTTTTTATACTGCTTACTGCTCACTTCACATCGTTCTCCCCACAGACTCCCCCTGCAAATATCCTTACCACCGGAGCATTTGATGATCCCGATTCGGGGCGCGCCCGGCACAAACTGGCCCCTGGTGACGCTGGGGCTGATAGCCGTGAATGTGGCGGTTTATCTCTATCAACTCCACCTGGGGCCCCAGGGGGAGTCGGCGCTCTTTCTCAAGGGCGGGGCGGTGGCGGCCAAGCTGAGCCAGCTCAAGCTCCTCAGCTCCCGCCAGTCCTTGTGGATCTTATCAACCATGTTCAGTTCCCTGTTTTTACACGGGGGTTGGGTGCACCTGCTGGGCAATATGTGGTTTCTCTGGCTCTTCGGCGAGGGTCTGGAGGATGACCTGGGACATCTGCATTTTCTGGGCTTCTACTTCTTTTCCGGATTTTTCGCCTGTCTGGCCCATGTGTTGGCGGTGGGCAGACTTTCCGCCCCCTTGATCGGGGCCAGCGGCGCCATCTCCGGTGTCCTGGGGGGGTACCTGATGCGGCTGCCCCAGTCGCCCATCCGTACGGTGGTCTTCTGGCGGCTTAAAGTGGAGACCATAAACATCCCCGCGTTTGTCTGGCTGGGCCTGTGGCTGGCCTTGCAGTTCTATGGCCTGCGCCGGGGCGGGACCGTGGCCTGGGTGGCGCACCTGGGAGGCTTTATCATCGGCTTGTGCACCGTCTCCCTGTTTACCCCGGTCAAATCTCCGGCTCCGGTGCCGGTCAAGGCCAAGGCCCATCCCGGCAGGTCCCGGGCCAAAAAGAAATAGGGATAATTTCTGGCAGATCTGATAATAGTCGCTTGGGGGCTATTGACACACCTGCATATTACGAAAATTTCAAGGGTATCAAAGTCTTAACCTTGAACTTGGAACTTGGAACCTGGAACTTGGAACTTCTCAAGGCAGGGAGGCGGTATGCAGTATAGCGAGGGGAAGTTGGGGCGGATCTTTACCCTGCGGTTGGAGGACGGGGAGCGGTTGCCGGACGTGTTGGAGGGTTTTGCCGGAGAGCAGGAAATTAAGGCGGCCCTGGTCTTTTTCCTGGGGGGAGCCCAACACGGCAGCCGGGTGGTGGTGGGGCCGGAGGCTGGCAAGAAGACCATCGTGCCCCTGATCCACGTCCTCCAGGGCATTCAGGAGGTCCTGGCCGTGGGCACCATCTTCCCCAATGAGGAGGGGAAACCGGTGATGCACCTCCATGCCGCGTCCGGCCGGGAAGGCGGGGCCACCGTGGGCTGCACCCGGGCCGGGGTGGAAGTCTGGCTGGTGGGGGAAGTGGTCATCCTGGAGATCCTGGGCACCAGCGGCCAGCGGCGCCAAGAGGGAGAGACCGGGTTTGAATTGCTGCAATTTAGCTGAAAGGGTTTGCCGGGAGGACAATTTAGCGGTCAACTCTCAGCCATCAGCTTTCAGCTATTAAGAAAAGATGCAAAGCAATTATGCCCTGTCAAATACCAGGTTGTCATCCTGAGCGAAGCGAAGGATCTAGATTCTTCGGTCGCTTCGCTCCCTCAGAATGACAATTTATAGGATTCACCTGAAGGCCATTTTTCACCCGTGCTGCTAAAGGATAAACAAAGATGGATGAAGAATTTCTAGACCGTATCGCCGCGGCGGGCCGCCAGGCGGCTCTGGCTGCGGGTGCGGTACTGCGCCAAAATTATTATAAGCCCCACCGGATCACCTACAAGGGGGTCATCGATCCGGTGACGGAAAGCGATATCCAGTCCCAGGAAATGATCACCGCCCTGATCCGCCAGACCTTTCCTGACCACGGTTTCCTGGCTGAAGAAACCCAGGGCGCAGACAAAGGGGAACAGCCGCCCCCGGCCGCCGCGCTGGCGTGGGAAGAAGACCCCCCGGCCTACCGCTGGATCATCGACCCTCTGGACGGCACGGTCAACTTCGCCCACGGCTATCCCGCGTTCTGTGTGTCAATCGCCTTGGAAGCGGCGGGGACCCTGCAATACGGGGTGATCTACGATCCCCTGCGGGATGAGCTCTTTGAGGCCCGGAAAGACGGCGGTGCGTTTCGCAATGGCCAGCCAATCCAGGTCTCGAAAACTGCGCGGCTGGACCGGGCCCTGGTGACCACCGGCTTCCCCTACGACATCCGGGAGCGCCTGCCGGAGACCCTGGCCCGGCTGGGGCGCTTGCTGGGTGTGGCCCAGGGGGTGAGGCGGGGCGGGTCCGCGGCCCTGGACCTGGCCTACGTGGCCTGCGGCCGCTTCGACGGCTTCTGGGAGGAGAATCTGAAGCCCTGGGACACGGCCGCGGGGCTGGTTATCATTAATGAAGCAGGGGGGAAGATTACCACCTTCAGTGGCAGGGAGTATGATATTTATGCGCCTAATATCTTGGCGAGTAATGGGTTGCTACACGAGAATTTACTGTCTTGTTTGAAAGAAAGCTTGATGGGATTCCCTGGATAAATGAGTCTTTTCTTTCAGACCTCCACCTCGATCTGGCGCGTGGGGACAGTCAGGGGCATTCCTCTCTCCGCCCGCACCTCCAGACACTCATTAATAGCTTCGTGAAAGTGTTTCTCCGCTTCGGCCTCCGTCTGTCCCTGGCTGACGCAGCCGGGGATGGAGGGACATTCGGCGATGAACATGCCGTCTTCATCCTGGAAGATGGTGATGAGAAATTTCATGACTTGGCTCTCCCGATTTTGTCTCGAAAAGGTCCTCACACCTGGTGGCACAGGCGTCTCGCCTGTGCGCCGTTAAGGCGGGCGAGACGCCCGCCCTTACGATTTTTTCATAATCCGCAGGCCCATGAGCAACTGCCTTGAAAAATACTTTCCCGCACAGGCTGGAAAGCCTGTGCTACCGCTCTTGTCAACGCAGACCCACGATTAACTGCCCTGAAATTATCGAAAAAGATATTGACACCGGAAAGTGATTTGAATATACAATAAAATCACTGATTATGGATACTATGTTTTCTTCTGCTTATATCTGGTGCTGGTGGCCCGTATCGGTCCCGTGAGGTGCGTCCGCCGGCAGTGATGAAATATTTCGGGGCCCCTCACGGAGAGGGGCCCCGGTTTTTTTGGGATAAAAAAGCCGTGGCCCGCAGGGGGCGCGGCTTTTTTTTTACCGCCGATTAACGCCGATGGGCGCCGATGAGTGCTGATAACAAGAATCAACTTATCTGCGTTTATCGGCGTGCACCGGCGGTTGCAAATACTCATTTTAATAAACGGAGCGCTGCATGATTATTCCGGATTTTGCGGCTTTTGCAGAAATGGCCCGGAGGGGCAATCTCATCCCGGTCTACCGGGAAATCCTGGGAGACTTGGAAACCCCGGTTTCGGCCTACAAAAAATTGCGGGGGGAGGGCTGTTCCTTCCTGCTGGAGAGTGTGGAAGGCGGGGAAAAATGGGGCCGCTTCAGTTTCCTGGGCCTCAACCCCTCCCTGATGTTCCAGGTGCAGGGGGGCAAGGTCACCATCCAGCACCGGGGGCGGATGGAAACCCTGGAGGCCGGGGCTGACCCCTTCTCCCATCTCCGGGACTTGCTGGCCGCCTACCGGGCCGTACCCGCGCCGGGGCTGCCCCGTTTCTGGGGGGGGCTGGTGGGCTATTTGGGCTACGACATGGTGCGGTTCATCGAGCGGCTGCCGGATCTGACCCCGGCTATAGACATTCCCGAAGCCAAGTTGCTGCTCACCGATCACCTCCTGATCTTTGACAACCTGCGCCAGACCATCAAGATGGTGGCCCTGGTGCAGGTGGACCCGGCCAGTCCCTTAAAAGAGCAATACGACCGGGCGGTTGCCTCCATCGACCTTCTCATCGGCCGCCTGCGGCAGCCGGTGCCGCCGTCACCGGCCCGGGCAGATGTGGAGAGAGCACCCCTGGAATCCAACGTCACCCAGGAGCGCTTCCAGGACATGGTGCGCCAGGCCAAGGAGTACATCGCCGCAGGGGACGCTATCCAGATCGTGCTCTCCCAGTGCTTCTCCACGCCCCTGCGCCACGACTCCTTCGACCTCTACCGGGCCCTGCGCTCCATCAACCCTTCCCCCTATATGTTCTATCTGGACCTGGGGGACCTGCACCTGGTGGGGGCTTCGCCGGAAATCCTGGTGCGCCTGGAGGAGGGGCAGATCATCTACCGGCCCATTGCCGGCACCCGGCACCGGGGCGTCACCCCGGAAGAGGACCAGGCCCTGGAAGTGGAGCTGCTGGCGGACCCCAAAGAGCGGGCCGAGCACCTCATGCTGGTGGACTTAGGAAGGAATGACGTGGGCCGGGTCGCCAAGGTAGGTAGTGTCCGGGTCCCGGAGCTCTTCACCGTGGAGCGCTACTCCCACGTCATGCACATCGTCTCCCAAGTGGAAGGGGACCTGGCCCCGAACCGGGACGGCCTGGAAGTGCTCAAGTCCACCTTCCCCGCGGGCACGGTCACCGGCGCGCCCAAGGTGCGGGCCATGGAGATTATCGAAGAACTGGAACCCACCCGCCGGGGCCCTTATGCGGGTGCGGTGGGCTACCTCAGCTTCAGTGGCAACCTGGATTTTTGCATCACCATCCGCAGCTTTTATATCCACCGGGGCCGGATCTTCCTGCAGGTGGGCGCGGGCATCGTCGCCGACTCCGACCCGGCCAAGGAATACCAGGAGACCGTAAACAAGGGCATGGCCCTGATGCGGGCCCTGGAGCGGTTGGATGAGGGGTTGGTGTGAAGAAATTTGGGGGAACCCCACTTTTTTAAAAAAGTGAGGTTCCCCCAAACCCCCTCCTGGAAAAACATAAGGGGTGACTAAGCATAGCAGTTGTGTTAAGGAGTAATTATGTTAGTAATGATCGACAATTACGATTCCTTCACTTATAACCTGGTGCAGGACTTCGGCCAACTGGGAGTGGAAGTGGCGGTACACCGTAACGACCAGATCGACCTGGAGGGGCTCGAAGGCCTGCGGCCCACCTGGCTGGTGATTTCCCCCGGCCCCTGCTCTCCCAATGAAGCGGGGATTTCCCTGGCCGCGATCCGCCATTTTGCCGGGCGCATTCCTATCCTGGGGGTCTGCCTGGGCCACCAGTCCATCGGCGCCGCGTTCGGCGGCGAGGTCATCCGGGCCCCCCGGCTGATGCACGGCAAGACCTCCCTCATTTATCACGACGGCAAGGACATTTTTCAGGGCATCCCCTCCCCTTTCGAGGCCACCCGCTACCATTCCCTGATCGTCAACCGGGACAACCTGCCGGACTGCCTGCAGGTCTCGGCCCAGACCGCGGTGGGGGAGATCATGGGCCTGCGCCATAAGCAGTTCGCGATTTTCGGGGTACAGTTCCACCCCGAATCTATTTTGACTGCGGAAGGAATCAATATTCTGCGCAATTTCCTGATGCGCCAGAGAGGGTGAATTTGTCGGGATGGTATGCCGGATGGACGCAATTTCTGCTGTGCGGCTTGGCGATCATGGTCGCTGGAACCCAGTTAAGCCGCTACGGCGATATCCTGGCGGTCAAGACCGGTATGGGCCGCACCTGGATGGGCCTGGTCATCATCGCCGCGGCCACCTCTCTGCCCGAACTGGCCACGGGCGCCAGTTCCATCCTCTGGGTGCAGGCCCCGGACATCACCGTGGGCGACCTTTTGGGGAGTTGCGTCTTCAATCTTTTGATTCTGGCTCTGGTGGACCTCTTATACCCCCGGGGCCCAGCCTTGACCGCGGCCGACCGGGGGCATCTGGTGGCTGCCGGGTTTGGCGTGGTCATGCTGGGAGTGGCGGTCATGGGCGTCATGGCCCATTCTCCCATCGCCTCCCTGACTTTTCTCCATGTGGGCCTCAGCAGCCTGGTGCTGGTGATTTGCTACCTGGTGGCCATGCGGGCGGTGTTCCGCTATCAACGCCGGGAACTGGCCGCTTATCAAAAGGAAAGGGAAGAGGAACCGGCGTACGAGGATGTCACCTTGAACCGGGCGCTCCTCCTTTTTGGGGTAAACGCCCTGGTGGTACTGGCGGCGGGCGTTTGGCTGGCCCGGACGGCCGCGCATCTGGCCGAACTGGCGGGCTGGCATATGTCTCTGATGGGCACCCTTTTCGTGGCCGCCTCCACCTCGCTGCCGGAGTTGGTAGTAACCCTGGGCGCGTTGCGGCTGGGGGCCATCGACCTGGCTGTGGGTAATCTCTTCGGGAGTAATTTGATCAACCTGGCGATGCTGGGGGTGATGGACATACTCTATGTCAAGGGTCCGCTTTTGGGCCTGGCGGCCTCAGTACATGCGGTTACCGGCCTGATGGCCATCTTGATGACCGGCATAGCCTCCTTGGAACTGGCATACCGGCCGCAAAAGAAGGCCCTGCGCTGGATGAGCACCGGCGCCTTCTTGCTGGTTTTTATTTATGCCGCCCATATTTTTGTGCAAGCTCTGGCCAGATGATGCCTCCGTATTCTCGGGAGGCCAATGTCTGGGCAAGTTTTCAGTCCATAATTAGGATTTGCGAGTTCTCATGAGCCAGGACGTTGATTCCCCCAAGGAAGCAGGCAAAGAAGAAGGAGCCGCCGTGGCTCCCGCCGGCAAAGATGCTTCCTCGCCGGAGGCCCCGGAACCGGGCCTGAAAAAAGAATATGTGGTGGACATCTTCCGGGACTGGTGCAAGGGCTGCGGCATTTGCGCCGCGTTTTGCCCCCGGGGCTGCATCAAGATGAACGCGGCCGGCGAGCCGGTGGTCGTCGACGCCAAGCGCTGCACCGGCTGCGGCTGGTGCGAACTGCACTGCCCGGACTTCGCCATCTGTGTGAAGGAACTGGCGGCCAAGAAAAAGGCCGAAGAGGCGGACTGAAATGAGAAAGATTCACCACCAAGACACTAAGACACAAAGGTGCACAGAGGAAATGCATTTGTGCCTTGGCAGAGCCAAGACACAAACATATTTTTTCTTTGTGCCTCTTGGTGTTCTTTGTGTCTTGGTGGTTAGTCTTTAAATCATTAGAGAACTTATGGATACTGCCACCGGACAACCCCGACTGCTCCAAGGCAATGAAGCCGTGGTGGAAGGCGCGCTCTACGCGGGCTGCCGCTTCTTTGCAGGCTATCCCATCACCCCGGCCACGGAAATCAGCGAAGCCATGGCTTTACGTCTGCCGGCCGTGGATGGCACCTTCATCCAGATGGAGGACGAGATCGCGTCCATGGGCGCGATCATCGGTGCGTCCCTGGCCGGGGCCAAGGCCATGACCGCCACCAGCGGCCCCGGCTTTTCGCTGATGCAGGAAAACCTTGGTTTCGGCGTCATCGCCGAGGTGCCCTGCGTCATCGTCGACGTTATGCGAGGGGGGCCGTCCACCGGGTTGCCCACCCATGTGAGCCAGGGGGACGTGCAGCAGGCCCGCTGGGGCACCCACGGCGACCACCCCATCATCGTCCTGAGTGCGGCCACCACCTGGGAATGCTTTGAGCTCACGGTCAAGGCCTTCAATTTCGCGGAAAAATACCGCACCCCGGTGATTCTCTTGACCGACGAAGTGGTGGGCCACACCCGGGAAAAGATCGTACTGCCCCCGCCAGGGGCCCTGGAGGTGGTGGATCGCCCTAAGCCCACGGTGCCCCCGGACTGGTACATCCCTTATGCGGACACCGCCAGCGGGGTCCCGCCCATGGGCATCTTCGGGGATGGCTACCGCTACCACGTCACCGGCCTGACCCACGACGTGCGGGGCTTTCCCACGGAGCGGGCCGACGAGATCGTGCCCTTTCTGAACCGGCTCTTCCGCAAGATCAACCAGCACTTCCACGAGATCATGCTGGTCCAGGAAGAACTGGCGGCGGATGCCGAGGTGCTGGTCATCGCCTACGGCTCCGTAGCCCGCTCGGCCAGGCGGGCGGTGCGGGAGGCTCGGGAGCAAGGCATCAAGGCGGGCCTGCTGCAACTGGTCACCCTCTGGCCTTTCCCCCGGCAACTGGTAGAGCCGCATCTTAAGCGGGTCAAGGCCGTGCTGGTGCCGGAGCTGAATCTGGGCCAGATGTCCCGGGAGGTGAAGCGGGTGAACCAAGGGTTGACCCGGGTGGAGACCTTGAACCGGATCGATGGGGGTTTGATCACGCCGGGGGAGATTGTGGAGAGGTTGACGAAGTTGCAGGGTGCGTAGGACGCTCCTTGCACTACTTGGGAAGAGTTTAAGAAGGCAAGACCATGGGGCGTTTAAGAATTACAATCAGCCAGGAAAAGCTGGCCGAATTCTGCCGACGACACCACATCCAGAAGCTATCTTTTTTCGGTTCAGTGCTCAGGGATGATTTCCGGGCCGATAGCGATATTGACGTACTGGTGGAATTCTCACCGGGACATGCGCCTGGCCTGGCTTTCTTCGGCATGGAAGAGGAACTGGCGGCAATTCTGGGGCAAAAAGTAGAACTGCATACTCCCCGGTTTTTGAGCAAGTACTTCCGGGACCAGGTGGTTACTGAGGCTGAGGTTCGGTATGTCGCCTCCTAAGGACCTGATTCGTTTGCAACACATGCTTGATTATTCCCGGGAAGCCTTGGAATTGATCCAGAAAAAGTCCCGGAAAGACTTGGATTCTGACCGCGTCTTGGGTCTGGCTTTAGTCCGCCTCCTGGAGATGATCGGCGAAGCGGCCAACAGGGTTTCCCCCGAGTATCAATCTACCTATATGTCAATTCCTTGGACGCAGATTATCGGTCTTCGTAATCGGCTCATTCATGGCTATGATGCCGTGGACATGGACATTCTTTGGGAAATCCTGAGCCAGGACCTGCCAGTTCTCGTTGCGGAATTGGAAAGTATCGTCTTAAGAACCAGCGACACCTGACATTAAATTAATGCGGGGCGGGGCGCACCCTACCTGACCGGTAACTAGAGAAAAGGAGAAAGCCCGTGGTCACGGTAGTCTGGGAGGAAGTCAAGCAGGAAGGCATCAGCTGGATTGCCAAGAGGTGGCTTTATCGGGCCAAGGTCCCCGGCGGCTGGCTGGTGCGGACGCAGACGTCGGATTCGGACTTCATCGTCTTCCTGCCGGACCCGGAGCATAAATGGGAATAATCTTAAAAAAATAAGGTGTCCAAGCAGAGCTTGGACGGATAATGGCGTCCCCAAGCGGAGCTTGGGAACGAGAAAAGAGGCCGTAGGGGCGGGCGTCTCGCCCGCCATAATACAGCACAGGCGAGACGCCTGTACCACCAGGCAATCAGAACCCTTTTGATAGGTTAAACATCGGCGGGCACGGAGGCCCACTCCACCAAAAAAGCTGACTGCTGAGAGCTGAAAGCTGAGAGCTTAGCCATGGCCGAATTCACCCAACTGATTTACAAGTACCTGCGCCACGAAAAGAAGTTCCCCCATGTCTGGTGTCCGGGGTGCGGCAACGGCATTGTCCTGGGCGCGCTGATCCGGGCCATTGGCCGCACCGGCTTCACCAAGGACGAGATCGTGCTGGTCTCCGGCATCGGCTGTTCCGGGCGCCTCAGTGTGTATGTGGATTTCAACACCCTGCACACCACCCACGGCCGGGCCCTGACCTTCGCCACCGGGGTGAAGCTGGCCAACCCCAGGCTCCAGGTCATCGTGGTCATGGGCGACGGCGACGCCACCGCCATCGGCGGCAACCACTTTATCCACGCGGCCCGGCGGAACTTGAACCTCACGGCCATCATCATCAACAACAACATCTACGGCATGACCGGCGGGCAGTACTCCCCCACCACGCCGTATGGCTCCTGGAGCACCACTGCGCCTTACGGCCATATCGAACACCCCTTTTCCATCGCCGAGCTGGCGGTGACCGCGGGTGCGGCCATGGTGGGCCGGGGCACGGTCTACCATGCCAATCTGCTGGACCAGTTGATGGAAGCCGCCATTTTAAAGCGCGGCTTTGCGGTGGTGGAGGTCATCAGCCACTGTCATACCCAGTTCGGCCTGAAGAACAAGCTGGGCGGCCCGGTGGAGATGCTGCGCCGGCAAAAAGAAATGGCCGTGCGGGTGGAGAAGGCCCGGACCATGACGCCCGAGGAACTGGAAGGGAAAATCACCATCGGCACCCTGGTGGACCGGGACCTGCCCATCTATACCCAGGAATACCGCCGCATCCGGGAGGCGGCGAAAGGGCAATGAGTACACGTTATGAAATCAGATTGGCCGGCTCCGGCGGGCAGGGGTTGATCCTGGCGGGGATCATCCTGGCCGAAGCCGCGGGCATATACGACGGCAAGTTTGTCTGCCAGACCCAGAGCTACGGGCCCGAGGCCCGGGGCGGGGCCTCCAAAACCGAGGTGGTGATCAGCGATGAGGAGATCGACTACCCCAAGGCCATTCAGCCGGACGTCTTGTTGGCCATGAACCAGAAGTCCCTGGACGCCTATATCGGCGGCCTGAAGCCGGAGGGCCTGCTGATTGTCGACGCCACCCTGGTGCCGGAGGTGCCCCTGGACCGGTTCGTGGCCCTCCCCTTCACCGAGATTGCCCGGGAGTTGGGGCGGGAGATGGTGGCCAATATCGTGGCCCTGGGGGCCCTGGCCGCGTTGAGCAGAGCGGTGACCCCGGAGAGCCTGGGAAAAGCGGTCCTGGCCCGGGTGCCCAAAGGCACCGAGGAACTGAACCATAAGGCTCTGGCCGCAGGTTTGGCTGCGGCCAGGCCGTAAGTCCGGAGCGGGGTGAGCCCCTAGCCCTGGCCGCGGTGGATAAGCAAGCTAGTTAGAGGTGGATAGACCCATGAACAGACTGCTGCGCCTGAACATCTTCGGCCTGGTGCTGATTTTCTGCCTCCTGTCAGGTGGCGGTGCGGCCCAAGGGCAGCCCCCTCTAGGTCCGCTCAATCCCGCGGAGACCTGGGTCTTGCAGCAGTTGGCCGCAGGCCGGAATGCGGACTTAAAGGAGCGGTTCGGCGAGGATGCGGGCGCCCGCATCCTCCGGGGCCAGTTTGTGGAGACCTTGCTCACTGACGGCTTTTCCGGCTTCAAGGCGCCCCGGGCCGGGATTTTCCTGCTCCATGCCATCATTCCCGATACCTTGAACCTGCAGTACGCGCAGGTGAACCATGCGGTCTTCCTGGTGGACTGTCAGTTTCAAGGGCTGGTGACCTTCAACGGCAGCCATTTCACCAAAACCATAAGGATGGAACAAGCGGTTTTTGCCCAGCCGGCCGACTTCCACCAGCTCAAAGTTGATCTGGACGCCTTCTTTGGGGACGCCGTCTTTCAGGGGCCGGTGGATTTCGGCGCGGCCCAGGTCGAAGGGAATTTGGTTTTCCAGGGTTCCAGGTTTACCAGGAAAGGCCTGGTGGTCAATTTTAACGGGCTCAAGGTGGGAGGGAGCCTTTCTTTAAAGAATGCGGATTTTGCGGGCGGCCTGGACCTGACCGGCTCCAAGCTGGGAGCCGAACTCGATGCCCGGGGCGCCAGGTTTGCCAATCCTGAGAAAAACATAAGTTTCACCGCTGTGAAAGTAGGCCTGGCAGCCAGCTTCGACCAGGCCCTCTTCCAAGGGCCGGTGTCATTGGCGGACGGGGAGATCAGCGGCACCCTGTCGGCGGTGGGCACCAGGTTCGAATCTACCGGACAGCAGGTCCTGTTAACCGGCCTCAAGGTGGGTTCCGCCGCGCTTTTTAACCGCACCGTTTTTAAAGGCCCGGTGAACTTCGGTAACAGCGCCATCGCCGGCAGCCTCTACGTCGTGGAGGCCCGCTTTGAAGATAAAAAGCAGCCGCCTAAATTTGACGGCCTGAAGGTGGACAATTTCGCCTCTTTCTGGGACACGGTCTTCCAGGGCGGCATCTCCATGATCAGGGCCAGTTTCAAAAATCTGATGTTCGCGGGCAGCGCCGCCGCCAAGTTGACTTACCCCATGGTGAATCTCGACGGGGCGCTGGTGGATTACAGCCTGATCCTCGGCGACTTAACCCTGGAGACATTGCAGGCCACCCGGCTGCAGGTCAAGGGCCCGACCATCCTGAAAAATCTGAAAATTGCCCAAAAAGCCGATCTGCGGGACAGCAACCTTTATTCCCTGAAAATGATCAATGTCACCTGGCCGCAGCATGCAGATCAGGTGTGGCTGGAAGGACTGATCTATCAGAATCTGAGCGCGGGCGAGGGCCCCCGGGATTGGACCAAGCTCCTGGCCTGGATTAACGACAGCCGTCTGGACACCCGGAATTACACCCAGTTGGAAACCTTCTTCCGGCAGGGCGGCTACCCGGACCGGGCCGATACCGTCTATATCCAGGGGCGCCGCCGGGTGGCCCTGGACCAGTGGTGGCGGCCGTCCCACCTTGCGACCCTAATCTTTTGGGACGGCCTGGCGGGCTATGGCAAGAAACCGGCCCGCACCTTCTGGCTCAGCCTGCTCATTGTCCTGGTGGGGACCCTGTTTTTTGATCCCAAGAACTTCGACCCCTCTTTCCTGGGGGGCTGGACCTGGCTGTTGAACGGCAATGTCTGGAGGACCCGGGTGGTAAGATTTTTCTTAAGCCTGGACGAATTCCTGCCGGGGGTGGACCTGGGCCTGGCCCGACTGTGGCAGATGAATAAGATTTCGTATCCCACGCTGCTCTACTACCACTTTCACAAGATCAGCGGCTGGATCCTGGTGCCCATCGCCCTGGCCGCGGTGTTTTCGCAGTTTAAATAGCTTGCAAGCTAGAAGCAAGAGGCTGATATGGGTGATCTTTTAGGATATTTGGCACAGATCATTTTCGGGGTGCGGGACAAGCTCTGCGCCGGAGCCTGCGACCCCAACATCCTGTATCAACTCCTGGTTGTGGCTCTAGTCTTTCTGGGGATGTTCCTGTTGCGCAACCGGGCCCGGCGGGGCATGGCCCGCCTGCTTGAGGACATCCTGCCGGGAGAGAAACACCATCTGGGCCAAATCAAAGCCAAGCTGGCCGAAATCGCCGCGCCCCTGGCCGCAGCCCTTCTCTTGGGCATAATCTCCCTGGTCGCCAAGCATGGGCATTGGGGGTTCCAGGTAATTTACGCCGCCGGGGACCTCATGTGGGCCTGGGTCATCATCCGCCTGCTCACCGGGCTGCTGATCAGCCCCGCCTGGTCCAAACCCTTCGCCATCCTGATCATGACGGTAGCGGCCATGGACATCGTCGGGGTCCTGGCCCCCACCATCAAGGTGCTGGATCAGGTAGGCTTCCATCTGGGCCAGGCGCGCCTGTCTCTATGGGTCATCATTAAGACCGCGATCATGCTGGCGTTGCTCCTGCCTGTTTCCCGCTGGTTATGCCAGGTCCTGGAGCACCGCATCGAGCAGGTTTCCCGCCTGAGTCCCCGGATTCAGGTGTTGCTGGTCAAGCTCACCAAGACCGGCATCTATACCCTGGCCATCCTGGTGGCCTTACGCAGCGTGGGGTTTGACTTCAGTCTGCTGGCGGTATTCAGCGGCGCGGTGGGCCTGGGCGTGGGCTTCGGCCTCCAGAAAGTCGTGTCCAACCTGGTGAGCGGGGTGATCATTTTGATGGACAACTCCATCCGCCCCGGCGATGTCATCGAAGTAGGGGGGGTCTTCGGCTGGATCGAGTCCCTCCATTCCCGCTTTATTTCGGTGATCACCCGGGACGGCACCTCGTTTCTGATCCCCAATGATGATCTGATCTCCAATAAGGTCATCAACTGGTCTTTCAGCGGCCCGGGCATCCGTTTGAAGATCCCGGTGGGCATCTCCTACGCCTCGGATGTGCATCAGGCCATGTCCCTGATGATGGCCGCCGCGGCGGAATTCCCCCGCATCTTGACGAATCCCCAGCCTGCGGCCCGCCTGGTGGGCTTCGGGGACAGCGCCATCAACCTGGACCTGCGGATTTGGATCAAGGACCCGGAACACGGGGTGACCAATATCAAGAGCTCGGTGCAACTGAAAATCTGGGACCTGTTCAAACAGAACGGTATCGAATTCCCCTTCCCGCAGCATGACCTCCATCTCAAGACCCCCAAGGAACTCACGGTGCGGGTGAAGGAACACTGACAGGAGGCCCGATTGCGGGCAGCGTGGGTTTCTGGACCCAGTGTCAAACAGTGAATCGGTAATCAAAATTGGTGAAGGGGGAATTATATGCTCAAAGAAGCCATCTATAAGGTAGTCACCCGCGAGGATTTGACGGAAGAGGAGATGACCCGGGCCATGGAGGTGATCATGACCGGGGAGGCCACCGAGGCCCAGATCGGGGCCTTTATCACCGCCCTGCGCATGAAGGGAGAAACCGTCCCGGAGATCACGGCCGCGGCCAAGGTGATGCGGGCCAAGGCCACCCAGATCCCGGTGGGCAACGGCCTGGTGGACCTGGACCGGGACGAGATCAACGTGGACCTGGAAACCGTGGTGGACACCTGCGGCACCGGCGGCGACGCCACCCACACCTTCAACGTCTCCACCATCACCGCGTTTGTGGCGGCCGGCGCGGGGCTGAAGGTGGCCAAACACGGCAACCGCGCGGTCTCCTCCCGCTGCGGCTCCGCGGACGTGATCGAGGCCCTGGGGATCAACCTGGCCCTGACCCCGGAACAGGTGGGCCAATGCGTCAATGAGGTGGGCATCGGCTTCCTCTTCGCGCCCCAGCTCCACGGGGCCATGCGCTACGCCATCGGCCCCCGGCGGGAGATCGGCATCCGCACCATCTTCAACATCCTGGGGCCGCTCACCAACCCCGCGGAGGCCAACGTCCAGGTGCTGGGGGTCTATGACGCGGCGCTCACCGAGCCCCTGGCCCAGGTGCTGGGCCGCCTGGGCTCCCGCAGCGCCTTCGTGGTCTTCGGCGAGGGCTCCTTTGATGAAATCAGCATCGTCGGCCCCACCCGGGTGAGCCAGCTCCAGGACGGGAAGGTGCGGACTTATAACATCGCGCCGGAGGATTTCGGCCTGCCGCGGGCCAAGCTGGAAGAGATCAAAGGCGGAGACGTCTTCGAGAACGCCCGCATCGTCCGCCAGGTGCTCAAAGGCGGCGGCGGCCCCAAGGAAGACATGGTGGCCCTGAACGCGGCCGCGGTCTTTATCGCCGCGGGCCTGAGCCAGGATTTCCCCGGGGGCATCAAGCTGGCCCGGGAGAGCATCAACTCCGGCAAGGCCCTGGGCAAGCTGGAGGCCTTGATCGCGAAGAGCAAAGGCTTTGGGGGAAAAGATTAAAAAATTTACCACAAAGACACAAAGACACAGAGGTCCACAGAGGAAAGATTTTTTTTGCCTTGGCATAGCCAAGGCAAAAATAAATCCCTACTCTGTGATTCTCTGTGCTCTCTGTGTCTCTGTGGTTAAGTCTTTGAAAAGGTGAAGATGGACTTTCTTTCTAAGATTGTGGCGGATAAGTTGCGGGAGACGGAGGCGCTCTTCGCGCCGAAGGCCACGGCCCGCTTCCAGGCGGCCATCAAGGACCGGCCTGCGCCTTTGAGCATGAAGGCAGCCTTGGAGAGCGCACCGGGCACGGCCATCATTGCCGAGATCAAGCGGGCTTCCCCTTCCAAGGGCGACCTGGCCCTGCATTGGGACCCGGTGGAGTTGGCGCAGATTTACCAGGATAACGGGGCCGCGGCCCTGTCGGTGCTGACCGAAAGGAAATACTTCAAAGGCGACCCGGAGTTCATCCGGCGGATGCGGCCGGTGATTAAAATCCCCATTTTGCGCAAGGATTTTATCCTGGAGCCGGTGCAGATCTACGAATCCGCGGCCATCGGCGCGGACGCCCTGCTGCTCATCGTCAGCCTGCTGCAGCCGGGGCAGGTGCGGGCCTTGCTGCTGCTGACCCGCTCCCTGGGGCTGGAGGCCCTGGTGGAGGTGCACACCAAGGAGGAAATGGAAAAAGCGCTGACCGCCGGAGCCCGGCTCATCGGCATCAATTCCCGGGACCTGCACACCTTCAAGATGTACCCGGACCGGGCCCTGGAGCTGGCCCCCATGGCCCCCAAAGAGGTGACCCTGGTGGCCGCGTCGGGGCTGAAGACCCGGGCGGACCTTGAACGCCTGGCGGCCGCGGGTATTAAGGGGTTTCTCATCGGCGAAACCCTGGTGACTTCCGGGGACCCGGGGGGAAAGTTAAGGGAATTTATGGGAAGAAGTCAAATGTAGGGTGGGCATTGCCCACCACGAAAGACGGCGGGCGGTGCCCGCCCTGCATTCTGCGCAGGCTGGAAGCCTGCGTCACCAAGAAAAGACATGGTACGTATAAAAATCTGCGGTATTACTAATCTGGAAGACGCCCTGCTGGCCGCGGAATTGGGCGCGGATGCACTGGGATTTATCTTCTATCCCCCCAGCCCGCGCGCCATTGAGCCGGATGCAGCCCAGGCCATTATTGCCCAATTGCCGCCGTTTGTCTCCACCGTGGGGGTGTTCGTGGATGAGGACGCGGCCAGGGTCAAAGAACTGGCCGCGGCCGTGGGCCTGGATTGGCTGCAACTCCATGGCCTCGAAACCCCGGAGTATTGCCATGCTTTGGGGCGCCGGGTGATCAAGAGCTGGCGCATGCAGGATGAAGGCTCGCTCGCCGGCCTGGGAGCTTACCGCGGTGCGGTCCAGGCATTTTTGCTGGATACTTATAAAAAGGGGATGCTGGGCGGCACCGGGGAGACCTTCAACTGGGACCTGGCCCGGGAGGCGAAAAAATATGGCCCCATTATCCTGGCCGGAGGCATTACCCCGGAAAACGCGGCTCAGGCCATGGCCGCGGTCCAACCCTGGGCCGTGGACGTGGCCAGCGGGGTGGAGGTCCGGCCGGGGAAGAAGGACCCGGAGAAGTTGAGAGCCTTCTTTACGGCAGTGAAAGGCATCGAGGGAGGGAGGTAAAAAAAAATTTTCACCACTAAGGCACAAAGAACGCAGAGAGGCACAAAGGGTAAATATATTTGTTACTTGGCTTACCAAGGAACAAATATATATTTTCTCTGTGGACCTTTGTGTCTCTGTGTCTTGGTGGTGAATCTTTTCTTATCCCTCTCCAACAGGAAATATCCACAAGGAGGACGTTTTGTTACCCGATAAGCATGGTCGTTATGGCCCCTATGGGGGCCGGTTCGTGCCGGAGACGTTGATGCCGGCGCTCTTGGAGTTGGAAGAGGCCTACCGGCGCATCAGCCGGGATAAGGAATTCAAAGACGAGGTGGCCTGGTATTTGAAAGATTACGTGGGCCGGCCTACGCCCCTGTATTTCGCCCGGCACCTGACGGAAGCCCTGGGCGGGCCCCAGATCTATATCAAGCGGGAAGACCTGGCCCACACTGGCGCACATAAGATCAACAACACCCTGGGCCAGGGCTTGCTAGCCCGGCGCATGGGGAAAAAGCGGATCATCGCCGAGACCGGCGCGGGCCAACACGGGGTAGCCACGGCCACGGTGGCGGCGCTGCTGGGCCAGGAGTGCGACATCTTCATGGGCACCGAGGACATCCGCCGCCAGCGCCTCAATGTCATCCGCATGCGCCTTTTGGGGGCCCGGGTGATTCCGGTGGAATCCGGCAGTTGCACCCTGAAGGACGCCATGAACGAGGCCATCCGGGACTGGGTCACCAATGTGCGCCATACCCATTATGTCTTGGGCTCCGTGGGCGGCCCCCATCCCTATCCCATGATCGTCCGGGATTTCCAGTCAGTCATCGGCCAGGAGGCCAAGGCCCAACTGCACCGGGTCACCGGCCGCCTGCCCCAGTGCCTGGTGGCCTGCGTGGGCGGCGGCAGCAACGCCATGGGTCTGTTCCATGCTTTCTATCAGGACCCGGTGCGCTTCGTGGGGGTGGAGGCCGCGGGCCACGGGCTGAAAAGCGGGCATCATTCCGCCACCCTGGTGGCGGGCAGCACGGGAGTGCTCCACGGTGCGTTCAGCTATCTCCTGCAGGACCCCTGGGGCAATATCCAGGAGGCCCATTCCCTGGCGCCGGGGTTGGATTATCCCGGAGTGGGGCCGGAGCATTCCTTCTTTAAGGATTCCGGCCGCGCCGAATACGTGGCCGTGACCGACAAGGAAGCCCTGGAGGGCTTCCAGCTGCTGTCTGAAACCGAAGGCATTCTGCCGGCGCTGGAAAGCTCCCACGCGGTGGCTTATCTTAAGAAACTCGCGCCCCAGTATGGCCCGGACGATCTGATCATTGTCAATTTATCAGGCCGGGGCGACAAAGACGTGGACGCGGTGGCCCAGGCTTTGGAGGTGTCCGGTGAAGCGCATTGACGCAACCTTTAAGAGATTGAAAAAGCGGGGCGAAAAGGCCCTCATTCCCTTTATTACCGCGGGGGACCCGGATCTGGCCACCACCAAGGCCTTGGCCCTGGAAATGGCGGAGAAGGGCGCGGACTTGCTGGAATTGGGCATCCCCTTCTCCGATCCCCTGGCCGACGGCCCCACCATTCAGGCGGCCAGTTGCCGGGCTTTGAAGGTGGGAACGCATCTCCAGGAAGTCCTGAAACTGGCGGGGGAATTGCGCCAAGAAACGGAGATTCCCTTGATTTTGATGGGTTACTACAACCCTATCCTGCAGTATGGCCTGGAGCACACCGCCCAGGAGGCCAGACGCCTGGGCGTTGACGGCTTCATCATCCCGGACCTGCCCCTGGAGGAAGCCGGCCCCTGGCGTAAAGCGGCGGTGGCCGCGGGGCTGGCCACTATCTTCCTGGCTGCCCCCACCAGCGGTGCGGCCCGCATCACCAAGGCCGGCCGCCTCACCCGGGGATTTTTGTATTATGTCTCGGTTACCGGCATTACCGGGGCGCGGCAGGCCTTGCCCGCAGACCTGGTGGCCGCGCTCAAGGAAGTCCGCTCCCTGGTGAAGTGCCCCCTGGCCGTGGGCTTCGGCATCTCCACCCCGGACCAGGTCAAAGGCCTGGCCCCCTACGTGGACGGAGTGGTGGTAGGGAGCGCCATTGTGCAGCGGGTCGCCATACTCCAGGGACCGGAGCTGATCAAAGAGGTGGGCGAGTTCATCGCCTCCCTGAAGGAGCCCTTGCGAGGGAAGTGAGCAGTGAGTAACTGTTATAAAAGATAATTCTCACGCAAAGGCGCAAAGCAAGACGCAAGAATAGGGAGATTAAATTGGTGGCACAGGCGTCTCGTCTGTGCGCCCGAAGCGGGTGAGATGCACGCCCTGCGGACTTTTCGTGATTTTAAACGTAGGGGCGGGCGTCTCGCCCGCCTGCTAATCCGCCCAAGCCAGGGCTACCACTCGATCTGTTCATCCCCACTTCCCAGTCCGCAATGGGGGGAACGGCCCGGTTGCTTTCTATGAATAACGACATCCTGATCCGCGACGCGCGGCCGGAAGAACTGGACAGCATTGACCGGCTGGTGAAAGAGGCCTACCAGGAATTCCGGCCCCACTTCACGGAGATCATCTGGCAGAAATGGATGGACAACGTCAGCGAGACCGTGGCCGCGCCCGCGGGCAGTCTCATTGTCGCCGCCTCGGGCGGAGTCATTCACGGGGTCATCAAGTTTTATGCGGATGCGTCCCAATCGGGCATGGGCCACTGGCCCGAGGGGGTGGCGGCCATCAGGATTCTGGCGGTGGCGCCCGGGGCCCGGGGCCGGGGCTTCGGCACCCGGCTGGCCGCAGAATGCCTGCGCCGGGCCCGGGAAGAGAAGATTGCCACCATCTTTTTATTCACCGGGGAGTTTATGCACGCGGCCCGGCATATCTATGAAAAGCTGGGGTTTCAACGGGCCCCGGAGTTCGACCCCCATCCCGGCACCCCTATGCCGCGTCCCTCCTCTGTGCAAACCCTGTTTCAACGGGCCCCGGAGTTCGACCCCCATCCCGGCCCCATCGCCTACCGCCTGGATCTATGAGCCGGTAGCACAGGCTTTCCAGCCTGTGCAAATAGCGAGGCGGGCGAGGACGCCCGCCCTGCCCTGCCCCATACCCCCTTCCAACATCTTACCGTCTTTGGACCCGCCTGTTTGCTTTCCGGAAATCACCCTGCGCCCCTGGCGCCAACCTTGAAGAGGCCCTATTTTTTTAATTAAGGTCGAACCCGAGAATTTCGGGGAAATGTGAGAAACAGGCAAAGGGGTTTAGCGATGAAAGAAGTGGGGGTGCGGAAATTTCATCGGGCACTGGGGATAATCGTGGTCTGGTTCCTGGCGGGGCAGGCCTTGACCGGGGTAAGTCTGGCGGTCCTGGGGCTGGCTCCCGAAGGCAGTTTCCCGCTATGGGACAAGATCTTGAGCTTCCTGCATTTCGGCGGGTCTATCCCGGGGGTCGTCTACCGGATTCTCCTGGGGCTGGCTACTTTAGTCCAGGGCATCACCGGGATTATGATCTTTTTTATGATCCGGGCCCGCACCCGGAAAGCCTGAGGAATACCCTCATCCCCCCGCCTCCCCCGCGGTTTTCCGAGACGCGGCTTTTTGAGCGGCCCAGCCCCGGAGCCGCTCGGCATGGCTCATAATAGCCATGGCCGCCTTACTCTGGGGGGCGATCTTGATGAAGGGCTTCTGATGCCGCACGCCTTTGCTCACGGAGGCGTCCTGGGGCACGGCGCCCAGGTATTCCAGGTGCAGATTCAAAAAGTGGGAAGCCACCCGGGCCAGATGGTCGTAAACCTGCCGGGCTTCGGCTTCATTCTTGACCTGGTTCAACAGCAGATGAAAGGTCTGGCGGCGATAATCCCGGGATAATACCTTGATCAGGGCGTAAGCATCGGTCATGGCGGTGGGGTCGGGAGTGAGCACCAGGATATTGTAGTCCACGAAGGTATTGAACCAGAGCACCGAAGAGCCGATGCCCGCGGCGGTGTCCACCAGGACGAAATCGAAATTTTGGGCAATGGGCAGTAAGATGCTGCCCAGTTGCTGGTGATCCTCCGGCCCGAGCTTGGCCAAGTCGGGAACTCCGGAACTGGCAGGCAGGATTCCCAGCCGAGGCTCCACATAAACTACTACTTCCATAGGATCGGCATCCCGATCCAGGATGTCATGAATGGAAGTCTTCACCTGGAGGCCCAAAAGCACGTCCACGTTGGCCAGCCCGAGATCCCCGTCCACCACCAGAACTCTGAGGCCTTTTTGCGCCAGGGCGAAGGCCAGGTTCACCGTCAGGCTGGTCTTGCCTACGCCCCCCTTGCCGCTGCTCAGGCAGGCCATCACAGGTTTGAAGGAGTTGTGCCTGGATATTTCTGCCATAACTTCAGTCCCTTATAGAGATTATTTCTTGCGGGCCTTGCCCTTTACGGGCAGGATGAGGCCGCCATAGAGTACACTGCGTTCGTCCACCGTGACTTCCATGCTCTGTTTGCTCTTCTCCGGTTTCCGGCAGCATACCTGATTGCGGCCCTTGATCTTGGCCTCCAACAAGTACTGGTCGGTCCGCTTGATAAAGGCCCGGCTCGTGAGTTCTTCCGTATGTACGTAAGTATCAACCCCGAAGCTGGCAGTCAAGGGTACAACCCGGCCCAGCAGGGCCATCGGCGCCTTTTCCATGGCCGCTTGCAGCCGCTTGGCGGCCCTCACCGCGGCATTAAGCCGCGTGCCCGGGAGAATTACGGCAAATTCCTCACCGCCGTAACGGCAGAGAATATCGATGCGCCGCAAGCTCTTGCGCCACAAATGGGTGGCCCACTTTAGAGCTTCGTCTCCCGCTTGATGCCCGTAAGTGTCATTGATCCGCTTAAAATGATCCAGGTCAATCATGATCAGGCTGGTGGGGAGACCCGTGCGCCGGGTGCGCTCCTTTTCCTGGTCCAGGGCGGCCATCAAGTAGCGCCGGTTGAAAAGTCCGGTGAGGGCATCGGTATGGGACAACTCCCGCAGGCGCTCGCACTCGCCTTGCAGGCGTTGGACCTCGGCGCAGAGAGGGCAATCTTCGGCCCCAAAGGGGCACTCGGTTAGTGAGCAGAGCGGGGTTTGCATCACTGGCACCTGTTGTTTTATCGGCTGATTGTCGCGGATCGATAAGGGAAATATGGGGATAAATTTCTTAAGGCTTGCTATTTGCTGGAAGCCGATGGGGTGTTGAGGTTGCGGCCCAGGGGACCGGGAGCCGGCCCGGCCCCCTGGAGTCGAGGATTATATTTTCACACTCTTAAACCGCTTGGTGCGGACGGCTTCCAACTTGCTCGGAGTTTCTGTGGCTGGAGCAATGGACTTTAGTTTGGCCAGGCGTTCACTGGTGGGCGGATGGGTCTTGAAGATGCCCGAAGAACCCGCTCCTTGCTTGGCCATCATCTTGGTCAACAGGGCGGAGAGAGCGCCCGGGTCATATCCGGCCTTTCTCAGGGTCGCCACCGCCTCGGCGTCCGCGGCCTCTTCGGCGCTGCGGCTGTAACCGTTGACCACGATGGTCTTGAACACGTCGTCAATGGAGCCTTCAAACAGGCTGATGATTTGGCCCCCCGCACCGGCGTATTGCTTGGCGGTCTCCGTGCCCAGGGTGGTGAGCACCTGGGTCCAGCGGGCCTTGCTGATGGAGTTGATCCCGTCTTTATTGGCGACGTGGCCCACTTCATGGGCCAGCACCGCGGCCAGTTCGTCTTCATTGCCGCACATCAGCACTAAGCCCTTGGTCACGAAGATAATGCCGCCGGGACAGGCGAAGGCGTTAGGCACGTCCGTGTCCAGCACGGCAAAGTGATAACCCTTGTAGGTATTGGGCCGGGGTGACTTCCGGGCCACCGTCTCCCCCACTTCGTTGACGTAGGCGATCAACTGGGGGTCCTGCACCAAGCGGTTGGTACCCAGGACCCGGGCTGCCACCGCCCGGCCGATATAATATTCCTCCGAGTCGCTGATGGGCCTGGAGGCCTCGGCCGCCTTAGCCGTGGTCTTGACGGCGATGGTGGCGATGGATGCATAATCCATACCGGCGCAGCCCCAGACCAGGCTGAGGGCGGCCGCCAGAAAAATACCGCACAGGCTCCGGCGTCTCATGGATTCAACCCTCCGTCTTTGATAAAGGTCTGTAGCTTGGCGCTATCCACCTTAAAACCTTCCACCTGGTCCACCAGGGCAAAATTCATTTCCGGGTGTTTCTGGCGGTAACTGGCCTCCACTTCGGGGGTGAAGCCCTTGCCGGCCAGAGCTACTTCATCGCTCTTGGTCTGTTGCACCCCGCCGCCGAAAAGCATGCCCAAAGGATTGATTTTCGGGGTTTCGGCCTGGGCGAAGGCGCCGCGGTGCATCCAACCGGTATTGCCCTGGTACTCCACTTTCAGCCAATCCCCGGAGGTGGTGACCACGGTTACTTCTGCGCCCGTGGGCACCGGAGCGATGGGGGTGCCGGAAAAGTTCGGTTCCGAAAGGAGTGACTGGTTGGCCTGGGAGACTTTCATAGTTTCCGCCCCGGCAAGGGCGGGGCTGCAAAGCAGGGCGGCCAGGACCAGAAGCAGCAGCCACCCCCGAGATTTTATCCACCAAGCTGGCACTTTCACTTTTCCTCCTTTTTCCTGACTATTTAAGGCAAGGCACAAGATACGGGACTAAAGAACCTTAAACATATTGACGCTTTATCGGAACATAAACAATTTTGCCTTAATTTGCAATCATGACCGCAGACCCTTGATAATTAGTGAGTTTCTGACCCAGCCGGGTGTGCGCCCACCCCCGGGCGACCCCCCTGGTCCCCACCACTGAAGCATCTTTTTGTCCAAAGCCGGGCCTAATACCAGGTTGCCGCCAAAACGCGGAGGTTCCAAGGGGGGCACCCGTGTGTGCCCCCTGGCGCTGGTAAATAGCAACCATCCTCCGGCTACCCAAAATCAAGGAATTAAAAAGCAGCGGCATTTGCCAGCGCTGGGCCGGACACCTGGGTCCGCCCCCAGAAAAAATTGCCGTTGGATTGCAACCTTAGACCCCTGCGAAAGTCTTTTTTCTGTCATTCTGAACGGAGCGTAGCGGAGTGAAGAATCTCGTATTGCTTGGAAGACTTGAGATTCTTCGGTCGCTTCGCTCCCTCAGAATGACAAAATAGTGGACTTTCGCAAAGGTTTCAACTTGGCATAAGAGGCTAAAACCCGGCGCCCGCAGCAATCTCCGCCGGGGAGCGGGGAGAGTTAAGAATTTCGCCCCTCCCCGGCAGGAGACACCGTCAGGAGGGGCAAAGCCATTGACACCGCACCGCGGCCTTGGTATGATTACCAGTTGTCGGGACGTGGCGCAGACTGGTAGCGCACCTGAATGGGGTTCAGGGGGTCGGAGGTTCAAATCCTCTCGTCCCGACCAGCTTTCCACAGACTTTCACAATCCCCTGTGCTTATGCTGTGCTTATTTTCAGATTGAAGCCCCTTGCTGGCGGGCAATCGCACTTTTACCCTATCAGTTAATCGACTTCTTCCCAGTCATCATTTCCTGCGTCTCTTCCGGGTCGGATAGGGCCGTGTGGGGGCGCTCCACAGTGGCCTTTGAAACACGGACGATTTTGGCGGTTTTTTCTAACGTCCTCGAAGAAGCTGCCTGAACATTTACAAAGCTTTACACCTTCACTTTTTACTCTGGATCATTCCCTATATGCCACCCTTGGTGCTGGCTTCCTCAGTTTGTAAGCTCCTGAAACGCCCCCCCACAAGGGTCTGGGGAGGATACGCAAATCATATGATAATTTTTCTTGTGAAATCGCTAAGTTTCTGCCATGGCAAGATAGCCGCGCAATTAGACTAGCGGCCGAAAACGATCCTTAGAGGGCCTATGAAATTATGGGTCAGATTGAAAGAGGTTAAGCGCCAGCAAACATTTTAGGTGCACTTAATTAACCTGATGATGCAAATGGCCATCCTTGAGATGATAAACGTAATCGAACCCTTCGATCATCCGCACATCGTGGGTTACCACGATGACTGCCGACTGATTTTCTTTGGCGATTTTCTTTAATAGCTCCATGACCTTCTTACCGCGCACGGTGTCCAGGGAGGCGGTGGGTTCATCGGCCAGGATGAGCCTGGGGTTGTTGGCCAGGGCCCGGGCAATGGCCACCCGCTGCTGTTCGCCCCCGGAGAGGAGCGCGGGCAAATAATCGGCCCGGTCGGCAATCTCCATATACCCCAGGAGTTCCATCACCCGGCGCTGGGACGCGTCGCCCTTGAGGCCCACCAGGCTCAAGGGAAACAGGACATTTTGCCGGGCCGTCAGGAACGGGATGAGATTGTGGGCCTGGAAGATAAAGCCCATTTTCTCCCGGCGGATTCTGCGAATGTCCACCCCGCCGGACCAGCCGTTTTTCTGGAAGATCGTTTGTCCATCAAAGATGATCTTGCCGGCAGTGGGGTCGAGAATTAAGCTGGCACACAAAAGCATGGTGGTCTTGCCGGAGCCGCTGGGTCCCAGCAGGGCCACCAGGTCTCCGGCAGAGACCGTGAGGTTAATATCCTCCAAGGCCCGCACTTCCAGGCGCCCGGACCCGAAAACCTTGCTGAGGCCCTCGATCCTCAGGACTTCCATCACTGTCCTCCCAGGGCCAGGGCCGGCTGGGTCTTCAAGGCTTGCAGCAGGCCCAGGATGCTGGCCAGGATACCCCCGAAGAAGACGACAATAAAGGTGATGACCTCATCACCGGGGACCAGCAGGATAGTCTTGGGGAAATAGGAATAGGTCTGGTTTATCAACCCCAGGGCGAATAAAAAGGCACTGATGGTTAAGAGCATGGATTGCTCCAGCACCAGGCGCACGATCACCCGGTTGGGCGCGCCGATGAGCTTCATCACCGCGATGGCCCGAATCTTTTCCATGGTGAAGGTATAAATTACCAGGGAGATGATGACCACGGAGACGATCATCAACAGGGTCCGGAACAGGAAGAGCTGTTTGGTCATGCCCGCCAGGCGCCCTTTCAGCATGAGCTTAACCTCTTCGTCCGTGGTATAGACCGAAAGGTAGAGCCAGGTTCTGATGTTATGAGCTACCGCGGCTTGATTTGCCCCCGGTTTTAAGTGCACCAGCACGGCATTAATGAGGTGCGTGTCCGGCGCCAGGGCCGCGGCGAGATTGGCCGTGGCCGCGGGGGTTAACGCTTTCTGGCCGTTTAAGGTCCGGGCCAGCCGTACTCGCTGGGTGCGCACCTCTTCGTTGTCTTTCTGGAAGGCCACTTCCTGGGCGTCGGGCAGGGAGAGAAAAACCAAGGGGTCCCCATTAGTGTCGATGGCTCCCCGGGTCAGGCCCACCACCGTGTAATGATGCAGGCCCAGGGTCACCTGGTCCCCCAGGTGCACCCCCAGCTTTTGGTCCGCCACCATTTCGTAATGGCCCTGCCGCAAGCCCCGCCCGGAAATAAGCCTTTGGGGCCCACCCAAGCCGGTAAAGACATCATAACCGATGATGCTGAAATGGCGGCTCTGGTCGCCTATCAAGCGCTCCACCGTATAATAAATAAAGGGACAGGCCTTCTCCACCCCGGGAACGGCCTTGACGCTGTGATGATAATCCTCCGCCAAGGTGGATTGCTCGTTAAAGGGGCCGCCCCGGTAACGCTCCACCACCCAGAGGTCCGGGTTGGTGGCCTTGATGACCGCCAGCCCCTCGTAGATATTGCCCCGGTAGAGGCCGTTCATGGCCAGGACAATGGTAAAAAGCAGGCCCACGCCGATGATGGTGGCAATGAAGCGGCCCTTATGGAGCTTGAGGTCGTAGACCGCTAAATCCATCAGCGCCCCTGGACGCCCTGGGTGATCTTGGCGCGAACTTTCTTGCCGGGCATCAGGCCCGCGGGTTTGATCACCACCAGGTCGCCCCCTTTCAGACCCGCGGTCACCGCAGTCCTGGCTCCGTCTTGCAGCCCCAAGACGACTTTTTGGAAGCGCAGCCGGCCTTTATCTGCCACCAGAACCCCTTTGCCGCCATTCTTGGCAATAATGGCGGACAGAGGCACCACCGGAGCTCGCTGACGGCCGGTATCAATCTCCACCTGGCCTTCCTCCCCGATAACCAGGGGTTGGGGCAACTGCTGGAACTTCACATCCACTTCCAACTCCCGGGTCACCGTATCCCCCTCCTGGTTGAGCCGCGCCACTTGGCCCTGAAACTCGCGGCCGGAGCGCAACATAATTTTAGCTGGCTGTCCCGGCCGTAGTTGGGTCACCAGGGCCTGGTCGATCCAAGTGGCTATCCAGATTTGATCCAGGGCCACCATCTGGAAAATGGGACTGCCGGGAACCAGGGTCGTGCCCACCTCCGCCTTGCGCACAGTGATGAGTCCGTCCATGGGCGACAGGATGCGGGTATAATTGTGGAGGGCCGCCGCGGCCTTGGTCTCTGATTCGGCCTGTTTCACCGCGGCCTGCAACGCGGTAACGCCAGCCTGAAAGGCCGTCACTTCGCTTTCCGCCACCTTGAGCTGGGCCCTGGTGGTGTCAAAGGCCGCCTGGGAGATGTAGCCGGGTTTAAAGACCTCCAGGTCCCGCTGATAATTGCTCTTAGCCAGGCCCAGGTTGGCTTGGGCTTTGCCCAGATCCGCCTGCGCCCGGGCCAGGTCGCGTTGCACCCGCATTTTGGCGGCTTGGGCGGCCATCTCCCGGGCCCGCAGTTCCGCGGAATCAATCCCTGCCAGGAGTTGCCCCTGTTTTACCCGGTCTCCCTGGTCGGCATAGAGCTTTTCCAGAATCCCGGTAATCTTGGGGCTCACCGTCACCGGCACCTTGGATTGCACCGTGCCCGGCCCCTGCACTTGCCCCTGAATTTCCACCTGCTTGACCATGATCACCGGCACTGCGGGAGCATGCCAGAGCAGCCGGTAAGCCGCGCCCAGCAAGAGAATCACGCCCACGGCCAGGCCGGCGGCTTTTTTCCCCCCCGGAAGCTTCACCTTACCTCCCCCTGATATTGGCGTCCCGGTCCCAAGGGGCCCGCGCCTTTGATCTGCTGAATGCGCGCCTTACCGATTTCGTAAGCCATGGCATACCTGATAAGCTGGAAGCGGGAGCCGGTTAAATCCACCTGGGCCTGGAGCACATCCAGGCCGATGGCCTTACCCACGCGATAGAGGGCCTGGGAGCTGGCATAGGCCTCTTCATTAGTGGCCACGGTGCGTTTGGTAGTGGCCACCCCCTGGCGGGCGTTTTCCTGGTCTTTCCAGGCGGCGGTCAGGTCCACCTTGATGCCGTTGAGCCGGTCCCGCCTTTTCTCCAGCAATTGGCGGTATTGGGAGGAGGCCTTGGCCACCTGGGCCCTGGTCAGGCCTCCTTCAAAGAAGGGATACTCCATAAAGACCCCGGCGATCCATTCCGGCTTGGTGCCGCCCAGGTCCCGGTGGCGCATATCGCTCCCGGCCTGCACACTGACTTCCGGGAAATACGAGCCCCGGGCGGCTTTGATCAAAGTCTGACTCTGGGCCAGCTCCAAATCCAATTTCTTGATTTCCGGGTTGCCTTTGAGCACTTCCTGCCAGAGGGAGTTCAGGTCCCCGGCCGCGGCAAATTGCCCGGGGAGTTTGCCCTTGATATCCACTGGGACCCGCTCCCTCAGGCCCAGGGTGCGGGCCAGAATTTCCTGGGCCAGGCGCACCGCGTTGTGGGCCTCCACCACTGCCTGTTGGGCCTCGGACACCTGGGACTGAGCCCGGACAAAATCCAGGTTGGTGACCCTGCCCGCCTTATAAAAAGCCCCGGTCAATTTGCCGAATTCCTGGCGCTGCTGCAGGGCCTCCCGGGCCACCTGCAGGTTCTCCTTGGCTTCGACTAACTGGTAGAAGGCCTGGGTCACAGTAAAGGCCAGTTCGTCTGCGGTTCTCTGGACTTCCTGTCTCTGCGCCTGGGTGCCGGTCCTGGCGGCCTGAGTATTGTAATAGGTCTTAAAACCGTCAAATATGAGTTGTTTGCCGGACAGGCCGGTATACTCTTCTCGCTTGAAGAGTTCGAAATTGGTGAGCGCGCCGCCGGGGGAAAAGCGGTTCGGCGGCTGCCGGTCATAGTAGGAAGTCAAGACCAGCCGGGGGAAGAACTTGGACCGGGCTGCTTGATAATCCGCCACCAGTTCGTTGATCCTTTCCCGACTGGCGGCCAGGACCGGGTTGTTTTTCCGGGCCAGGGTCAAGCAGTCCTCCAGGGTCAGAGGCTGATAATCTCTCTCTGCCACTTCTGATCTAGCTGCTGGCGCAATTAAGACCCCGCTAATACAAACAATTAAGAGGGTTTTCATTTTGAGGCACATCATCTTCTCCAGAGATCAAGGCTTCTGCCAAAGGAGACTTGGAAGTCATTCCGGCCTTTACCTAGAGAACCCAAAATCTGATAAAATCCGGCGCCATTAAATAATTTAACTACCTAATTAAATTGCTAATTTCTCTATAAAAAAATACTCACTGTATACTAAGGGCAATGAAAGTAATATGATTTGAATCATACTGAAGAAAATTTTCCTCAAAGGGAGAAACAAGCTTGGAAGCGGCGGGAAAAATGGCTGGAATCTTTACCCAGCTTTCTCCAGAGTATCGCCAGCAGCTGGAGCAGATCGCCGTGGAGATTGGCCTTAAAAAAGGGCAGCACCTTTTCGCTCCCGGTGATCCTTCCCGGGGGTTTTACGTGGTCCAGGAAGGCGCAGTCCGGATTTATGGGATGTCTTTGCAGGGCAAGGAGATCACCCAGGAGATTGCCGGTCAGGGGAGCGCCTTCGCTTTGGCCAGTCCCTTCTCAGCCACTTATCATTGTTTTGCCGAGGCTCTGGCAGACTCCCGGCTTTATCTGATTAAGAAAGAGGAATTTTTAGACCTGGTAACCGGTGATCTAAAATTCGCCGCCGAATGGATGCGCCTGCTCTCCCAGATGGTTATTCAGCTGCGCCGGCGCCTGGTCGATTTGACTCTCAGAACCCCCAAGGCGAGGATAGCCAGCTATCTCTTGCTCCTGTCCGAAATGCAAAATTCCCAGACCCTTACCCTGCCGGTCCCCCGCAAAGAACTGGCAACGCTCCTGGGCATGACCCATGAAACTTTTTATCGCACCGCCAAGGACCTGGAAAATGAAGGCCTGGTGAAGTTTTCCGGGCACACCGCGGCCATAATGAACCAGGACCTGTTGGCCCAAATTGTGGAATGATTTCTCCTTCAGAAGGGGGGAAAACGGATTTTTCCTGGAGCCGGCGGCAGATGCTGGCCTTATCCTCAAAAAATGAGCAGGGATAATGCGGCTGCCGCAATCACGACCAGGAGCAGATTGAGCCGGAAGACGATCAGAGCCACCGCCGCCCCCAACATAAGGCCCCAGCTTTGCCAATCCACCAGGGAAGCCCGGCCCATCTGCACCACTACCAGGATCAGCATCCCCACCAAAGCACAGAGAATGCCCTGGATCACCGGCCGCATCCAACTGGTTTCTTTAACCCATTGATAATAGGGGCTGAGAAAGATGATGATCAGGATGGGGGGCAGAAAAATGGCGAGGGTGCACACCATCGCCCCCGCCAGGCCCTGGAGACAGAAGCCGATGAAGGTGGCCGTGATAATGATGGGGCCCGGAGTGACAAAGCCCAGGAGTATGCCGTCCAGGAATTGGCGCAGGGTGAGCCACCCCAAATGGTCCACCATGTCCCATTGGAGGATGGGGATCATGACGTAACCGCCGCCGAAGGAGATCACGCCGATCTTGAGAAAGATGAGGGACATCAGACCCAATTGCTGATTCAGGGTCCACAACCCCCAAACCGTCAGGGTCAAGACCGCGAGGGCCCCGGCTACCTGGGTGGCCAGCCGCCCGGGGTTGGGCGCGGCCATCACTCTCTCTGCGTGGGGGGGGACGGGAAGTGGCGCCAGTTTCCGGCCCAGAACCAGCCGGAGCAGGCCGGCTCCCAGGAATACCGCCAGGTAGTTGACGCCGCTCCCCAGCGCGGCCAGGGTCAATAAGGTGAGCCCCAGATCCAGCCAGTGCCGCCGGACAATTTCCCGAAAATGCCACAGGGTTTGCAGCAGCAGGGCGATGACCACAGCCCCGAGACCCTTGGAGGCTAGTTTCACCCAGGCCAACTCGCCGTAGCGCATATAAAGCCAGGAAAGACCCAGCATGAGGAGAAAGGCGGGGAAGATAAACGCGGCGGCCGCGGCCAGGGCACCCTTGGTTTTGCGGAGATGGTAGCCCACATAGGCGGCCAGTTGCACCACCGTGGCCCCCGGCACCAACTGGCAGAGGGCCAACCCGTCCAAAAAGTCCTTCTGGCTGAGCCAACCTCGTTCCTGGACGAGGCGGCGGCGGATGGGCTCCACCATGGCCAGACCGCCATAGGCGGTGACGCCCAGATGCAGAAAGGACCGGAGAATATCCCCCAGAGATGGGCCCTGCACGGGGCTGCCGGACTCATCCTTGCCGGTGCCCGCGGCCCCTCCGTCCGTGGCCTGGTCAAAGCTCAACATTTCGCTAATCCAGATGCAAGACCACGGAAAAACTATTGAATAGGGCCCAAACCTGATCGTTTTCCTGCAGTTCCAGGCGGCGGCTGCTGGCGCTGGTTACCAGGGAGCATAGCTCCGTGCCATCGGCGATTTTTACCACGAATTCAGTAGTTACCTTACCCTTAATGATGCGGTCAACGGTTCCCTGAAACTTATTTTCCGTACTGCATCGGGGCTCCTCATCACCTTTCTGCAAAACCACCCAGGGAGCTTTAACTTCGGCCGAGATCAGCATTCCGCTTTTGAGACCAAGTCTGGCCAAACTGTCGTTGGTGATCACCGTGGTTAGAAGATATCCCGCAATGGTTACCAGTTCCACTTTGGCCTGAATGTCTCCTTTTTGAATGCTGCTGATTTTACCGAAAAAAGTATTGCGTGCGCTGGTCTTGCGCCGGGACTCTTTTTCCAGAAAAAATTTGGCCACTTTCTGAATCTCATCATTGGAAAACGACACGAAGGAAGCGGTTAAATTGGGGGTGGAATGCCCCAAGATTCTTTGCACCACCGGCAAGGGCATATTACTCTGCATCAGCTCCACGGCCCGGGATTTGCGAATCGCGTCCGGGCCCCCCAGACGCTTGGGAAAGCCACAGGCCACGGCCCGATCATAGAACTTACGGCGTACGTGGCCCGGGTCCACGTTGAACAAACTACCCAAAGAGCTCTTGAAAGCGGCATCATTCAAGGCAATCCGAATCTCTTGAGAGAGCGTTTCCGGCATCTGGACTTCCCGGGGTGGCCGATCGGGGGTGGCATCAGCTTTGCCGAAAACCACCGTTTGCCTGCCGGGGTCGATGTCCTGAAACGGATTGATGGCCAAAACCTCATTCAACTTGGCGCCGGTATAGCGGATCAACAAAAAGATGAGCAAGATGCGCTTCCGGGACAGTCGCACATCCGACCTTGCCGCTTCCTCCGCCCAGGCCCGGAAAGATTGCTCCAGACGGTGGAGCTGCATCGAGTCCAGGTACTGCCTGCCATCGGGCGCGGCCATGATGCGCGAGTGGCTGGCACCTTCCCGCATCGACACAGACCGGTTATCCCGTTCCCTCGGCTTCACCCCGTTGTTTTTCTTAGCCATATCGCCTCTCAGGGAGTTTCCCTCCGTCCCCTGGGGAAATCGCTTTCCCCATAATTTTGGAAAATTTGGACACTTGTCAAGGCGGCCCAAATCTTCTTGACATCTTTGCCTTCATGGCTATATTGGCATTAATTTAACTAAATTCGTGTCAGATGTATAGACCTGATTTTCTCTCGGTCTGAGATAGTCCCTCTCAAAGGAGACACTCCCATGCTCTTCCCGGTCAGCGGCGTGGAAACGAATCCGGCCGTGCCTTTTCTGGTCGCCCTGATGGTCTCTTGCTTCACTTCCATGGGAGGAATCTCCGGGGCTTTTCTGCTCTTGCCGTTCCAGGTGAGTGTGCTGGGATTTACCAGCCCGGCGGTCAGCCCTACCAACCTGGTATTTAATATTGTCGCCATTCCCAGCGGCGTCTACCGCTATTTCCGGGAGGGCCGGATGAACTGGCCCCTCACGTGGGTGGTGATCCTGGGGACCCTGCCGGGCGTCTTCTTCGGCGCCTTGATTCGCATTAAGTGGCTCCCGGACCCCAAAAACTTCAAACTCTTCGTGGGTTTTGTGCTTCTCTATATCGGCCTCCGGCTGCTTTATGACCAGACCCCTATGGCCAGACGCAAGAAGGCCAAAATCCAGGAATTTGAAGCGCAAGTCCAGGAAAAGCTGAAGGCAGTCATGGAGGCCAGCGGTCAGAGCAGCGGCCGCGGTCTGCCCCCTGCCGCCCGGGTCAAGACCGCGGCTTGGAGCTGGCGGCGGGTATCTTATGAATTTTTGGGGGAAACCTTTTCTTTTAACGCCCCCGCCCTGTTTGCCTTGGCCTTGGTGGTGGGCTTGATCAGCGGCACTTACGGCATCGGCGGCGGCGCCATGGTCGCCCCCTTTGTGGTGGCCGTTTTCAGCCTGCCCGTTTATACCATTGCCGGCGCGACCCTCACGAGCACCTTTCTCACTTCTATTGCCGGGGTGGTGATTTACTACTGTCTGGTCCCCCTTTATCCCAGCCAGGCAATCGCCCCGGACCTGGCTTTGGGGGCACTCTTCGGCCTCGGAGGGTTCTGCGGCATGTATTTCGGGGCCAGGTTGCAGAAGTTAATCAAGGCCAATATCATCCGCATCGGGTTGGGTCTCATAATCTCCGGGTTGGCCCTGAGGTATATTATCGGGTTTTTTCTTGGTTAATCCTGCTATTCTATAAACTGCAAGGATCTTGTGGAGAGCAAAGCACAGACTTTAAGTTCTCCCTGTCGGAGGAATGTGAAGGACATTAAGCTTAGAATATCTGTTTTGTTTCCGGAACTTATCCCAGAACCAGAAGCTTTCCATAATCAGATCAGATCTCGAATTTCTCCTGCCTCGCCGATAAGCTATGGATTTGGCAATTTAGCAGCTGCTATTTTTGGTAATAAAAATAGCCTTTGCGAGGATCAATTAGAACCTTATTTATCAAGTGGCCCTGACGGTCGAGGATTTCCGCTTCCCAGTAATTGCCCTTAACCGTAAGTTGGCCGGCTTTTAGGTTTGGCTGGGTACTCAAGTAGTTGTTAAGAAGATCGATGACATGCCTGGTTGCTTGAGATTCGCCGCACGCCGGAGGCCCGCACCGGCCGAAAACGGGACCTTGGCTGGCCCAACCGCCACGGGAACCGCAGGTGTCCCCCATCATTGCACCTCCCTGGCCGCAGCCGGCATCAGCCCGCCCGATCAATGGCAATGCCATGAGCGTCAATAGCAGTATCAGGCGCAACAATTTCACATCTTCCACCTATAAATCCTCATAGATTTAGGATCAACCTTAATTTTGCAACTATAATGCCACTATGGGACCGCGGCTCCCGAATTAATCGGGGAAGAAGACCCGGCCGCAGGCAGTCTTATCTTGAAGGTAGTACCCTCCCCCAGCCGACTGGTCACGCTGATGGTGCCGTGATGATTCTCGATAATCTGCAGGGCGACAGCCAGCCCCAGGCCGGTCCCCCTGGACTTGGTGGAGAAAAACGGTTCGAAAAGATAAGGAAGGTCTTCTTGTTGCACCCCGCCGCCAGTATCCGCGATGTTGATCTGGAACCCGCCCCCATTTTCGGTCTCCAAGCCGACCCGCAGCGTACCGCCATCGGGCATCGCCTCCAGGCCATTCAGGAACAGGTTTAGGAATACCTGAATGAGCTGATCCCTATCCACTCTGGCAGGCTGCGGCTGATCCGGCACCTGCTCGATGATCTTTACCCGACCGGCCTGGGCGTCAGGCCGGATGAGGCGCAAGGTGTGCCGGATGACCTCCGCCAAGTCGCAATCCTGGAAGTTGGGCTCCTTGGGGCCGGTGAAATCCAGGAGATTGGAGATGACATTATTGAGCCGGTCCACTTCCCCCACCATGGTTTCCGTATAGGTCTGTTCTTTGGAGCCCGGGGGGAACTTCTTCTTGAAGTATTGGATGAAGCCCTTGATGGAGCTCAAAGGATTGCGAATCTCGTGGGCCACGCTGGCTGAAAGCCTGCCCACGGCGGCCAACCTCTCGGCGCGTTTAATCTTCTCCTCCATCGCCTTCAATTCGCGCAGGTCGCGCAGGATGATCACTGCTCCGGCCCCCCCCTCCAGGGATAAGGGCGCTCCAGTGAGGGCAACCGGGATTGGCGTCTTTCCCTCGAGGAGGATCTCCTGATCGAGAACCACTTGGCCGCCTTTGATGCGACGCACCATTGAGCCTGCGGCAGGACCGAGAAAATCGTGAAAATCGTCCCCGACTAACTGGCCGCGGACGAGGCCTAAAAGTCGCTGGGCGGCCGAGTTGGCTTCAATAACCTTACCCGCGCCGTCAAAGGCCACCAACACGTTGGGCATGCTTTCAATGATATTTTGGGTTAAGGTGGTCATCCCCGACAGGGTGCGATTTACCAGGTAATAACTTTGAATAACAAAGATAAAGAAAAAGCCGGCCAGCCCCAGGAGGAGCAAGATGCCTCCCTGGAGCGCAGCGTAGCGCTGATCTACTCGTTGAGCCTCGTTTAGCCAACTCCTTTTGAGACCTACCTGGATAAGATACCGGCTTTTTGCAGGCTGGTCTGGCGAGGCGGCCTGCAAAGCTTTGTTAAAAGGATTGAAAACCCCGCCGACCACGAAAGTATCGGGACCTATCAAGCTTTTGCCGCGATTTTCCGGTTCCGTCCGGTAGACGCTTGGGGGCATCATCTTTCCCACCATTGCGGCGTCACTGTCTGCCAGGACTTTTCCGGTTGCATCAAAAACCACCAGAAAATCCAAATCATTTTCCCGGGCCAGATCGACCACTCTTTCCTGGAGACCCCGCCGGCAATCAGGCTCTGCCAAATTACAGCGGGTGCCGGCCTCAACTGAGCGGATGATGGTGATGCCCTGGTCGAACAGGAGCCTCTCGGTGAGTTTGCCTTCCCGATGAAAGTTGCGATAAGTGATATAGCCCAGGGAAACCGCCAAGATCACCACCGAGCCGATGATGGCGGCGATGGCGGGACGCAGGGACCGGGACAGGACGGCTCGATCACCTCTTGGCTGGCTGGAAAAAATTTTCACAGGAAAACGCATCCGTTTGAGATGAGTCAAATAAGATCAAAATTTAGGCCAAGTGATTATCTTTACTCTATTTTTATATCAAAAAAAAGGCATCTGCGCCACTCGCCTGCAGGCAGGGGCTGACCCCGAGGGCGAGAGAGTGGCGCTCGCTTGGCCGGTCCTCTTTCTTAAGGCTCCCTGGTTGTTGACAGTGCTTCTTATGGCGCCTGGATGGCATTGCGCAAAATTTTCGCACTTCGCCCCGCAGGTGTGAAATTATTAGTCAGGCGGAGTCAGAGGTAATGGTGATCTTACCCGAAATCCCTTGATTCAAGGGCCAAAAACGATTGGCACAGCCGTTGCATTTTTATCGTGCAAATCATGGAATGGAGGCGATTAATTATGAAGAAGAAAACCCTGGTGGCATGGGCAGCCCTTTTGATCCTGGCTTTCAGCGCCAGCCTGGCGCTGGCGGCCAATCAGCCGAGTGGACGCCAGGTGCAGTCCGCTCCCGCGGTGGTCACGCCCGCTCCAGATATCCAGACTGCTCCGAATATGGCCACGCCACCCCTGAACTACCCCCCTGCTCCGGGCAGCCGATATCATCGTGACGCCCGATATTATCAGGGATGGGGTTGTGGCTACTACCCGGCCAATGGTTCCAGCAGGGCTCATTACGGCAGCTGGGGCTGTTGTAATTGGTAACACTCATCAATCCTTGAGCGAGTATCTTGAAATCTAACAATGTGAGGATAAGGACTATGAAAAAGAAAATCGTGTTGGTAATGGCTACCCTCTTGGCTTTGGCTTTCAGCGCCAGCCTGGCGCTAGCCGGTAACCACCCCGCTTCCACCCGTTCCGGCACTACCAGTGGCATATACTCCTGCTGGGGTGGAGGATACGGCGGCGGCTGTCCCTGGGGCTGGGGCAGGGGGTATTAACCCGTTGCGGCCAATTGACACCAGGGACATTATCCACTAACCTTCATGGTCTTTGACAGGCATTGAAACTACCAACGCCCTTCCCGGTAAAGTCCAAATCCCGGAGAGGGCGTTCTTCTTGCATCTCCCGGAAATAGTGCCTACCCTAAAGGCATTGTTATTAAGAAGCGATTTCCTCTTTCCAGCCTCGGCAGGGATGTTCTCTTTGTGCCTGGGAACTTAGAGATGAGTTTGCATAAATATGGACCGTAAATCTCTTTTGATAGTCGATGACGAAGCCGGACACCGTCAGATGTTGCGCGCTTATCTGGAAGACGAGGGTTTTCAGATAAGTGAGGCTGCAGATGGATTAAAGGCGGAGGCCAAGGTGCAGGAACGGACCTTCGATTTGGTCCTGCTCGACCTCAAGATGCCCGGCATCGACGGCCTGGAGGCCCTGCGGCGGATAAGGTCGATAACCACGGCCATGCCCATCATCATGATGACGGCCTATGGCACCATCAAGTCCGCGGTGGAGGCCATCAAGTCCGGAGCGCAAGACTTTGTGGCCAAGCCTCTGGACATGGAAGGGCTTACCTTAAAGATACGGAAGGTTCTGCATCTCCACGAGTTGGAGCAAGGAAGCCTTTTGCAGCAAGCGCGGCTGGAAGCCGGGTTTGATTTTTCCCGGATCATCGGCCGCAGTCCGAAAATGTTGGAACTTCTGGAGACCCTGGCCCTGGTGGCACCCACCGAGGCCACGGTGCTCATCCTGGGCGAATCAGGCACGGGCAAAGAGTTAATCGCCAATGCCCTGCACCAGAATAGCCCGCGCCGGCATAAGCCCTTGGTTAAGCTCAACTGCGCCGCCCTGCAGGAGAGTTTACTGGAAAGCGAGCTCTTCGGGCACGAGCGCGGCGCCTTCACCGGTGCGATCAGCCGCAAAGAAGGCCGTTTCCAGCAGGCCGACGGCGGCAGCATCTTTCTGGATGAGATCGGCGACATGACCCTCAATACCCAGGCGAAGATGCTGCGCGTCCTTCAGGAGCAGGAGTTCGAACCGGTCGGCGGCACCCGTACCATCAAGGTGGATGTCAGGGTGATTGCCGCCACCAACAAGGATCTCCTGCAAGAGGTTCAAGCCGGCCGTTTCCGCGAAGATCTCTACTACCGCCTCAACGTTGTATCTTTAACCATGCCCTCCCTCAGGGAACGCCGGGAAGATATTCCGCTGCTGACGGACCATTTCCTCAAGGTCTATGCGGAGAAAAACCGGCGTTTGCTCAAAGGAGTGGAGCCCGGGGTCCTGGACGCCTTTCATCGATACCAGTGGCCGGGCAACGTGCGGGAACTGGAAAATGCCATCGAACGGGCGGTCATCATGTGTTCCGGCGAATATCTCCGCGTTGAAGACCTGCCGCTGAGCTTGCGCGGCCCGGGTCCCGGGGCGATTACCGGCGAGGGAGGCGTCAAGGCGGGCCTGTCGATGCGAGAGATGGAGAAACAACTCATCTTGAAGACTCTGGAAGAGACCCAAGGCAACAAGTCGAAGGCGGCCCGTCTCCTGGGTATTTCCCGGCGCACCCTGCTTAATAAACTGCAAGAATATCGAATCGGTGATGGCACTGAAAGGCTCGAGAACTCTTGAAGGCGAGAAAGCGGGTCCGGTCCATCTGGGAATAGATGGAAGAGGAGAAATGATGAAACTCGGATTTATCGGCCTGGGAAACCTTAGGTTTAAGTCAGACCAAAAGCCGGCCGCAATTAATGGGTGGATATGTTCATCCCACCCCGAAATCATCTGGGACGCCCCGGGCACATGTCCCCGCTGCCGGCTGGATTTGGAGCCGGGAAACCTGCCGGTGGCCGAAACTATGCCGGCACCCCCATCCGCCCGGCGTAGGTTCCTCAAATCGGCTTTCGTCCTCCTCTCCGGCCTCTTCTGGTTGGCCTCTCCCCTGCGCCGGGGAGTATCCGCACAAGGTATGGGCTCAGGAGGCGGTGGGGGCATGATGGGTGGCGGCATGATGGGCCATGGAGGTATGATGGGCGGCGTCCGGCTACCGGAAAAATTGCCCACCCCCCAAAGCCAGCAATGGTTGGGCAATTTGCGGGAAATCCTCTCCCTGGAAAGGCTGTCCCGGGTACAGTATCAGACCGACGAAGATAAGTTTCAGGTTTACCGGCCCTACATGATGATCATCCCCCAGGAAGAAAACCACATCCAGTGGATCAGCCAATTATTTGCCGCGTACGGCTTATCCGCCGCCGGCCCCACTCCCGCCATCAAGAGGTCCCAAACCATAGCCCAGGCATATGAAATCGCCATGGGTCTGGAGTCCGACCTCATACCCCGATACGACTGGCTGATCAGCAACGCCGAGGACAGCGACACCGGCCGGGTGTTGAACACGATCCTGCATCAAACCAGGATGCACTACCGGATGTTCAGCATGGCCTTGCGCATGGGCGGAATGATGGGGCCGGGCATGATGAGATGAAGGCCTAAGGCCCAAATCACCAGACTCTGCGTTAGTTTATTTTTCACAGGGCATGCCGCAGCAGGTACAGAGCTTTTCCTCTTTCAGGGCTTCATAGCCCTCCCGGACCAGAACGGCTGCAATGAGCAGGCCGATAATAGGGTCCGCCTGCCAGATGCCGTAGAGGTAATTCAGACCGAGCCCAATAAAGAGAGCCAGGGAAAGCATGGCGCAGGCCAGGGTTTGCTTGGAGTCGGCCATGAGGCTGGCGCTGCCCAAAGATTTTCCGGTTTGGTATTTGATATAGAACAGTCCCGGCATGACGATGAGGGATACGAGAGCAACGATGATTCCCAAGAGGCTGGGAGCGGGCACCTCCTGGAAGAGCAGTTTCTTCACTGATTCATAGATCACGTAGGCCGCCAGAATGAAGAAGGCGTAGCCCACCAGGCGGATGGCCTTTTTCTCCAGGCGCTCTTCTTCCGCTTCAGTAAGGTTGGCATGATGCCGGAAGCGCCAGATCATCACGCCGCCGGAGAAGGACTCCACCAGGCTGTCCAGGCCAAAGCCCAACAAGGCGATGCTTCCCGACAGCCACCCGGCCAGGATGGAGATCAAGCCCTCCAGAATGTTGTAAGCGACGGTAAGGTAGGATAACCAGAGGGCCTTCTTTTGGAGGTTACTTCTCATAACCAACCCCCCTTCTGTTGATCCCCGCCATTCAGTATTGCCGTCAAATTGCCCAACTGCCCCTCGTCTTTTCATCCACCACCAGGCCCCGATAATGGAGATGGTGGTGACCACGGCCACCAGGGGCTTGGCCAGGGGGAGAAACCCGGCGCCGAACAGGCTCAGGTAAACCACCAGCATGGGGGAGCCGCAGCAGCCCACCAGGAAGCAGCCCGCCAGGGCCAGGAAGCCCGAGAGGGTCACTCCGCCGAAAGCCAGAGTTTTGCCGGAACAGAAGCGCTCTTCCCGGTAACGGCGCAGGGCCGCGGCGGCAAAGGCCAGGGACAGGGCGTAGGAATAGCCCAGCCAGTAGCCCTGGGTTTGCAGATAGCGATGCAGCCAGGAGGCAGCGGACCCCACCGGGGACGCCCACCGGGCCTGGGCCGGGTCAACTTCCGGAAACAGACCGGACCAGACATAGTGCGCCACCGCCACCCCCAGAAAGACCCCCAGAGGCAGCAGGAAGCGCCGCAATTTCTGCTTAAACCCGGTCATGGCCGGGTCACCTTCTCCAATTTGTCCGCCACAAACAGGAGCTTGCCTTTGACCTCCTGGGCCTGCCCCTCTATCCGCACCAAGTCGCCCATGGAGGGTGCAGGGCCGCGCCATTGCACCGGCAAGGTCAGTTGGGCGCAGGTGGTGACGCCGCAAGCCTGGAATTCCCCGCGATCAATGAGGGAAATCGCCTGCTGCTCCGGAGCGACGGCGCTCACCACCCCTTCAAGACTCACCTTTCCCCGGTAACGGTCCACATTTTTCATGAAATCATCGACTCCCAAAACCTTTGGTGAGGAAGCGGCCACCTCGCCGGCCTGGAGGTCTTGGCCCATACTGAAAACCAACAAAAAAGCGATCGCCATTGTAGTAATGAAGGCAACGGTTAATGGCTTGCTACGACTTTGCATTTATCTGGTCCTCTTAACGAAGGGATTTGGCTTGGAAGGCGGCAGCCGACCGGCTGCCTCTCAGGTCCCTCAGGCTCCGGCCTCGTGGCAGGCAGGCCCGCAAGCGACGTTGGCCAGGGTGACCGGGGGAGCCAATTCTGGCGCGGCATCTTGCACGAACGGCTCCCCGACACGCAAACTCTCCTCGGCCCGGGCCAGTTCCCGGCCCAGATAGGCGGCGTGGTCCAGGCGGGAGATTAATCCCCGGTCAATGGCCGGAAAATAAAGCTCCGCGGCGCTGGCGCCATCAATCACCGTATCCAGTATACCGTCATTGAGGTAATGCTCCAGGGAAAGCATCCCTCGGCTCCGGTCCACATAAATCACGAAATAACCGGCTGGATCGCTGACCATGCGAGAGGGGAGATAACCGGGGACCGGCTCCACGACCCGGCTGGCGGCATAGGGTCTGGCAGGTCCCGGATTCCGGGCGGCGCAACGCCTCGCCTCCGAGATAACCGTCATGGCCTCAACTTCCCCGATGAGGTCAATTACCTCCACCACCTCCCGGAAGTGGGCCACGGCCTCGGGGCTAAGGTTCTTCAGCAGGGGCCGCCGCCCCCGAGCACTGACAATACGCCGGCGGTTATCAATCCCTTTCTGAGCCAGCGCTACCAGCGATTGCCCCGGATAGTGCCCCACGGCTTGCTTGGAGTCGGGGCCGCAGACAATTACAAAACGCAGGTGGGGGTTGGCCAGGACATTTTGAATGAGGCGCTCGATGCCCAGGTTTTCGGTATGCAGCGTCCCGACCATGGCGATTTCCGGCCCGGCCTCCCGAACCACCGCCGTCGCCAAGTCCTCAGCCGTGAGGCAGCATATAGCCACGGGTGCCTGATAGCGCAGCACCTGATAGGCTCCGGGCAGAGGCGGCCACCCCCGGCGCTCCACCACCTTTTCGGTGGGGCAGACTTCCAGGTCGGCCACGGCTCCGCCCAAAGCCAGGGTTAAAGCGTTAAGCGCGAGCGGCGGAATACAGACTTCGCACCCCAGGCACTCATAGCGTTGCTCTGTCAGACACTGCTTTGCCGCCAGCGTTATTTCCCTGAGTTCTTTTGGACCTTCTCCCTCCGGGAACGCTTTCTCCAGGGACAGGAGAAGGTTATGAAAGCAGCCGCAGGCCCAGCATTTCTCGGCGGCCATGGCCTCTTGCAAATACGTCAGGGCTTCTTTTAAAGCCCGCTCTTTTTCTCTGGTTAAATTCATTTGCTTCTTGCTTTGGCCTCTTCACTGAGACAGAGGCCGTGGTCCAGGATTTCGATGACGCACGGGTCCACAATCCGGTAATAGATATTGTTGCCGTTGCGCCGGGAGCCCACAATGCCCCGGTCCGCCAGGCGGGTGAGCTGATTGGAGATGGCCTGGGGTTTCATGGCCAAAAGGTCCGACATTTCCGACACGCACATTTCTCCCGCCCTTACCAGGGCATGGAGCATCCTGAGGCGGGTATCATTGGCCAAGGTCTTGAAGAGCGCCACCAATTCTCCCGCCTGCATCGCGGTCAAGAGTTCCCTTTCCCCCAACGGAGGCTTGGGCAGGCAAGCGTTTAGAGAAGGTTCTGGCTCTCTGGAATTCATATTACGATATTAATACATTGAATAGTGTATTTCAAGTGGTAAAATTCCAGGAATCAACATCTGGTTTTGGTTGCTAAAAATGCGCAAAGGTCGTTAGCCGGGAAGAATCCCTCGTTCTCCCTTCAAAAAAGTAACCGCTGTTACATTTTTCTCTTGCCATTTAATATTTCCATGAGTAATTTAAGTTACAGATAAATTTGGGAGGAGAAAAATGGAAAATCAAATCTTGGTTATCGCGATGGTAGCATCTGGCCTATTTTTTGGCTGGACCATCGGCTCCCACTACACCGGCGCCACCATGGGCATGGCCTACGGGTCAGGGGTGATCAAAAGTCCTCCTGGTGGCGACGATTTTGATCGCGTTCTTCTTGCTCCTGGGAGCTACCTTTGAGAGCCACAACGTCGTGACGACGGTAGGCACCGGGATCATCCGGGGTGAAGACATGACTCCCTTGGGGGCCATGGTGATGATGCTCACCGCCGCCCTGGTGACCGCGGCCAACACCTGGATGAAATGGCCGGTGTCCACCTCCCAGCTGGCCTGCTTTTCGGTGGTGGGAGCCGCCCTGGCCATGGGGGCTCCGGTTTTCTGGAAAACCACTATCGTCTTTCTGTGCATCACCTGGGTGGGTACTCCCCTGATGGCGGCCGTCCTGGGTTACTTCTTTACCCACTTTACCGATTGGTTCCGGAAAGGGAAATCTGAAAGAGGGGACAAGATCATGGGGTATGCCCTGCTGGTGGCCTGCTGCTATGCGGCCTACACCCTGGGGTGCAACAATACCGGCAACGCGGTAGGGGTCTTTTTCGGTCTGGGGATGACCACCCCCATGAAGGCCGGGTTCATCGGCGGCATCGCCATGGCCATCGGCGCCCTGACCTGGGGGCGGCCCATCCTGGAAAAGGTGGGCAAGGGCATCGTGCAACTCGATTTGAGCATGGGTGTGGGAGCCAAAGCGGCCCAAAGCATCACTGCCCATACTGCTGCCGCCCTGGGCTTTCCCACCTCCATGAACCAGGCCCTCATCGGCGGCGTGGGCGGCGCCGGGGGCGCCCGGGGGCTGAAAACGGTGGATATGGCGGCCATGAAAGAAATCGTCATTTCCTGGTTTCTGACCCCGGTGGTGGCCGGTATTGTCTCATTTATCCTTTACTCCGTCCTGGCCTATAATCTCAATATTCATTGAAGGAGCCAGCCATGTTCAAAAAAATCCTATACCCCACCAGGTTTGAGGAGTTCTCGCTGCCGATTCTCGGGAGCATCGCTTGTTTGCAACGGGCAGGCCTGGAAGAAGTGGTCTTGCTTTATGTCATTGACACCGACAGTTTCCAAACCGAGGTGGATGGCGGGGTCCGCCTCAATCTCGACCTGATTCGCCAAGGCGCTATGAGGAAGCTCGACGCCTTAAGCGAGGCTTTGCGATCGTCCGGTGTCGGGGCCAAAATCGCGATCAGTATCGGGCCACTGGTTCCGGAGATTATTAAAACCGCCGACAAGGAGGACGTCGACCTGATCGTGGCCGGCCGGCAGAAGCGGGATATTTTGGGAGAACTGTTCGTCGGGTCCACCACGGACCGGATCATCCGCCAGGCCGAGGTGCCGGTCCTGGTGGCCAAATACCATACCCTCCAGGAAGTTGAAGGCAAGGTGCAGGAGGTCTTCTGCCGCGACCTCTTCCGCAAGGTCCTCTATCCCACCGATTGGTCCCCTTTTGCCGAGCGGGTCAAGACGTTTCTTCCCGCCCTCCGCCAGGTAGGCGCCTCCGAAATCGTGTTGGTCCATGTCGTGGAAGAATTGCCGTCCGAGGCCCAATATCTGAATCGAGAGGCGCTAATTAAAAGTGTGGAAGAAAAAATGGCGGCCCTGGAACGGGAGATGCAAGCCCAGGGTTTCCAGGTGAAGAGCCATGCCCTTATAGGGAAACCTTATCTGGAAATCAATCGCTTGGCCACCGAAGAGGATGTTTCACTCATCGTCATGGGCTCCCACGGCATGGGCTTTGTGGAGGGAATGTTATGGGGGAGTGTCTCCCAGAGGGTGGTGGAATACAGTGAGAAGCCGGTCCTAGTGGTGAAATGAGGTCACCCGGTTGTCCTCTCAGCAGGAGAAAGCCAAACCTGGTTCCTTAAGAAAGGGGGAAGCGAGACAGTGCGCACGGTTTTAATCTTAGGCTTTGTCAGTTTGCTTACGGACATCAGCAGCGAGATGGTCTATCCGCTCCTGGCCCTTTATCTCACTACCACCCTGGGGGCGACCCCAGCCATTGTCGGCATTATTGAAGGCATCGCCGAGAGCCTGGCCAGCCTCCTCAAGACCTATTCTGGCTACGTCTCCGACAAGGTGCAGAGACGTAAGCCCTTAGCCATCCTGGGTTATGGTTCGGCCACGTTCGGCAGGCTCTTTCTGTATTTCTCCACTTCGTGGTCCTGGGTGCTTTGGGGCCGGGTGATAGACCGGTTCGGCAAAGGGGTGCGCACCGCCCCTAGAGATGCACTTATTGCCGAAGCCTCCGCTGCCGGCCGGCTCGGCCATTCCTTCGGCTTGCACCGGGCCCTCGACACCCTGGGAGCCGTGATAGGCATCGCTATCGCTTATTTCCTCTTCACGAGCACTCACGGAAACTACACCAGGATATTTCTATATTCCATGATTCCCGGCATTATTGGGGTACTCCTGCTTTTCAGTGTGAAGGAAAAAAAGCCCCAATTAAAGTCGGTGAAATTGCACCCCTTGGCAGGCTGGCGAAACCTCAGTCCGCGACTCAAGGCATTTTTTCTGGTGGCTTTCCTTTTCACTCTGGGAAACTCATCCAATCAGTTCCTGCTCCTGCGGGCGAATTACCTGGGATTTAAGGCGGCAGATGTTATTCTCGTCTATCTCCTATACAATATCGTCTATGCCTTGAGCGCTTATCCCGCGGGGCGGCTTTCCGATCATATTGGGAGAAGGACTCTCTTGGTATGCGGCTACCTTTTCTACGGCTTGGTCTACTTCGGCTTCTCCGTGGCTTCTGAAAAATTGCACGTCTGTGGCCTTTTCGGGATTTACGGACTTTACAGCGGGCTGACGGAGGGGGTGGAAAAGGCCCTGGTGGCAGAGTTGTGTCCCGGCGAGAGCCGGGCCACCATGCTGGGGGTTCATGCGACCCTCGTCGGCATCGGCCTGTTGCCGGCCTCGGTGGTCGGCGGGCTGCTATGGAGGATGATCAGCCCTGAAGCCACTTTTTACTTCGGCGGCGCGGTGGGGGTCTTAAGCGCCTTAGGGATGTACCTGGTCGTTCCCAAGCTGAAGCCTGTCGCATGTTTCCAATATCCCAAATAAAGGTTGTAGATTTAACTTTTCTGTGCAAACATTCCCGCTAACTCACATCCATCGCTCCTTAACTTTAGAAAAGAGCCCGGATCAACCATGCCTCCTTTCCGGGCTGCCCCGGGCCGGCGCCATCTTGGTGGAGGTGGTCCGGCCTGGGGAGTTTTCGGGCAGATCTTCTGCGGCGTTTTCGGTCATCCTACGGCAATAGTTCCCAAATAGTTCAGTGATATTGACATCAATTTGGTTTAATGTCATGGTATCCATATGAAATGGTTATTCTTTTCTTATAGCCTCCCTGCTGAACCATCCAAGGCCAGGGTTTATGTCTGGCGCCAATTGCGAAAGCTGGGTGCGGTTAACCACCAGTCGGTATGGGCAATCCCCCACTCCGCCGAACGTTTAAGAGAACTTAAGAAACTCATAGAGGATATTGAAAAATATCAGGGTACCGGCCTAATCATAACCGGGAATATTTTGCTGAAGGATCAAGAAGAAAACATTATCAAGGCGTTCATCGACTCGCGCAATGAAGAATACAAAGAGATTATTGAAAAATGTGAGGACTTCTTCAAAGAGATCGAATATGAAATTGGCCGCAAGAATTTCATCTTCGCCGAAGTGGAAGAAAACGAAGAGGAACTGGAAAAACTGAAACAGTGGCTAAGAAAGGTGGAGAAAAGAGATATTATAAAGCCGCCTTTGCGAAAGACCGCGACTGAAAAGGTGAAGAAGTGCGAAAAGATATTCGAGGCTTTCGCCAATAGAGTTTTTGAGTATAGCCAGGCGAAAAGTAAGGCGGCCAAAGAGGAGGATATCGAGGCTGAGACGGAGAAGTAATAGGCAAAGCTGTTTTGGCCGATGGTCAAACATGAATCTATAGGGGTTGTGCTGCCTTGATTCTGGCTGAAAAATTGAAGGGTTCTGCTCCTCTGACAAAAAGGGAATAACCCGTGAACTTCTTAGCGGTAGTTATTGTAGTGGGGATCGTTTTAGTCTTGTTCGCGCCATTATTTAAAGGGTTAAAGAAGGGGTTGGAAGGCTCAAAGCGCAAGAAGACCAAAAAGACACCCCTTGCAGAAATCAAACTGCATGGGATTTCCACGTCCCCTTCCAACAATATTGAGTTCTCCAATAACTGGCTTAGGGTTGATGCCATCGATTTCTTTGGATCCGGCTCGCCCTCTCCGAACGGCCGATATCTGGTGGGCAGCCAGGATTTTGATTACCGGGGCGGCACATACGGGGGCCACCGCAGCAAGGGCTATGGGCGGGTAATCCTGGCTGAGGGAAATCAGCTGGTATGGCAGGTTGATTTGGAACGTCCTAATAATGCCATGGTATCCGATAACGGCACCGTGGCGGTCAACGACTGGCGATTCGGCGACGACCTGCACGGGACCTTTTATCTCATCGACTTTCAGGGTCGCAAATTTGGCCACCACACCAAAGCGAATCTCGATAAGTGTGGTTTCTCTGAAGATGGCGCACTCGCATGGTGCACCACATTAAGCAATCCCGATTATGAACCGGATGACTGCAGGACCTTTATCTTTTCAACCTCGCCGCCGACGCTTGTTTTGAAATTGGAAGGCAACTTTCCTCCGGATGATCTCGTCCTGAGGAATAATGAGATTCATCTGAAGAAGCGCGGAGTGATAGAACGCTATGATCTCTCCGGCAACTTATTGAATCCCGATGAAGTCGAAAGTGCTTTTCAGGAATATACGCTGGAGCATGGTTCGCCTTGGGAGCTGGTCGAACTTGCCAAAAGTCGATTTTACGGCCAGGAAAAGGAGAAAATCACGGCGGCGGAGGCCCAAGAGATCAACCATATCCTCGATAAGGTGATTAACATGGCCGGCATTGAGGACCAGTACCGCGCCTGGGCTTTTCGTATCCGGGGAGAGTTGGCGGAGGCCCAGAATGATTTGCAGGAGGCCGTCAATAGTTACCGTACCGCCCTTTCCTATAATCCTAAGGTGGGAGTTATCCGCGCTCTTTCAAGACTTGAGAAAAGGCTGGGGAAGAAGTGAAAGGCATTGCTATAGGGGTCTGTCATTCATCGCAGCGGCTTGCTGTCCTTCTGGAAGCTTATTCCCAGCGCCTCTTAACTCTGAGCAAGGCACGCAGACGCACATCGTGGCCGCGGGCGTCTTCCGGCTGCTCCAGGCGTAGTACGATCTCCTTTTCGATCTCATTGGCAGCTTCAAGCTTTAAGGCAACCAGGTTCTTCTCGATGTCTTTCCCCAAGTGCCATGGCGTCGAAGACAGGAACCCGGTCAGCCGATGGGCCATCAGCTTTCGGTCTTCTTCTGAGGCAAGCTCTATCCCTATTTTTGCGGCTGCCACGACGAGCTCTGCATCTGTCTCTCGGAGCAGACTGCGCAAGACTTGCCAATTAGCGGCTGAAATCCCCAAATTGTTTAAAAGACGGACCACGGTGCGCCGCCGTTTCAGGCTGCCCGGAGTCTCCGTTGACGGACCCGGATGTGGAGTCACCGCCGCCTGCGACAGGGAGTCGCCAGCCAGTGTTCCCAGCCTCAGAAAGGCGTTCTCTGCCGCGGACCGGTAAAAGTCGTCCTCCAGAGCGCGTTCGAAGTAAGGGATGGCCTCCAAGGTTCTGAATTCCGCCAGGGCGTCAATCAGGCCATTGAGCAAGCGACGTTCAGAGAGCTGCAGGAGCAACCGGCGCATTTCTTCATCCGGCCAGTTCGTAAGGAACCGGGCTGCGGCGCTTTCCACCGCTTCTTCACCCAATTTTTCCTCGGGGTCGGGAATTTCTCTTTCCTGGAACAGGTAGGTAACCAGAACCTCCCTAGCCTCCAGGCGGGCCAGCGCCTTCACCGCCCACAGACGGGGCTGAAATATCTTGCTGGGCTGGCCTTTCAGCAGAAACTCACGCAACGGCTCAATCGCTATTGGCCCCAATTCCACCAGGAATCCGACCGATTCATCTCCCGTCCGCAAAGATTCCAACATGCGGATGAGGCGATAAATCCTGTTGATTGGCAGTTCCATACGCTCGCCCGGCTGCGCTTTCGCCAATGCCGGGAAATGAGGCATTGACCCGGAAAAAAATCTGAAACTTGCCAAGAAGGCTTTCTATCATCAGGCCTTTTGAAATGGGTTGGTAAAAACGGCCGTCCTTCCCAGTTCCGCCTCGATCTCCAAGAGCCGGTTGTACTTGGCGATGCGCTCGCTACGGCACACCGAGCCGGTCTTGAGTTCTCCTCCGCCCATGGCCACGGCGAAGTCGGCGAGAAAAGTATCTTCGGTTTCTCCGGAGCGGTGGGAGATGAAGAAATTCCAACCCGCCCGGCGGCAAAGAGCGATGGCTTCTATGGTCTCAGTTACGGTACCTATCTGATTGAGTTTGATGAGCGCGGCATTGGCGGTCTTCTCTCGGATTCCCCGTTCGATAAACCGGGTGTTGGTTACAAAGATATCATCCCCCACGATCTGCACCCGATCCCCCAAAGCCACGGTCAGTTCTCGAAATCCCTGCCAGTCGTTTTCCGCCAGACCGTCTTCGATTAAAACGATGGGGTATTTATCCAGCCAGGCCTCATACAGGTCAGTCATCTCGGCGCTGGTTTTCCGTCCTTGCCCGGATTTGCTCAAGTTATAAACGCCGTCTTCATAGAAGGAACTGGCCGCTGGGTCTAAGGCGATGGCCATCTCTTTGCCCGGCTGATAGCCAGCCGCGGCGATGGCTTCAAGAATCACCTCGCAGGCTTCCTCATTGCTCTTGAGGTTAGGAGCGAAGCCGCCTTCGTCGCCCACGCCGGTGGCATAGCCTTTTTGCTTCAGGATTTTTTTAAGGGCATGGAAGGTTTCGGCGCAATAGCGCAAGGCTTCGGCGAAGCTTTTGGCGCCGACGGGGGCGATCATGAATTCCTGGAGGTCAATGCTGTTGTCGGCGTGCTTGCCGCCGTTGATGACGTTCATCATGGGCATAGGCAGGCGCACCGCGCCGGGCCCTCCCAGGTAGGCGTATAAAGGGAGGCCGGAGCTTAGGGCTGCGGCCCGGGCCACGGCCATGGACACTCCCAAAATGGCGTTAGCCCCCAGCTTCGCTTTGTTGGGGGTGCCGTCCAACTCGATCATGAGGCCGTCAATTTCATCCTGGCAGGTGGGGTCATAGCCCTCGATCCGGGGAGCAATGACCGTGTTAACGTTCTCGACGGCTTTTAACACGCCCTTGCCGCCATAGCGCTTCTTGTCCCCGTCCCGCAACTCCACGGCTTCGTTCTCCCCGGTGGATGCCCCCGAAGGAACGGACGCAGCAGCGATAATGCCATTATTCAGGGTGACGTAGGCCCGGAGTGTCGGGTTGCCCCGGGAATCCAGAATTTCTAAAGCACGAATGGATGCAATTTCGCGACTCATGGCGGCTCCTTTTTTGGGGTGTCTGCAAGAGATTTTTCGGCCAATATTCTTTGCCCCACGTCTCTCACCATCTTGGCGGGGTGTCTCATAATCTCAAAACTAACCGGCGCAGTTCGAATGCCATGTAACTTACTCGTAGTCTCCTTGGAGAGTGGCTAAAATTGTGGTGCATGGGGGATGGGATACTATTTTAAGAGCAGTAGATCTTCGCAGAGTCCGTAGCAACCCGGAATGGGCCTTATATCCCAGTAGTACTCCATCGCAGTTCTTATTTTCGATATAATTGAGAATGATTTCTACCTTGCTGCCCGGCTGAATTACGCAAAGGATTTCTACTCCATGCTCTGCTGCAATCAGATGAGCCAGAGCATGTTGCTTCTCGATTTGGGCGGTAGCTCTTTCAATGGTTTGCTTAACTTCACTGACGGTTCCGGCAAACCTTGGAAGTTTATCTATTACCGTGAGCAAGTGCACCTCGGAACCGAACTTTGAGGCAAGCTCCAAGGCTATTTTTAGAGCCTTTCTGGATTCCTCAGATCCGTCATAAGCCACCAACAGTCTCTTAAACATTATTTCCCCGATCCATCCCTGAACTCAGGCGACCTCGTCTGCGGGGTGTTGCCTCTCATATCAGAATGAACGGTGTAAGGAGATCCCCCTGATAAAAGAAGTCATTCGGCAAATTCTTGAAATGGGATTCAAGCGTTTGCCTGAGGGAAAGTGGAGGGGAATATATCTAGGCATCTCCAGCGCGATTCACTATTCCTCGCCGGGTCTGCTCCGCTTTGGCAACATCGGTCTGAGATGCTGAAAGACATGAGTCCGCGGCGACTTTTGACTGTACGCTGAACTCCCCTGAGTTTAACTGGTTAAAAATCTACATAGGCTCCACGTTTGACTCCCCGCAGATGGCAAGTATCATTAAGGGAGCCGATATACCAGGTTTTTCCCTCCCATTGGGGGTCTTCCACCAAGTGGAAGCGGTTGATACAGGTAGTATCCTGGGCGATGCGCCAGAAGTGGGAGTTGTCCAGGCCGATTAAGCCGGCAATGATCACCTTGTTCACGGCCCGATGGCCCACCAGCAGCACCGTCTGGTCCGGATGGCGCTGGGCTACGTCTGCCACCGCGGCCAGGCCACGGGTGCGCAGTTCTTCCAGGGTTTCGCCGTTGGGAAAGCGCACGGTATGGGGAGCCGCTTCCCATTGGCGGTAGTGATCAGCATATTTGACTTTGATCTCCTTCAGGGGCACCCCTTCCCAGTCGCCATAGCACAGGTCGGCCAGGCCGGGCAGGTCAATCACTTTCAGGCCGTGATGCTGGGCGATGGCTTGCGCCGTGTCCCTGGACCGGGACAGGGGAGATGTATAGGCGGCATGGATGGTTTCGTCCTTCAGCCATTCCCCCAAGGCCCGGGCTTCTTCCCGGCCCTGGTCGTCCAACGGGATGTCCTTTGAGCCCCGGAAGATTTTGTCTTTGTTCCAAGGGGTGTTGCCGTGGCGCGCCAGGATGATCTGGGTCATGTTTAGCCCCTCCTATTCTCTGTCTTGAAGCCTCGCGGACTTAAAGCATGTCTTCATAGATGACGAGTGTGCACCAAGGAGTCTGGGATCAGTGTCTATTTAATGGGGAGTTGTCGCCAGGGCAAGCAGCCCAGGCTCGAAGACAAGAGAAATTCCGGGCCTGGGCTGCAATTGGATTCTTAATCTTTGACGATTTCCCAGTTGAGATCGAAGGATTCATCGTAAAGGGTGTATTCATAGCCCATCATCCTGCCGACCCCGGGGCGCTCGCCTTCCTGAATCTTCCACAAAACAAGATATATGGCCGGAACCATGGGTTGTGCCCCAGTAGCAGGGTCGGGATCGATATTGTGCCAAATCTCCTTTTTCTCCATAACCCTCCATAAGGTGCCGTATTTCTTGCTAAGCACTGTTTGCCCGACACTGGGCAGCCCTTTTTCCCGGATGATTTGCTCGTACTCTTTCACGAGGGCCTCCTTTTGAACATGATTTGGGGAATTATCAATTCAACGTAGGTTCACTTTTGGTAAAATCAAGTCGCCGTAATGGACGGATTACCATAATTATTTCGTTGCGGTCTCGATACGTTCCTTCAAGGCCAGTAGCTGCTCTTCGGCCTTCAGGATTGCGTTCAGACTCTGGTCCAGTTGTCCCGCCCTGGCAGCAGCCGCCTGAGCGCTGCTCTGCTTCTGAGTCCGAGCCCGCTCCAGGGCCTGGCGGATGCTCTGGGTGGTGTCATCGATCTTGGCGATCCAGGTCTGACGGAAGTCCCGGGCAATCTCCTGGAGCCGCTGGTGAAAATCGTAACGCAGCCGCCCGCAGTGTTTATCCACCAATTCGGTGACATTCTCCAGCAGCTTCTTAAGCAGCAATCCCTTGGTTAAAGCCCGGGGCAGAAGGGAGGTCACGGTCATCTGCAAAATCTCCAGCCCTACCGGGTCTTCCTTAAACCTGAACCAGAAATGCTTCAACTCCGGGAAGGCCTCCTCCACTGCGAAGCCCCGCAGAGAAAAATCGAAGATGCGGGCGGTCAGTTGGGTCAACCGCTCCAGGATGGAGTTAATGCGGTCGGAGAAGTCCTTGTGGGTTTCGGTCAATCCCTGAGAGAGCTTCTCGATTTCCTGGAGGCGCCAGGAAGTGAACACATCCCGCAGAGCCCCGAAGAGATAGTTCTCCATCTCTTTGCGCAGGTCCAGGGCGGCGTGGCTTTTTTGCTGGAAGGTCGCCTCCACCTCCCGGCGCAGGCGGGCGGTGGTCTCTTTTCTGAAAGCCTCCAGGTCGGCGTCCGTTTGCGTTATAACCCCTTTAAACCGCCCATCCAACAGGAGCAGCGACATTTCCCGCTCCTTATCCAGGCCTTGCAACTCCACTTCAAACCGGGCGATCTTTTCTTCCAGCTCTTTTAAAGGAAGCCCGCTGGCCTGACGCTCCACCTTGAGGCCCAGGGTGGAATCGGTGATGGTCTTCAAGGCGCCGCTGAGGCAGGAAATCAGCAATACCCGCCCTTTTTCCCTATATAAGAACTGGCGCAAATGCTCTTCAAACTCGGGAAGCCGGCTGGTTTCCAGGTACTCAGGATGGCCGTTGGTCTTGCTGTCCAGGGCCTGCTTGGCGGAAATGGGGAAGATCGCCACCGGGCAGAATGCCAGGTTGGCCGCCAGGACCTGGGAGGTGAAATCCAAGGCTTCCTGCCGCTCCGCGGCTTCCACGTAATCGATCTTATTAAGGACAAAAAAGATCTTGTGGACGAACTCCCGGATATCCTGCAAAAACTCCTGTTCCGCCGCGGACAGGGGCGGGTCGACGGTGACCACGAAGACCGCGGCGTCCACCTGGGGCAGATAATTATAGGCCACGTCCGTGTTATGGCTATAAACCGAGCCCACCCCGGGGGTGTCGATGATCCGCACCCCATCTTTAAGGTAGTCGGAGGGGTAGGCAATCTCCACCTCCCGAACGCCCTTCTGGTTTTTGGGGTTGCCCTTTTCGGTGATGTAGTCCACCAACTCGTTTTTGGCAATTTGCTTGGTCTGGCCGTTTTGAAAGTGCACCTGGATGTCGAGCTGCTCCCCGTAACCGATGATGGTGACCACCGAGGTCAGAGGGACGATAGCGGTGGGTAATACCGATTCCCCCAGCAGCGCATTGATTAAAGTGCTTTTTCCCCGTTTAAAAGCTCCCATGACTACCAGGTTGAAGCGGTTGGTGCGCAGCTTGTCGATGAGGCGTTGGAGATTGGGGCCCTTAAGTTCCGGCAACCGGGCCAACTGCTGCAACTGCTGCTCCAGGGCTCCCTGAAGTTCTCGGTAGGTTCCCATGGCTTCCCCCTTAAAGCGGGCATAAAAAAAACTTCTGCCCAGCATTGGACAGAAGTCATCAGCTCTCGCCTTTGGGCAGAGCAATTATGGCGGACTTCATCGCCTTTCTTTTTGGATAAATTATCAATCATTCATGAGCAAACGTCAATAATTTTGTCCGGTTGGCTGGGATATTTTTGTAACGCTTGTTACAAATGCACAAACCCCGGATAAAATTTATGGGGGAATATGACAACAATATGACCGCTCTATCCGGCTCCCGGTTGGGCGGAAGCGAGACGGACTTAGGTCTAGGAGTTTAGCAATCAGCTCGCTTGCTGACCTTTAGGTCCTCCCAAAAAGCCAGGGTGAGGGGGAGGGCAGCGGATGGTTTTTTTCGCCCTTACCCCATCCCCTCAAAGGGCGGCACCAAAGAGGAGAAGGAATTCTCTTGCACGGGAAGTGAGTCCGGCAGAAAAAAGACTCCTGTCCGGATTGGACAAAAGTCATTAGCTCTCGCCTGTTGCGGAGCGTTTTGGGCGGACTTCATCGCCCCGGTATCCAGCGCCCCCGGCTGCCGGACTGGTTCCGGCAGCGGGGGGTCAGCTAAAATGCGTCCGGCCTTTGAAAAACCTAAAAAACAAACCGCAGTTAGAACAACCCAGTGGGCTTGCCGGTCTTGACATTAACGTCCACCTTCCTGAAGGCCGGGTTGGAGCTGGTGCCGGGCATGAGTGAGATGGTGCCGGTGCACGGGCAGATGTACTTGGCTCCGCTGTATAGCAGGAAGTCCCGCACCGCCAGATTCCAGTCCTTGGGCACGCCCTTGATCTTGGGATCGTGGGTCAGGGAGAGATGCGTCTTCACCATCATGGTGTGGTAGTCGCTGAACTGCGGGTCGGCTTCAAATTTCTTGGCCTTGGCCTCGGCTTCGGGGGTATAGACCACCCCGTCGGCGCCGTATACTTCCCGGGCGATGGTTTCAATCCGCTGGCGCAGCGGCATCTCCGTGGGATAAAGAAGCTTGAAGTCCACTTTTTCCTTGCAGGCGTCTATCACGGCGTCGGCATAGTCCAGGGCCCCGTCGCCGCCGTAGCGCCAGTGCTCGGACACCGGCGCTCGGACTCCCTCTGCCTCCGCCGCCCTTTGGATCATCTTGACCTCTTCATCAGTATCGGTGTGGAAGCGGTTGATGCAAATGACCGGTTTGATCCCGGCCTTCTTGACGATGTTGATACAATGCACCATAAGTTTGAGGCCGTCCTCCAGCCAGGCCATGGTCTGGGGAGTGGAGGTGAAGTACTCTTTGGGGATGGGTTTCCCCGGCGGGCAGGGCAGGGCCCCGGCGTTGACGCCGTGGTGCTTCAGACCCCGCACCGTGGTGGTGATCACCGCCACGTTGGGTATGAGACCGCTAGCCCGGCACTTGATATTCCAGAACTTCTCGAAGCCCAGGTCGGCGCCGAAGCCGGACTCGGTGACATGGTAATCGAAAAGCTTCAAGCCGATCTGGTCGGCGACGATGGAGGACTGGGCCACCGCGATGTTCCCGAAGGGGCCGGCGTGCACCAAAACGGGCTGGTATTCCACGGTGGCCATTAGGGTGGGGTTGATGGATTTTACCATCCAGGCGGTCATGGCCCCGGCGCACTCCAGATCCTCGGTGGTGACGGGGTTGCCCTTCTTGTCGTAGGCCACCGTGATCTCGCCCAACCTTTTGCGCAGGTCCGGCAAATCGCTGAACATGGAGAGAACCGCCATCACTTCCGAGGCCACTGCGATGGTGAAGCTGGAGTCCATCATATAGCCGTCCATCTTGCTGCCCCGGCCAATGACGATGTTGCGCAACGCCTGGGCGCACAGGTCAAAGCACCATTTGAACTCCACTCTTCTGGAATCGATGTTCAGCCGCTTCAGGGGGATCCTGGCCAGTTGCTCGTCGTCGTAATTATTTTCATGCTGCAGCCGGGAAGTCACCGCCACCATGGCCAGGTTATTGGCGATCATCACGGCGTTGATATCGCCGGTGAGTCCCAGGGTGAAGTCGGTGAGGGGGATGAGTTGGGAGATGCCGCCGCCCGCGGCGGAGCCCTTGATGTTCATGCTGGGGCCACCGGAAGGCTGGCGGATGGCACCACCGACATTTACCCCTCGTTTCCCTAGGCCCTCGATGAGGCCCATGGAGCAGGTAGTCTTACCTTCCCCCAGGGGGGTAGGGACGATGGCGGTGACGTCGATGTAGTAGCCTTGCGGCTTGTCCTTGAGGCGCTCCTTAATGGCCATATAGTCCACTTTGCCGATCTTCCGGCCATAAGGGATGCGCTCTTCGGGTAGGATGCCGATCTTGTCACACTGCGCGTTAAAATCAAGATCTTCTTCGGCAATTTCTGAAATCTGCCAGTCTTCCTGCTTGGTGGGGTCATACTTAGCCATATTAAACTACCCTCCTTATTGTTTTAAATGATGTTACCGCGGCCCGGTTTTCTTACCGCGACCGGGGTTATTGCCAAGTCGACTGCAATTCATCCGGCCTTGTTTCGGCGCATCATTCAATATTGAGGGTCGCTTATGTCAAATCATTGATCCCATCTTATGTAGAACCGTTTCACAGTAAGTTCCCCAATCCTTCCAAATTACTTCGTCTATTTCACCCCGTTCAAACGCCCACCGGGACGCCTCGTCGATGATAGGGTCGGTGCCGCCCGCAGAAAGTTGGTACATCCGGTTCATTTCCTTTACCGCGGCCCGGTAAATGGCCTTTTTGGTCAGGTGGAGCTCGATAACCTTTCCCATGGTCGGACCTCCTTCCGGATTCCCTGATAAGGTGGAGCACTTGAAGCTTTTCCGAGGGTTGAATTGATTCAATAACGGTCATCGGCAACTCTCCAATTCCTTCAACTCGTTTTCCTCATGCCGGCTTCTGGAGGTCAGGGCACGATTTCCCAGTGCGTCGTAAAGGTATTATCATAGAGGGTATAGGTAAATCCCATCATCTTCCCGGCGCCGGGCGGGCCGCCCTCCTGGATTTTCCAGTAAGCTAAGTAAATGGCAGGAATCATACGGGGCTGCCCGGTCTCGGGATCGTCTGAGATGGTTTGCCAGAGTTCTCTCTTCTCCATGACTCGCCAAAGGGTGCCGTAGTCCTTGCTGCGCACCGTTTGTCCTACCCGGGGCAGCCCCTTTTCCTGGATGATTTCCTCAAAATCTCTCATGGCCGTCCCTCCTATTGGCAGTGAGTCGGGCAGAAAAAAAATGACTTCTGCCCGTTGGACAGAAGTCATCGTCCCGCGCCCCATGGGCGGGGCGGTTGTGGCGGACTTCATCGCCTTTTAAATTTTGAGCCTTCTTTATTCAATGTCCTCAATGTCAAAATAAACCAGTGGAAGTGTCCCAATCTCCTTAGAGCAAAAGACCGGGGTGAGGGGAAAGGTGATTTCACCACCCCTCACCCCGGCTCCCCCTCCCCTTAGGAGGTTCATAGGCGATGAAGTCTGCCCAGAGGAGGGGGATTCTTTAGTTGAACAGGCTTTCAGTCAGAGTTGGCGCGGGCTAAAGCCTGTGACACCTCGTTTTTCTATTTTCTCTCCGGCGCGGCATGATCAAAATCACTTCCGGACACCGCAGGGAGTTTGCCCCTTTCATAAAAATAACCGCGAGCACGCCTTTTGCTTGAGATTTCTCTAAACCCTTTCAAGGCGGCCCACTTCTTGGGGTTGTATCGGGCCAGAAAAAAAATGACTTCTGCCCGTTTGGACAGAAGTCATCGGCCCCGCCTAGATAAGCGAGGCGGTTGCGGCGGACTTCATCGCCTTTTTGCTTATTAAGCTTTATTTTTAAGTCTTTTTAAACGAATGTCAAGCAGAATGAGTGAAAAAAATCCCCAACAACGAACTAAACACGAAATCCTGGGAAGCTTTTTAAGCCGGAAAAATTATTGAAGCTGAAGGGTTGGTAATGCTATAATTTTGCAGGTGATGAAGTCCACCACTAACCGTCTGGGGTCCAGGCCCTGAGGCTGATGACTTCTACTGGCCAGAGGGTCCAGTAGAAGTTTTTTTTGCCCTTAGGTCATGCGCATGTTAGCTTAACCCGAGTCATCGGGAATCTATGTCAATGCGTTTGAAGCTGCAAAAACGCAACTACTTCTCAAAGCTGCCTTTGACTCTCCCGCACAGAGTCCGGGAATTCCTCGCGCTTAATTGGCTGCGGCAATTGATAAGGAATGATGGCTGGATAATGAAAATACTTTTAGTGATGGCGGGCGGCTGTATCGGGGCGCTGTCCCGATATGGAGTTTCATTGCTGGCCGCCAGGCTTTTTGGTACCAGATTCCCATGGGGAACTCTAATCGTCAATCTCTCAGGCTGCTTTCTCATCGGCTTGGCCTTTGCCTTGGCCGAGCGGGGCTTCGGCATCATGAATTCCTCGGTTCGCCTGTTTTTCATGACCGGGTTTCTTGGGGCCCTGACTACCTTTTCAACCTTTGGCCTGGAGACCATAAATTCCTTGCGTGAAGGAACGTACCTGGTCATGACGGCCAACTTTCTTTCCAACAATATCTTTGGGTTGGCCCTGGTTTTCTTGGGCATGTTGGTGGGCCGCTTACGGTAGGAAGGGCCAATTATGCTGCAGTACAAAATAATCGAGATATTTACCAGTGAAGAAGTTCGTTGGCAAGGAACCCCCCTCTACGAAGCCATCATCCGGCTTGTTCATGACTTGAAGATCGCCGCGCGCTGTCTGGTAACCCGAGGGATTGAGGGCCTTTACGAAAGTGGGGAGATTGCCACCGCCAGGCTTGAGGTTCTTTCCTACAATATGCCTCTGCGCATCACCATTGTTGTCCCGGCTGCCGAATCCGAAAGGATCTTGTCAAAATTGGAGGAGATGGTCGCGGACGGCATTGTCGCGGTGCGTGATTTGAACGTCATCTCCCATAAGACCCGCGGTCTTCTCATCCCGAAAGAAACCAGGGTTCGGGACATAATGACCCCTAACCCGAAAGAGGTTAGCCTGGATACCCCATTGGACGAAGTGGTGCGCCTGCTGCTTTCCTCCACCTTTACCGGGCTTCCTGTGGTCGACGGGATGGACCGGCCGGTCGGGGTCATTTCTCAGGGGGATTTAATTTATAAGGCTGGCATGCCCATGAGGCTTGGCCTGTTGGCTGAATCGGATCAGCAAAAAGTGGAGGTTGTCCTTGAGGCTCTTAAACCGAGGCAAGCCAAGGAAGTAATGACCCGGCAGCCGGTGACGATACGACAGGACAGTCTGGTCACGGAAGCCGTAGATTTGATGCTGCAGAAAGGGGTGAAGCGCCTTCCCGTCATTGATGACGCGGGCAAACTTGTCGGTATACTGTCGCGTGTGGACGTGTTTCGTACCAGCATGCGGGAATCTCCGGACTGGAAATCCTTCCAAGCGCAGCAAATCGTGGTGGAAAATTTACGCTCTGCAGCCGATATCATGCGTAGAGACACTCCCACGGTGTTTCCAGACACTCCGGTAGAGGAAGTGATCGAAACCATTGACCGTAACGACATTCAGCGAGTTTGCGTGGTGGACCGGAAAGGACTTTTCCTGGGATTGATTTCGGATCGGGACCTCCTGATCGCTTTCTCTGAGCGGCATCCTGGTATCTGGGATTATTTTGTGAGCAAAATTCCTTTTACCGAGCGGGGCCGAAAACAGAGGCAACTCCAACAATTCCTCTTGAGTGTGAAAACCGCCGGCGAGGTCATGAATACCAATATCGTCACGGTCCAAGAAGATGCCCCGATAAATGAAGCCATCCGCTTGATGCTCGACAAGGCGATCAAGCGGTTGCCGGTGGTAGACGCAAAGGGAAAATTTAGAGGGCTGATCAGCCGTGACGCATTGCTGCGTGCCGGGTTTGCCTCATAGCCAGCCTCAGCCCCGGAAGGCGATGACCTTTAGTAACTTATGGGATGTCTAAGGATATTTTCCTTTAATTAATATTAAATTAGGAGAGAGCCTTACATTTATCTTGACCTTACTGAAGAAACCGGCTAAAGAACTGCGGTAAAAAAGGCGATGGGGTCCGCCAGGGAGAAAAAGATTCTACCCGAACCGCGGCAACGCTGATGGCTCCTGAGCTCACATCCTACGTGAGGTCAGGAGCTTTTTTTATACCTAAGGTTTTTCTCGATGATAACTTAGGAGATTCTCTTTGAATTCTCCCTTGATAGTCGTCATTATCGCTGGACTGACAGCGAGTTATATATGCCGGAAGCTGCGGTTATCAGCACTAGTGGGAATGCTTCTGGTAGGAATTTTGTGTGGACCGCATTTTTTTAATCTCTTGAGCCCCTCCGCTCTTGCCGTGGCAGCTGATCTCAGAAAGTTGGCTTTTGCTGCAATTCTCTCATGGGCTATTTTTGAGTTGCAACGCGACCTCCTAAATCAGGCCCTCCTGCCGACATTGTTAATGGCAACAATCCCCGTTTTGTTTGAAATCGGTTGCTTAGTCCCTCTATCTCATTTTGGCTTACACTTAGGCTGGCAGGAATCCGGCATCCTCGGCATAGTTCTGAGTGCCGTTTCGCTCTCCTTCTTTGTTCCCAAGGTCGTTAATCTTAAGCAATATGCAAAAACTGGCATTCAAAATATAGCATATATTAATTTGGCTTCTATAATCTTTAATAATGTGTTTACTATATTAATATTTACTCTTTATATGAGCCTTTATTTTAAAAACCAATTTACGTTAATCCCACCCTCAACCGCAATTCCCATTTCAATTATTGCAATGATAGTATTAGGACTTTTGTTCGGATACATATTTAATAAAATTACTATTAAATATGACTCTTTTTTTACTCCTATCCGGTCAATGCTTCTGCTCTTTGGTTTTATCCTTGTAATGATCCATATCGAAGATTTGGTCCATAATATCCTCCCTGTCGCGTCTCTCTTGGGAGTTCTCGTTATGGGCGTCGTCATTCTTGAAAAATCAGAGGCCAATGCCCATATATTATCAGACAAGTTTAAAACGTTATGTATCTTTTGTGAATTATTGCTATTTGTATTGATCGGAGCTCAAGTTAATATACATATTGTTTGGAATGTGAGCTTAGTTGGGCTGGGGGTCATTGCGTGCAGTCTTATACTTCGGAGCGGCGTAATAAACTATTTTATTAAAGGTTATGGACTTACCCGGAAAGAACGTGCCTTTTTTGTAGGTAGCAATATTCCCAAAGCAACAGTCCAAGCCGTAATCGCCGCTATTCCAATGGAGCTTGGCGTTCCGGGCGGTGACATAATATTGGCCGTTTCCGTCGTCGCAATCCTGGTCACTACATTAATAGCAGATTTGGGAATGATTTTTACTGGAGAACCTGCGTTGTCGTCTATAAAAAACTCTAGTTCCAATCTTATAAATACGAGGGAGAGTGTTCCTGCAATTGGGAAATCTATCCGTAGCAAAAGAGATGGATCGCTTTGGGAAGTTATTGATGGGAATAAGGTTTCTAAGAAAAGTGATAAACGAGAGACTGAGAAAAAAATGATACCGGCCATAAAATTGAAATTATATCAGCCTCCTCCGAACCATTCTTTTGGAGGAGGGAAATATATAACTATAATATTAACTGAAAATGACTCTTTTGACGATGAATGGGAAATTTTGCCTGATCACGATATGGAATATCATTGAATCTTATTAATACTTGCACGACTAAACCCAAGAGGGAGTAACCATGATCAATAAAATCATTTTCAATCTGATTCAAGTGATAGTGGTCATGGCTTTTGCACCGCTAATAAAAGGAATTCTTGCCCGATTAAAAGAGAATGTCCAGTCCAAACGGGGTCCCAGCATCTTTCAGCCTTACCGGGATATCTGGAAGCTGTTTCACAAGGATGAAGTGGTCTCGGACCAGAGTTCCTGGATTTTTCGTCTTACCCCCTTTGTAGTCTTCATCACTCCGATTTTTGTTACCCTCCTGATTCCGGTCTTGACCGACTATCCCCTGTTTTTTGCCTTCATGGGTGACATGTTGGGTGGCGGGTTCATTTTGGCCCTGGGCGGGTTTTTTGCCACCCTGGCTGCCATCGACACCGGCAACCCGTATGGGCCCATGGGGGCCAGCCGCACCCGGATGGTGGGGTTCCTGGCGGAACCGGTCTTCATGATCGTCTTCTTCACCGTGTCCTTCATTGCCGGTTCTACCATCCCATATATCGTCCAGAAGCATTGGGTCACCCCGCTGGCAAACTTCTTCGAACCTGCCCATATCCTGATGCTGCTGGCTTTTCTCATGCTGATCCTGGCGGAGACAGGCAAGATTCCCGTGGACAATCCTTCAGGCCACTTTGAGCTGGCCATGATCGATGAATCAAAAGGCCTGGAGTATTCCGGCAGAGGGGCCGCCTTGATGAAGTGGGGCGGGGCCATGAAATTTTTCGTGCTGTGCTGCATTTTCCTGAATGTCCTGGTAGCTCCCTGGGGCTTGGCCCATGGCAACGAGCTCGGGAACGTTTTGTTAGCCGTACCGCTGATCCTCATCAAGATCTTCATCTTTCTCTTGGTTTTGGTGGCCATCGAGTCTTCGTTGGCCAAGTTGAGGCTCTTTCGCATCACCGAATTTCTCGGCGCAGCCTTTGTCACTTCGGTGGCTGCCATGATCATCGGACTGTTTTTCATGTAGGAGGGTAACCATGAATGAGCCAGAATTGCTGTTTTCCTTCTTCTCCAAGCTGAACGCACTCACCGGCGGGTTTTTTCTGCTCTGCGCCTTCGGCCTGGTGGCGATCCGCCAGATGCTCACCTGTTTACGTCTCTATATCTTCCAGTCCTTGCTCCTGGCGGTTTCCGCCATCCTTATCGGTTACCATTACGCCTCGATCCACCTCTTTGTGGTGGCGGCCCTGACCATCATTACCAAGGTCTTTCTGATTCCCTGGGTTTTGCGTCAGTCCGTGGGCTATGACAGTTTTTCCAAACGGGAGATTTCCCAGGTACTTAATATCCCGACAACTTTACTGTTGTCCGCGGCCATCACCATCTTTGCCTATTATATCGCCAGCCCGCTCTTGACTGCCGCAGGCGCGGGGATTTTTGAGAAGGTCAATTTGCCCATCGGCATGGCCAGCCTCCTTATCGGCGCCTACACCGTCACGGTGCGGCGGGAGGCGGTGCCCCAGCTTTTGGGGATTCTGGCCATGGAAAACGGGGCCTTTTTCGCCGGCATCTCTATAGCGCCCAGCTTGCCCCTTATCGCCGAACTCGCCGCCGCTTTCTACGTGCTGATCACAGTCCTGGTGATCGGGCTACTGGCCATGCGGATTCACACCATCATCGCCAAAACCGCAGTGGGCAAACTGATGGCCCTGAGGGAGGAATAAACTTTGGAGCTAGTCTGCATCCTGATCATCAGCCTCCTGGCCGCGGTGCTGTCCCTAGTGCCGGTAGGGAGAAGATTCGCCCCCGCAGTAACGGTTCTGGGCATGCTGGCGGTTTTTCTATTATCTTTGCGGGTCGCTCTGGCCACCACTCAGGAAGGGGCGTTCATCGCAGTCAAGGATTATCTCGAGTGCAACAGCTTCAGCGCCTTGATTCTCGTCCTCGTGGCTTTTGTCGGATTGACCGCCGCCCTGTTTTCCTGGGGCTACCTGGGAACCACGGTGGCAGCCACTGATGATAGAAAAATCCGGAGGTATTACAGCCGGTTCAATCTTTTCCTGCTGGCGCTGCTGGCCGTGCCCATCCTTTCCCATCTGGCGCTGGTCTGGATCGCGGTGGAATTGACCACCCTGATGTCGGTTTTCCTGGTCAGCTTCGAATCCACTCCCCAAGCCCTGGAAGGGGCCTGGAAATATGCCGTGCTCACTTGCATGGGGGCCTCCCTGGCCTTACTGGGCATACTCATCCTCTGCTGGGGGTTGCGCTTGACCGGCCCGGCGCCTTTGACCTGGGACAATCTGATTGCCGCCGCGCCCAAAATTCCACCCGCCCTCCTCGGTACCGGCTTTTTATTCATTCTCATCGGGTTTGGCACCAAGGTAGGCCTGGTGCCTTTACATACTTGGATTCCAGAGGCCTATAGCCAGGCTCCTTCGCCGATCTGTGCCATCTTGTCCGGCACGGAGACCAGTGCTGTCCTGTACTGCATCATAAGGTTTTTACCCATGTTTTCCGGGGGCGTCGGTCCCTCAATGGCTGGCACCTGGTTTATCGTTTTTGGCCTCATCTCCAGCGGCGCCGCGGCCTTTCTGATGCTCCATACCAAGGACTACAAGCGCTTGTTTGCTTTTTCCACCGTGGAGCACATGGGGATTATCCTGGTTGCGGCAGGACTGGGCGGTTTTTCGGCCCATTTCGGGGCCATGCTCCAGATTGTCACTCACTCGGTCACCAAATCTCTGTGTTTTTTCGCGGCGGGCGCCACTCTGTTGGCAACCGGAACCAGGAACATCCCGGCCATTCGCGGTCTCATCCGGATATCCCCACTGGCCGGGGTTTTTCTTATGGTAGCGGGCTTGGGGATTGCCGGGGCTCCGCCTTTCGCAGTCTTTCTAAGCGAAATCTCCATATTGAAGGCCGGGATAGCGAATGGCCAATACCTGGTTATAGGGCTTCTGGCCTTATTTATCGGGATAGCCTTTTTTAGCATCATGTATCAAATCAATCACATGGTCTTTGGAAATCCGGAAATCATTTTGATGGACGACAAGTCGGTGCAGTTCGGTAGAGCAATAATACCTAAACGCATCATTTTACCCGTGACTTGCATCATCGCCCTCCTCATCACGGTAATTCCGGTAATTCTCTTTGGCTTTTACCTTCCGAAGCAACTTTATCAACTTCTGCATAACGCTGCTGCTTCGTTGGGGGGAATGTAAATGGCTCAAGGTTTATCAAAAAACCATAGGCAGCTTGATCTTGCCGAAGCCATTGCCAAACGTTGGCACTGGAAGGTTAATGTCAGCTGCGATACAGCTCTGTCCCAATGTTATGTCGAATGCGACCGCAACCAACTTCTGGAATTGTGCCGCTGGCTCATTGACGACATGGACTATGCCCTTGGCAGCCTGATTGTCGAAGAGACCAACGAGAATTGGTTACTCAGGTATGTCTTCTATGGCGAACCGGATAGCGAGGCGGTACATTTGGGTCTGCGGCTGGATAAGGCTGAAAAAACCACCGTTCCCAGCATCAGCCCGATCATTCATGCTGCGGATTGGCAGGAACGGGAAGCCTGGGATCTCTTCGGCCTGAGGTTCGAGGGCCACCCTCGCCTCATAGACATCGTGCGGCATGAGGCATGGCCGGCAGAAATCTACCCCATGCGGAAAAATTTCGATGGCAGCCAGCCTGGCCCACACCCTCCGGTTGAGCGCCCATTCCAGCCTTACCATGTGGTTCAGGCTCCCGGAGCCTTCTTGATGCCCATCGGGCCAGTCTTTTCTGACGCCGCCGAATCGGCTCTTTTCCTCCTGGAAAGCGTGGGGGAGGACGTGATTCGCATCTGGCCCCGATTCTTCTATAAGTTTCGCGGTGTGGAAAAGATTGCCGAAGGCCAGGCCGTTGACCGGGTCCTCCTCCTGGCGGAACGCTTTTCCGGCACTTCGTCCTTTGCCCATTCCCTGGCTTTTTGCCAGGCGGTGGAAGCTATTTGCCGGGTTGACCTCCCTTCCCGGGCCCAGGCCTTGCGCATCGTCTTTGCGGAGCTGGAACGCTTCCGCCATCATGTGGCGGCAATAGCGGGGATTTGCAACTCCACCGCCCTGGCCGTGGCCACCAGCCAGGCCGGCATCCTGGAAGAGGAGGCCCTCCGTCTGAGCGGGACTTTGACCGGCCACCGCTATCTCTTTGGCTTGAACAAGCCTGGCGGAGTCACCCTGGATCTCAACGACCGGCAGTGTGAGGACTTATCCTCCGGGGTGCAAGCCATTTTCCTTAAACTGGCGCGGCTCTATGACCTGCTGCGTTACTCCAGCAGCTTTCTTGACCGCCTGGAGGAAGTCGGGATGGTGACCAAAGACCAGGCCCGTAATTATGGCCTGGTGGGGCCCATTGCCAGGGCTTCCGGCTTGGCCCGGGACCTGCGCCAGGTGCTGCCTTATGCTCTTTACAGCGAGATCTCCTTCGAAGTCCCGCAGGAAGAGGAAGGGGACGGTTACGCCCGGCTGCGCCTGCTTTTCCGGGAAGCGGAACAATCCGCCAAGATCCTGCAAAAGATATTATCCTTTCTGCCCCCGGGAGAGATTGCCGCACGGGAAGTTGCCCTCAAACCGGGCGCCGCCCTCGGCTGGGCAGAAGCCCCCAGGGGTGCCACCTTTCACTGGGTGAGACTCGATGAGCAAGGGCGCGTTCGGCGCTATCACCTGACTACCCCCTCGTTCACTAATTGGCATGGCTTTCATTTTGCCGCCGAGGATTTCGCCTATCAGGATTTCCCCATTATCATGGCCAGCTTCGGGCTCTCTAACGCCGAGTGCGACCGGTAGGAGTATCAGCTATGTGGGAATGGGTTTGGGAAGGCATTCGCTCAGGAATCGTAACCACCGCATATCCGGCCAGGGAGGAGACCGCCTCCGGCGTATCGCCGGGATTCCCTACTGATCTGCCAAGAACTTTTGCCGCCGCCGGGGAGGCTAGCGTTGCGGCCTCCTGCTGCCCCACCGAAGCCCTGCTTTCGGAGGATCAGCAGGTAGTCTTGCGTGAGCCGCGCTGTATCCATTGTTACCGCTGCCTCCGCCAGACTGAGACTCCCCTGGCCTGGCAGTGGCAGGGGAACTATGAGTGGGCCGTTTCTCCTCACCCCAGGGTCGAGCTGGCCAAAAAATTCGGTAGATCTTTTCGCCGTTCGCTGCACCTCCGGATCCTCGACGCCGGGGCCTGCGGCGCCTGCTTGAGCGAAATCGAGCAGCTCAACAAGCCTTATTACAACATGCACCGTCTGGGATTCTTTGTCACTCCCACACCCCGGGACGCCGATGTCCTCGTGGTGGCGGGCCCCATGACCGAACACATGCGGCAGCCGCTGCTTTCGGCCTATGAGGCCATGCCAACTCCCAAAGCAGTTCTGGCCTTGGGCGCCTGCGCCATTTTCGGGGGGGTCTTTGGCACAAGTTTCGCCTCCATGGGAGGTGTTGCCAGCCTGATTCCCGTGGATATCCTGGTCCCCGGGTGTCCTCCCCCGCCCTTGGCAATCTTACATGCTCTGCTGGCCCTCATCGGCCGGGTAGAGCCTGCTGCGTGCGAGCTAAATTCATCGTCTCCAGGAGGTGAGCGCGGTGATTGATCCCAAGAGACTGTTCTTCCTTTTCCTGATTCTCTGTGGAGCCGGGGTGGTGCTGGCGGCCCTGCTGCCTCGCCGGGCAAACCGGGTAGTTTTGGCTTGGATCGGCTCTCTGTCTTCTCTCACCATCTTGTGGGTAGGCGGCGCGGTTCTCCTTTCCGGTCAGGCCTGGCAAGTGGACCTCTGGAACATCTGGTCCCTAGGGCCCATGGTTCTCAAGATGGACCGGCTGTCGGCCTTATTTGTGTTCATAGCTGGTCTGGTGTTTCTGCCCGTCTCCATATTCTCGGCCTCCTATATGAATCTGCCGAAGTATGTAAAACGCTACGGCTTCAAATCATTCGGTATTTATTACCATCTGCTCCTGGCCGCCATTGTCCTCTTACTGGTAGCCGGTGACATGCTTTCGTTTCTGCTCGCCTGGGAAGCGATGTCGATCTTTTCCTATCTGCTGGTTAACTACGAACACGAAAAAGAGGATACTACCAAGGCCGGCTATCTCATGCTGAGCCTGGGTGAAGCCGGGACCATCGCCGTGGTGCTGGCCTTCTTTTTACTGGCCCGGACTGCTACCGGTCTTGACTTCCCGGCCCTCAGAGCCGCGGCCGCCGGGATGGGACAAGCCTCAGCCTGGGCCATCTTTTTGCTCTCCTTTTTCGGCTTCGGCGTCAAGGCAGGCCTGGTGCCCACCAACATCTGGCTGCCCCTGGCTCACCCGGCTGCGCCCAGCAATGTCTCAGCCATCCTGTCAGGAGTCATACTTAACCTGGGCCTTTACGGGATTGTGCGGTTTAACGCCGATCTGCTGCCGGTCAAGGACATCGGCGCAGGAGCTATCGTCTTGATCGTGGGCAGCATCTCCGCTCTGGTGGGAATTCTTTATGCCGTCATCAGAAATGATATGAAGGAGATGCTGGCCCACAGCTCCATTGAAAATATCGGCATTATCACCGCGGGCCTGGGGGCTGGTTTTATCTTCAGGATCGCCGGCCTGCCGGCCCTGGCAGGCATTGCTTTCATTGCCGCTTTTTATCATCTGCTGAACCACTCGCTTTACAAGGCGCTGCTGTTTCTCGGGGCCGGGGCGGTGGATTACAGTGCGGGCGAAAGGAACATGGACCGGTTGGGCGGGTTGATCCGGGTTATGCCCTGGACCAGCCTTTTCTTCCTGGTCGGCGCCCTGTCCATTGCCGCCCTGCCTCCATTCAACGGTTTTGTCAGTGAGTGGTTGACCCTGCAAACCATGTTGCGCAGCGTCGAGCTATCTTCTATGGGGATAAAGATCATCTTTGCCCTCTGCGCCGCGGCCCTGGCCCTGACCGCGGCCCTGGCGGTCACCTGTTTTGTCAAGGCTTTTGCCATGAGCTTTCTGGGGCTTGCCAGATCCCCCAAGGCCTCCAAAGCCGTGGAGGTAAACCGTTCGATGCAGGCGCCCATGGCTATCCTGGCGCTATGCTGCCTGCTTTTCGGGATCCTGCCAACCTATGTTATTCCGGTACTGGATAATACTATTGCCACCTTTACCCATGAACACATGGTGGACGAACTGGTGCCGCCCTTTTTTACCGCCCCCCAGGGAAATGCCAGGTTTCCCCAAGAGTTCGTTTCCGAATTCCACGATCTCGGGGCTCAGGTCGGCCGCACCTTTCTTCCGGGTCAGGGCCTGGTGGTTATGCATCGGGGCACTGAGCACAACCCCGTGGTCTATGCCATGTCAACTTCTTACACCTTTGTCGTCCTGATTTTGCTCATGGGGGGCAGCCTGATTTTGTTCCGGGTCTTGACGAGGTCCAGAAAAGTGGACAGGGGGCCGGTCTGGGCCGGAGGTGTGCGGCAATTGTTACCCAAAATGACCTATACGGCCACCGGCTTTTCCAATCCCGTGAGGGTGATTTTTGAGGCAGTCTTTCGGCCCGTCATTTTCGACGAGATGCGGGAAACAGTGGCAGAGCATTTCCTCATCGCAGTCAAAAGTCAGCGGCAAGAGGTCTATATCCTGGAACGCACCATGTTTAGTCCCTTAGCCAGGCTGGGGCGTTGGCTGGCCGCCTTGCTCGGGAAAATCCACAGCGGCAGTGTCAACCTCTATGCAGCCTATATTTTGATCAGTCTGGGAATAGTGTTGATAATTCAGCGGCTAATGTGATTTGTTGGGGAATTGCTTGCATCCAGCAAATCCGGTATTAATTTATTAATAGGCGATGGAGATCCGCCTGGGGAAATCTCCCGAACCGCGTAAAGCTAATGACTCCTGATTACTTCACGGCGATCAGGAGTTTTTTTATGTCTTATTCACATCACTCCGGGCAGGACACCTTGTAGCAAGTTTGTACAGGATCACCAGCTTGCAAATATGGAGGTCCGAGCCATGCTGGTTACCGCCCACTTGTTGGACAAGATCTGCTCTCCGAAAGAAAGCGCCAACCGGTCTGTTCTGGAAGGAGTCCTCACTTTGGCCCTGGAAATCGCCCATGAAGGGCGAGGGGGAAAAAAGGTCGGCACCATCTTCATGGCGTTCGACTCCAAAGAGGTGCTGAAACGTTCCCAGTGTCTGATCTATGACCCCTTACTGGGACACCCAGAGCCCCCTGAAGGGCATCGACAACGCCAATATGCGGGAGACCGTCAAAGAGTTGGCCCGGCTGGACGGCGCCTTCATTGTCTCCAGTGAAGGCATCGTGCTTTCAGCCTGCCGCTATCTCAATGCCTCCGCCGACGGTATTAACCTGCTGTTGGGACTGGGCTCCCGTCATATGGCCGCGGCTTCCATGACCAGGGAAACGCAGGCCCTAGCCGTGGTGGTTTCGGAAAGCTCGGTCGTCAGGGTTTTCGAGAGAGGGGAATTGGTAGAAGAGCTTATCCCGGAAATTTTGATCCGAAGCCGTTAAGGCAACGTGAGAAAAAGGGGAAATGAGTGGAAACTAAAAATCTTAACACCGGGACCGCCTGGAAGTTCATCATCTTGCTGGGGATCATCAGCCTGTTTAGCGACATGACCCATGAGGGGGCCCGCACTATTACCGGCCCTTTCCTGGGCCTCTTGGGAGCCGGCGCCATAGTGGTATCCACCGTGGCGGGGTTGGGAGAGTTTCTGGGTTATGCTGTGCGGTTCATATCGGGATACCTGGCGGACCGCACGAAGCGATACTGGCCGATAACTTACGTGGGCTACGGCTTGCAGATGTTTTCCGTTCCCGCGCTGGCCCTGGCCGGACGCTGGGAAGTAGCCGCGATTTTAATAATGCTGGAAAGGGTGGGCCGGGCCATCCGTAACCCGGCCCGGGATGCTATGCTGTCCCATGCCACTTCGCAAGTGGGGCACGGGTGGGGGTTCGGTTTTCATGAAGCCATGGACCAGACGGGCGCCATGGTCGGTCCCCTCATCGTCGCCGCAGTGCTTTATTTTAAAGGAGATTACCGAACCTGTTTTGCAGCCTTGCTGGTCTCGGCGATCCTGGCGGTACTGGCACTCGTATCCGCCTCATATATTTATCCCCACCCCCAGCATTTGGAGGTGAGCGTCCCCAAACTGGAAACCGAAGGGCTGCCCCGGCGGCCTTTCTGGCTCTATACCGCCGCCACGGCCCTGATCGGCGCCGGCTTCGCCGATTTTCCCCTGATCGCCTATCACTTCGACAAGGCTGCAACGGTGCCGGTCAATCTCATCCCCATCACCTATGCGGTAGCCATGGGGGTGGACGGCGCCGCCGCCTTGATCTTGGGGCGCCTGTTCGACCGCCTGGGCGTCTCCGTGCTCATTGCCGCGGCAATAATATCAGCAGCCTTTGCCCCCCTGGTGTTCCTCGGGGGCGTCCAATTGGCCTTTCTCGGCATGATCCTTTGGGGCATCGGTATGGGGGCCCAGGAATCGGTGATTAAGGCGGCCCTGGCGGAAATGATCCCGAAAGATCACCGGGCCTCGGCCTTCGGCATCTCCCAGGCGGTCTTCGGACTTTTCTGGCTTCTGGGGAGCGTCCTTATGGGGATTCTGTACGGATACTCTTTGGGCAGCCTCATTATCTTTTCCGTGATCGTGCAGCTTGGCGCCATTCCCTTCTTTCTCCTGATCTCCAGGGAAATGTGCTATGTGCGCCGCTAAGAAGAGTGATTCCTGGTTGACCTGGTCGGACGATACAGATGGGAGGTGCAAGATGTTCAAGAAAATCCTGTTGGCTTATGACGGCTCGGAAGGTGCCAAACAGGCCCTGGAGGCCGGAATTAATTTGGCAAGGCTACACCAGGCGGAACTCTGGGCCCTGACTGTGCAGGAAAAAATCCCCCCTTCCCTCATGGAAGTCGCGGAAAAAGTCTTTGGCTACCAGTATTTTGAGCAAATTATGGAGGAGGCGCGAACCAGAGTACAAAAAGCGGGGATCGAACTGAAAACTGAGATCCGCATGGGCCATCCCGCCCAGACCATCGTGGAAGTAGCTAAAGAAGGCAAGTTTGATTTGATCCTGATGGGACATACCGGGCTTTCCGAGGTGTGGGCCAGGTTCCTGGGCAGTACGGCCGAAAAGGTGAGCCGCCATGCCCCTTGCAGCGTGCTTATCGTGCGGTAGCGAAACCGACTCTGAAGATTCCAGCTATCATGGCCCAAGACCTGCGTTTATATTTGCGCCTGCTTGCCTATTTGCAGCCTCACCGGCTCCGGTTGGCCGCGGCGATTGCCGCCATGCTGGGGGTTTCGGGGATTACCGCGCTGCTGGCATTCCTGGTGAAGCCGGTCTTTGGACGATGTTTTCCTTGCCCGGCGGCTCCAGATGCTTTATCTGCTGCCGCCCTTGATAATATTGCTGTACCTGGTCAAAGGAGCCTTGGCCTATACCCATCAATATTTCATGAGCTTTATCGGTAATGGTATCGTCAACCGGTTGCGGAATGAACTTTTTTCCTCTATGCAGCGGCAGCCGCTGGCCTTTTTCGACAGCAACTCCACCGGCGATTTGATGAGCCGCCAGACTTATGATGTCAATCTGTTGCAAAGCTCGGTGACCAGCGCGTCTCTCTGGAGGGGAACGCCAGCGCTTGGCCATCGCCCGGGCCTTGTTAAAAGACCCGCAGATCCTGATCTTGGATGAGGCCACTTCCGAGTTGGATTCCGAAGCGGAGAGAAAGGTGCAGCTGGCCCTGGACCGGCTTATCCAGGGCCGCACCACCCTGGTGGCGGCCCATCGTCTTTCCACCGTGCGGAACGCCGATCGCATCGTGGTCCTAGCCGCGGGCCGCATTGTCGGCGTAGGCGCCCATCACTCGCTCCTGCAACAAAACGACCTGTATCGGCGGCTCTATAAACGGCAATCCGTCATGGAGCCTCGGGAACCGGCAGAAACGGTCCCCTGGCCCAGGCAAGTGGAAGTTAATTTGGGGAATGAGCATGGAGCCAGCTTAAGATAGAACTGCCAATGATTAAAGCCGAGAGCCTGACCATAGCCTACGATAACCACATCGTCTTGAAGGACTTGAATTTCCAGGTCGCGACCGGGGAGTTTGTGGGCCTCTTAGGGCCAAACGGCTCAGGCAAGAGCACCCTGCTGAACGCCCTGACCGGCCTGCTGCCTCCCCGGGGAGGTCAAATTTATTATGAAGGCGTGCCTTTAAACAAGTGGCGACTTGGGCCCCGGGCCCGCCAGATAGCCATAGTGTCCCAGGAAAACTGGATCAGCTTTCTTTTCAGTTGTTGGGAAATTGTGCTCATGGGCCGATACCCTCATCTGGGCCGCTTTCAACGGGAGCGCCGGGAGGACCTGGAGGCCGCGGAAGCGGCCATGGCCGCCACCCAGACCCAAGGGTTGGCGCCTCAACTCATCAACCGGGTGAGCGGCGGCGAGCGCCAGTTAGTCGTGCTGGCCCGGGCCCTGGCTCAGGCCACCCTCATTCTCTTCCTGGATGAAGCCACCTCCAACCTGGATATTCGTCATAAATTGCGGGTCTTCGAGTTGCTGACCCGCCTCAATCAGCAGGAAGGCCTTACCATTCTGGCGGTGATGCACGACGTCAATCAGGCCACCCAGTATTGCCGGCGCCTCATCTTTCTTAAAGATGGAGGTATCTTCCGGGATGGAGAAACCTCTGCGGTCTGCACTCCGGAAGTGCTGGAAGCAGTCTATGACACCCCGGCCTTAGTGCAAGCCAACCCCTTCACCGGGCGGCCCTTGATGCATTTTTGCCCGGAGGTGGAGTCGCCGCAATGACTGACCTCGACATAGAAAGAACATAGGAGATTCTATTCCATGGCTTTCCACAGCATACTATTTGAAAGAACTGAAGATAGTATTAAAGCAGAATCAGTTGAAGCGCCCCTCTTTTTCCTTGATCTGAATCTTGATCAGGTGGTAGATGCCATCGTGGCGGGCAAGCAGGAAAATAATTTAAGGCCTTTCTTTTACACTTCCTTGGGAGATATTGAGGCGATCAAATATCGTCATGAAATTATGATAGATCTTGAAAATGAGGTTCTATTTGAGGATATACAATCATTTGCGGAAAAAATGCGCGCAATGCGCTCACATCTGACTCTGGCAGGCAAGCTTTATTACAAATATCAAAAGGAAAGGATGTTTTTGGACGCGGTGGCAATTTATGGCGATGCCGTTAATTGCCTGGCGCATGACTTATCCCGTTTAGTTCTGAAATCCCGTGGTTTTTTGGCCTTCCGCGCATATTTGACGAACTATGCCGAATCCCACCCTTTCACTTCGCTTGTGGCGGAAACGAAGAAGCTTTTGGGTGATTTGTCCTCGGTGAAATACTGTCTGCTCATTAAGGGTAACCACGTCCAGGTGCGCAAATATGAACCTGGGATCGATTACAGCGCCGAAGTAGAGGAGACCTTCGAGAAATTCAAACAGGGAGTGGTGGAAGATTACAAGGCGGAATTTTCGGACGGGCTCACCATGAACCATGTTGAAGCGCGAGTCCTGGATTTTGTGGCCCAATTGTATCCCGACATATTCTCAACTCTTGATGATTACTGTGCGAAAAACGCCAATTATCTGGATGAAACGATAGGTGTTTTCGACCGTGAAATACAATTTTACGTCGCCTACTTGGAGTTTATTGCAAAATTCAAACGAGCAGGATTGAAATTCTGTTACCCGCAAATTTCCAAGGAATGCAAGGAAGTCTTTGATTTTGAAGGATTTGATTTAGCCCTGGCCAATAAACTCATCAACGCAAACTCGCCTGTGGTCTGCAATGATTTTTACCTGAAAGACAAGGAGCGCATATTTGTAGTATCCGGTCCAAACCAGGGCGGTAAAACCACCTTCGCCCGCACCTTCGGACAGTTGCATTATCTGGCCGGCATAGGCTGTCCCGTCCCGGGCAAAGAAGCACGACTCTTTCTATTCGACAGGATCTTTACACATTTTGAAAAGGAAGAAAAAATCAATAACCTAAGGGGTAAACTGCAGGACGACCTGCTCAGCATTTACGATATATTGAACCAAGCCACACCAAACAGTATTATCATAATGAATGAAATTCTCACTTCCACAACGTTGAAAGACGCAGTCTTTTTAGGCAAGAAAATAATGGAAAATATAGTACAATTGGATCTGCTGTGCGTTTTTGTAACATTTATAGATGAATTGGCATCCTTAAGTGAGAAAACCGTAAGCTTGGTCAGCACGGTCATTCCCGAAAACCCGGCATTGAGAACCTATAAAATTGTCAGAAGGCCTGCTGACGGCCTAGCTTACGCGCTGTCAATCGCCGAAAAATACCGGCTTACCTACGATTATTTGCAGGAACGCTTAAAATCATGAAGCCTTTTCTCATGTATAGAGATCGTGATTTTGACCTCCAGCGGGAATTGCCGTTAAATGAATCAGCATTGACACAAGACCTGGATTTGGACACGTTGTTCAATGCTATGGCGCTTGGAGATAAATTTTTATTAGAAGTGGCAAGGAAAACGGTTTTGTCCGGTTTAAGCGATCTGGGCACAATAGTATATCGTCAAAATATCCTTGAGGATTGTCTGAAAAATTCCTCGCTTGTCAAAGATATCTACGATATCGCAGTGGAGTCAATTGAAAGCAAGAAAAAACATTATTATTGGTTTTTTGGCAGACATCCCAGTCCCAGTTCGTTACTCCCCGCTTCGGTTGGAGTGATGCAGATGTTGTTGGGATTTCTTAAAAGGCTTAAGAATATTGCCGAAAAGCACGCCGATAAATTCGAGTCAGCCGGCTTTACAACTTTTTTCGCCATGCTCAACAAAGAACTAGATGATGAATATTTAGCCATCGTCCAAGACCATCTAACGGAATTGAAATTCCGTAATGGGGTTTTGATGAGTGCTGAATTGGGTAGAGGCAATAAAGGTCTACATTATGTGCTTCATAAACCCCAAGACCAAAAACAGAGTTGGCTGGAGCGGATCTTTGCGAGTTTGTTGGAGCGGATCTTTGCTAAAAAAACATCTGCGTACACCTTTCGTATCGCTAGTCGGGATCAAATGGGCGCCAGGGCCCTGTCTGAACTGAGAGGCAGGGGGATCAACCTGGTGGCCAATGCCCTCG